>NZ_JAPJEE010000001.1:47228-89318 GCF_030731885.1 Shewanella sp. ULN5
ACATCCTAAACATCCTAAACATCCTAAACATCCTAAACATCCTAAACATCCTAAACATCCTAAACATCCTAAACATCCTAAACATCACATATTGTTCGTCTTATTCGGCAATAAAACACTCCAAATCTATAATTGTTTTTTGATAATTGATTCGCATAACATTCTCTGTTAACCACAAAAATAACCGTTTCGCCCTTCTCTATTTTTAAGCACATTCAATTTATGAATGTTTCTTTCAAAAATGATCTTAGAAGACGGCATTTTGTTAACAATATGATCGAATGTTATCAATGTGTGACTTTCCACCCATAGCAGCATATCTTCTGTTCCTCTTCTGACCCAAGAATAAGCTACACATCATTGAACAAAAAAAATTAGCTATAAAAAACATATGGATAAATATTATTTTCAAGTTGGCACTGACCTTGCTATCTATGTTGTACCCCTCTAGGGAACCCAGCAATATCCCAAATGCATTGTTCGAATGCAAATAGAGGAAAAACAACAATGAATAATCAAGAAAGGAAGCCCAAACATGTACCCATCGATTGCAATTAAACCTGTGTGGAAATCAATCAAAGCAACAGCAAAACTGACCGCTATAGCTTCAATGTTAGTTTCAAGTTTCAGCGCGTTTGCAGAGCCTGTTGAAATTAAGTTTTCACATGTTGTGGCTGAAAATACCCCTAAAGGACAAATGGCATTAAAGTTTAAAGAATTAGTTGAACAACGTTTACCTGGTGAATACACGGTAAGTGTCTTCCCAAGCTCACAACTATTCGGCGACAACAATGAGCTAGCGGCATTGCTTTTGAACGATGTACAAATTGTTGCTCCCTCTTTATCAAAATTCGAACGATACACCAAAAAACTGCAGGTATTCGATTTACCATTCTTATTTGAAGACATGGCAGCAGTTGACCGTTTTCAGCAATCTGAGGAAGGTCAAAAGCTCTTAAACGCGATGAATCGCAAAGGCATTGTCGGTTTAGGTTATTTGCATAATGGTATGAAACAATTTTCAGCCCATGCGCCACTTTCAACACCGGCTGATGCCAGCGGTAAAAAATTCCGTATTATGGCGTCTGATGTGATTGCCGCTCAATTTGATGCAGTAAAAGCAATTCCAGTTAAAAAACCTTTCTCCGAAGTGTTCACCCTTTTGCAAACTCGCGCCATTGATGGTCAAGAAAATACTTGGTCAAATATTTATTCAATGAAGTTTTATGAGGTGCAAAGCCACATTACAGAAAGTAACCACGGTGTATTAGATTACATGCTAGTAACGTCAAACACTTTCTGGAAAAGCCTACCTAAAGACAAGCGTGAAATTATCAAAAAATCTCTCGATGAAGCCATTGTATTAGGCAATCAAATTGCTGCCGCTAAAGAAGGTGAAGATAGACAGGCGATTTTAGATTCAAAACGTTCTGAATTAGTTTCATTAACCGCAGTACAACGCCAACAATGGGTTGATTCGATGAAACCTGTGTGGACTAAATTTGAGTCTCAAATTGGTAAAGACGTTATTGACGCCGCACAAGCCGCAAACACGCAATAGGGTTCTCTTGGGTTGTTATCGAAAGTCATAACAGGATAACAACCCTCTTTTCATTAACATTTAGGAGAACAAAGTGATTTCAAATCTGCTCAATAAATTCGAAGAAGGGTTTTTAAACCTATTGATATCACTGATGACCTTATTGGTTTTTGGCGAAGTTATCGCACGTTTTTTCTTTAATACCGGTTTTCTGTGGATACAAGAACTGACCCTGACTCTGTGTGGATGGTTTGTATTATTCGGCATGTCTTATGGCGTCAAGGTCGGCGCGCACATTGGTGTTGATGCCTTTGTCAGTAAACTATCACCCGCACCTAAAAAGTGGGTTGCGCTATTAGCCTGTTCGTTATGCGTTATCTATTGTGGTTTATTTCTTAAAGGTAGCTGGGATTATTTAAGCCAAATGTACCAAATTGGACTGCCAATGGAGGATATCGATTTTCCAGCATTTCTTGTTCATCAACTCGATCCTGATTTTGCATGGGATGTATTAAAGATCGATCTTGAAGATGAGGGAGCGGTACCCGTTTGGATGTCTCAAAGTATTTTAATCATAGGTTTTTCTATGTTGGCTTGGCGGTTTGTACAATTGTTTATCGCCATTTTGACTGGTAAAGCTGATGGCTTTGCATTAGCAGATGAAGCGAAAGACAGCATGCATTTAATTGATGAAGCAGCACTAGCAAGTGCGATTAATTCAACCACAGCAACAGAAAAAAATAAGGACGAAAAATAATGACTATCGCAACCTTATTTATCACACTTCTTGTTTGTATGTTAATTGGTATGCCTATCGCTATTGCGTTAGGTTTTTCAAGCGTTCTAACTATTTTATTATTTTCAAACGACTCTCTTGCTTCAATCGCATTGAAGCTTTATGAATCCACTTCTGAGCATTACACCTTACTGGCGATTCCGTTTTTTATTCTTTCATCGGCATTCTTGTCCACGGGCGGCGTGGCTCGCAGAATTATTGATTTCGCAATGGACAGTGTCGGCCATATTCGCGGTGGTTTAGCCATGGCCTCGGTAATGGCATGTATGCTATTTGCTGCGGTATCAGGTTCGTCACCCGCCACCGTTGCAGCTATCGGATCAATTGTTATCGTTGGTATGGTGCGCGCAGGCTACCCTGAAAAATTCGCTGCAGGGGTGATTACCACATCCGGCACCTTAGGTATCTTAATCCCGCCATCGATAGTGATGCTAGTTTATGCTGCCGCAACTGAAGTGTCGGCAGCTAGAATGTTTATGGCAGGGTTAATCCCAGGCTTAATGATGGGTTTTATCTTGATGCTGGCAATTTACGTTGTAGCCAGAATCAAAAACTTACCATCACGTCCCTTCCCTGGGGTTAAAGCCTTATCCATTTCAAGCGCGAAAGCTTTGGGTGGTCTTGCCTTAATTATTATTGTGCTGGGTTCTATTTATGGCGGCGTAGCAAGTCCTACCGAAGCGGCGGCAGTAGCCTGTGTTTATGCCTATTTTATTGCGGTCTTTGGTTATCGTGATATTGGTCCATTGAAAAATGTGGCTTGGCGTAATCAGCAGGAATCTATTGTTGGTGCTGGAATACGTAATATTCTGCAAATGTTGCTGGCGGTGATAAAAACCCCCACAGATAAAGAGATTCGTCATGTGGTTCGCGATGGCGCAAAAGTCAGTATCATGCTGTTATTCATTATTGCCAATGCTATGCTTTTTGCCCATGTTCTTACCACTGAACGTATCCCACATATTATTGCGGAAACGATTGTGGGCTTTGGTTTGCCCGCTTGGGGCTTCTTAATCATAGTCAATTTGTTGTTGCTAGCAGCGGGTAACTTTATGGAGCCCTCCGCTATTCTGTTGATTATGGCCCCTATTTTGTTTCCTATCGCCACGCAATTAGGCATCGACCCTATCCACTTAGGGATTATCATGGTTGTCAACATGGAGATCGGTATGCTAACACCACCGGTGGGGCTCAATTTATTTGTTACCGCGGGAATTACCGGTAAAAGCATGGGCTGGGTGATCCAATCATGTTTACCTTGGTTAGTCTTATTACTTGGTTTCTTAATGTTAATTACTTATATTCCACAAATATCACTGTTTTTGCCTGAATACATTGATAAGTTGAATGGCTATTAACTTGATTTATTGAACAAAATGAACGAGCCTTAAAATTGAATATCCGTTGTTAATCTAACTGACAACGGATATTTTCTCATTTGGTTTGTCACTTTTTTAATGTCCAATTAAGAGTAAATATGGTTATTGCTACCACAAAAATACAATACAAAATTTTATTAAGTATCATTCTTATCGCTGGACTGTTACTTACCCTATTTACCAGCCAATGGTATTGGCTTAATAAGGGCAAAAATGACATCGCTGCTCAATCTGAAAAACAGATCAATGAACTCGTGCTGTTCATTGATCAACAACTGGCACAATTTGAAATTATTCCAGAAGTTATTGCCACTAATCCCATTTTACAAGAAGGCTTATTAGCCCAAAAAGATCCTCAAAAAATTGCCCAATTAAATGCCTATTTATCCGAGCTACAAGAAGTGACAGAGTCATCAGATATTTATTTAACCGACGCTCTTGGAGTCGCTATTGCTGCCAGTAATTGGCAGCAACCTAATACTTTTATCAATCAAGATTATTCATTTCGTCCATATTTTATTGAAGCGTTATCTGGCCGTGCTGGGCGCTACTATGCTGTAGGTACATCATCCGATAAACGCGGTTTCTATTTTTCTAATCCAGTATTGCATAATGGCATAGTATTAGGCGTCATAGTGGTGAAGGTGGATATTGGCGTTATTGAACAACAAAGCACAGGTATTGCCATCGCAGGGCAATATGAGTTCATGATTAGCGACCCCGATGACATTATCTTTTTATCCAGCATAAACCATTGGCGCTTTCGCTCTTTGGCGCCTTTATCACAGGCGAAACGCTTTGCTTTGAATACATCCAAGCGCTATGCAACCCGCCCTATCAGCGAATTAGCCATAAAGCCACCCTATAATGCTTTAGCTGAAGCAGAAGTTCATACCTACCAAATCACTTCAGCCAATGGCAGTGAAACATTTTTAGAAAAAAATAAATTGATGCCAAAGGCGAATTGGACGCTGCATGTATTAGCGCCACTGAAGCCTTTATATAAGTCGTTGCCTACCATCATGTTATTAACGGCAAGTTTATATCTATTGCTGGTATTACTGATTCTTTATGCCATTGAACGACGTAAAAATTTACGCCGTATGCTACATGCTCATAATTTACTCGAACAAAGAGTGAAAGAGCGTACCCTTGAGCTTGAACAAGCCAACACTAAACTAAAGGATACCCAAGATGAATTGATACAAGCGGCTAAGTTGACCGTCATAGGCAGCTTATCCGCCAGTATTAATCATGAACTGAATCAGCCTTTGGCAGCGCTAAGAAGTTATGCGCAAAATACCCAAACATTTCTGGGAAGAAATATGTTTGACGATGCCAAAAATAACTTAAAAATCATGATTGAATTGACCGACAGATTAGCCGACATTATTGCTCAGTTCAAAAGTTTTACCCGTAAATCGCAAGGTAAAGACAACGCAATAGAAATCGAGCAAGCTATCGAACAAGCGCTGACTATCGTTCAACCTGAAATAGACAAACAAGGGGTAAAACTCAGTAAAACAATGCTTAAAGGTAAGTGCCAGATTTGGGGCGATACCGTTAGATTACAGCAAGTATTGGTAAATGTAATAAGTAATGCGATTGTAGCAATGCAGCAAAGTCCAATGAAAAGACTCAATATTACGGCAAGCAAAGCCACAACCAGTAATAAGCTAATCATTAGCATCCAAGATACTGGTCCCGGAGTCAGAGAAGGCCAAATGAGCAAAATATTTGAGCCCTACTTCACGACCAATGAACGACAAGGATTAGGCTTAGGGTTATCTATTTCACAGCGAATTATTGAATCAATGCAAGGTAAAATAACCGTTGAAAATGATGTTGAAGGTGGCGCTATTTTTAAAATTCATTTACCCATTTATTTATATGAGGATGCCCGAACTTGAGTCCACTAGGTGATATTAACCCGCTACAAGTCATTATTGTCGATGATGAACCCCATATCGGCAGTGTTCTTAGTCAGTTATTTAAACTAGAAGGCATCGCAGCGGCATCAACCACCCAACCAGCGCTGGTTGCAGAACAAATCCATCGAGATTGGCCTGGCGTGGTATTTTCTGATGTTAATATGCCCCAACTGGATGGCCTTAGTTTATTGCAGCAATTAATGCAAAAAGACCCAGATTTACCGGTTGTGCTGATCACGGGATTTGGTGATATCGCCATGGCTGTTGATGCGGTAAAAAAAGGCGCTTACGATTTTCTTGAAAAACCGTTTAACAATGAGCATGTCGTTGATGTAGCAAAACGTGCCTTAGAAAAGCGTCAATTAACCCTGGAAAACCGTAAATTAAAAAAAGAGTTAGAATCACATATTGCCCCTGGGCCAAGAATACTTGGTCACAGCCCTGGCATAGTCAAAATGCGTAATATCCTCAACCAGGTGATAAACGCCCCTGCCGACATTATGATTGAAGGTGAAACAGGTACAGGTAAAGAATTAGTCGCCCGATACCTTCATGATCATAGTCATCGCAGTAAACACAATTTTGTTGCTATTAACTGTGGTGCAATTCCAGAAAACCTCATCGAAAGTGAGCTATTTGGAGCTCAGGCTGGTGCCTATACAGGCAACGATAAAACTCGAATTGGTAAGTTTGAATACGCTAATCAAGGTACGTTATTTTTAGATGAAATTGAAAGCACACCACTGAGTTTGCAGGTCAAACTCTTAAGGGTCTTAGAAGACCGGAAAGTAGAACGCTTAGGTTCAAACCAATCAATTGACCTTGATATTCGGGTAATTGCAGCCACAAAAGTGAATTTACAACAATTATGTGAAACCGGTGAGTTTCGTCAGGATTTACTCTATCGCCTGAATTTAGTGACAGTGCCTATCCCTGCGCTGAGGGAGCGAAGAGAAGATATCCCTTTACTCTTCCTGCATTTTGCCAGGATAGCCTCAACACGCTATCACAAGGCGCTTATCGCATTAAATCCTGAACAACAAGCAATGCTGACATCCCATGATTGGCCAGGAAATGTACGTGAGTTACGCAATTTAGCAGAACGGTACGTGCTATTGGGTGCTGAAGCTGCGTTTGCAGCGGGTAATATGGATAACCACCCAACTATGCACTCCAATATGTCATTACAACAACGCGTCGATTTTTTTGAACGCTTACTTATCGAAGAGTCACTAAATTATAATAAAGGCAGTATCAAGCTCACTATGGAGCAACTTGAACTGCCCCGTAAAACCTTATATGACAAGATGAAAAAATTTGGCATAGACCGCAAGCAATTTACGGATAATTAGACTCGAATCTAATAATACACTCACTTAAATTAGGCCGGCTTTTCTAGCGGCCCTCTGCTCAATAAGCATATTGCTAGCGCCAACATCGCTAACAAGGTTAGCGAACCGACCACAACCCCCTGCCACAGTGAATGTTGCCAAAAGACCATTAAATAGGGTCCGCCTAACGCCGCGCCTAAGTAATAACAACACAGGTATAAAGACGTAGCTTTAGCTCTATGATTTACCGCCCGAATAGCCACAAACGAGTTACAGCAACTGTGGGTCAAGAAGAACCCACTCGCGGTGATCAAAAAGCCCAATACAATGGCCCATAAGGTATCGACTAAGGTCAGCAAGGTCCCTAGAACCATCAACAAAAAAGCCGCTTTAAATAAGATTATCGACCCAAAGCGTACAATCCACTTCGCCGATAAATATGAGGCAAAGGTGCCGCTGAGATAACACAAAAAGATTAGCGTGGCATTGAATCGACTCAGCTCATACGGTAATGCCATTAAATGCAGCTGAATAAAACTAAATTGATTTACCATCATCATAAATGCCAACCCGCCGATGATGAACACTAAACTCATTTTTCGGTCGGTGATGTGCCCCCAAAAGCCTTGTAAATCCTGTTGTAGTTTTGCGAGTTTTGCTGGTTTAACAGATAAATTTACTAGGTGCGGCTTAATTTCACGCCGAGGCAATAGAAAAGTGACTATTGCTACCCCAATTAGCGTAACGATAAACACTAAGCCCATTGATTGTTGCCACGATAAATGCTGTGACATTAAGCCACCAAATAATCGTCCAAAAATCCCACCAAGGCTATTAGCGGTAATATAAGTTGCCGCCGCTTTTAGCATAAACTCAGGGGCAAGTTGTTCTTTAAAATAGGCCATGGCAATGGCAGGCACTGCTGCTAACAGTACGCCCTGCAACAGCCTTACCCATACCAATGAGTCGAAATCAGTGACAAAAATCAGTAATAAATTAGAGCATGCTAATAACCACAAGCTGATCACAATCGGCTTTAAGCGGCCAACGCGATCGGAAATCACCGCATAAAAAAGGAGTGAAAAAGCGAGTGTGAAACTGGTAACTGATAACACAAGAGTGGAATGTGCGCCGGTAACATCAAAGTGCTCGGCAATCAGCGGCAACATGCCCTGAACCGTATAAAGATTGATATAAATAACCACTGATGCAAGGCAAAGCGCCCAAATTAATCGGCTTTGCTTTCCGTATTCTGGCGGTATTATTTCATGGTCTGATATTCGCCCAGAATGGGTCACAGATACGTCTTTGTGGATCACAACATGGCCAAAGAATGATGACAACGAAAAAACATTATCGTTCGCCATTAAGATAAATCAATGGCGAACGCAGTGGAATGTGAACTGGGTGACTTAATTGGCTTTTTAAAAGCTTAGTTGACTTGTTTCATGAGTACTTCAGTGGTGAATTTATCATTATTAATCACCTCGAATTTATCATAAGTTTGAAAAATCACCTTACCTTGATAGGTGATCATCGCAACGACACCATAATCCACACTCTTATCGATAGCCTCTGCGGGGAAAATAAACTTAAACGGCACGGGCGCTCGCGCGATATCAAAAGACTTTTGCGAAATAATCGCTCCAGGCGTATTGATGTCAATTATCGCGATGTAAATTTTACTCCCCTGCGGTAAGGCTATTTTTTCAAGGTACCCTGCATATCCGTTCACGACAACCGGCGCATCTGGCACAACTGTGACGCAGCCTGTAAGCAACAATAACCCTGCAAAAAAACTGACCCAAATACTCTTTAATTTACGCATACTGCTCAACCTATTCATCCTTTGCTGGTAATAATGTTTAACAACTAAACGTCATACATTAGGGCTTAGTCATTCGTAACAACCCTTCTTGGGTTGCAGATGCCACTAAACGCCCTTGTTGATCAAAAAACTGCCCCTTAACAAAACCACGTCCGCCACCAGCATTTGGGCTCTCGATGCTGTATAAAATCCATTGGCTCATATCAAAACTGCGATGAAACCACATTGAGTGGTCTATGGTCGCCATGCGTATGCCGGGGGTTAAAAATGAGACACCATGGGGCTGAGCGGCTGTCACTAAAAAGTTAAAATCTGACGCATACGCCAACAGATACTCTTGAATACTATGATCATTGGGAATATCACCATTAGCCCTTAACCACACATGACGAACGGGCTCTCTGGTCAATGGCGCTAGTGGATTAAAAGGATCGACCAGACGCATTTCAATCGGCGCATCGGCCATAAATTTTTCAAGCATTTGGGCAGGCACTTTATCACGCATGGTCATAGCAAGCTCTTGCTGGTTCATCAAACCTTCAGGACCCGGAACAACCGGCATTGTCGCTTGATGCTCATAACCTTCTTCATGGGTTTGAAATGAGCAAGTCATATAAAAAATCGGTCGACCTTTTTGAATCGCTTTTACCCGTCTGGCGCTAAAACTGCCACCATCACGCATGCTTTCTACATCATAAACGATTGGTAATTTCTCATCGCCAGCTCGCAAGAAATAAGAATGCAAAGAGTGAGCGTGACGGTCTTCACTCACGGTTTGTTTTGCTGCGCTCAAAGCCTGCCCCATCACCTGACCACCAAAAACATGGCCAAAGCCTAAATCTTGACTTTGCCCTCTAAACAACCCGAGTTCTATTTGCTCTAAGGACAATAATGATAATAAATCGTTTAACACCTGACTCATTTAACACTCTCAGAAACCACAAAAATATCATTTAGCCTAACCTATAATCTTCAACAAGGGCTAGTGTCTTTTTAGGGGTTTAATTGTTAAACACCGTTTTTGAATACAAAATTACTAAATTAGTGATTTGCTGCAAACAATATCAACAGCAGTAGTCAGTAATGTTTGATAAACTATCAAGATTACTAATCTTGTTATTTTGGTGTTTATGCAATCTTGGATTTTGGCGATACGCCCAAGAACACTGCCAGCGGCTATTGGCCCTTTACTCATTGGCAATATGTTGGCAATCGAACTTATGCAATTCAGTTGGTTAATTGCTGTAATTTCAATGCTATGTGCTATTTTACTGCAAATTTCGGTCAATCTAGCCAATGACTATTTTGACTATAAAAATGGCATAGATACTGAAGAAAGACTGGGACCGGTTCGCGTCACCCAAAGTGGCATGATCGCCCCCACCACAGTGCGTAATGCAATGATAGCATGCTTGTTAGCCGCATTACTGGTTGGCTCATACCTAATTTGGCACGGTGGCTGGCCTATCGCGATATTAGCTGCAGCTTCTATTCTAGGGGCAATTTGTTACAGTGGCGGCCCTTACCCTTTGGCATCTCATGGCTTGGGCGAAGTTGCCGCATTCGTGTTTTTTGGCCTTGTCGCTGTTGTGGGAAGTTATTATTTACAGGCAGGAGAGACAACATTAACAGCCTGGTTATTGGGCTGCGCAATTGGTTTTTTCAACGCCGCAATTATGTTAGTGAATAACACCCGTGACATCACAACAGATACCAAAGCGGGCAAAAACACCCTTGCAGTTAGAATTGGTGAACCGCAAGCAAAGGTACTCTACCAGAGCTTTTTATACCTGCCTTTTGGGATCATTATTGCTGGTTTTTTATTAGGGGCACTTGAAGGATGGCCAGTGCTATTAGCTGGTGTATCCTTAATATTAGCCAGAAAGCTGAGTCGAGATTTTAGAGACAATTCAGGCGAAGATCTTAACCCTATACTCGGTAAAACCGCTAAACTGACAATGATATTCAGTGTGTTGTTTAGCGCAGGTTTGATGATTAATCTCAGTCAGATATAGCCTAAGCCATATATTACATCTGCATTAATACACAATCGCAATGATGCTTGCTTCAAGCAATAAAAAGGCTTCTGATAAGAAGCCTTTTTTAACAATGACCACAAACTACATTTTAACTAAAGTACGAACCTTGGCACTCCAATCTAAATGATACTTCTCACCAGCTGGCTTATCTGTACGTTCAAAGGTATGCGCGCCAAAAAAGTCACGCTGACCTTGCAACAGGTTGGCTGGTAGGGTTTCGCAACGATAGCTATCGTAATAAGCCACGGCAGAAGCAATACAGGGGGCTGGTATTCCTTGCATCACTGATGCTGCAACGGTTTTACGCCAATTTAATTGTTTAGCCGCAAGTGCGCTGCTGAAGCTTTCTGCCATAAGCAAATTCGCCAATTGCGGATTTTCAACATAGGCTTGTGTAATCGATTGTAAAAACGTGGCGCGAATAATACAGCCTGCACGCCAAATTTTGGCGATTTCAGCAAAGTTTAGTGTCCAGTTTTGCTCTTTGGCTTCCATCGCCATAAGTTGAAAACCCTGAGCATAACAACATACTTTAGCGCAATAAAGCGCATCTTCTAATGCGTTAATAAAGTCTGTTTTTTCAGCCTCTGTGAGTGTGGCTTTTTGTGGCCCCACCAGGGTGTTACTTAAACTAACACGCAGTGACTTTTGCGTGCTGATAGCGCGGGCATAAACCGCTTCAGCAATTGTTGGTGCTGGACAACCAATCTGCAAACTACTTACAGCAGTCCATAACCCAGTGCCCTTCTGGCCCGCTTTGTCTAAAATCATTTCCACTAACGGTTTATCGGTTAATGGATCTTTTTGCTGTAACACTTCCGCACTGATCCCCATTAAGTAACTGTTTAAGCTACCTTGGTTCCAGCGTTTGAAAATATCACCAATGTCGTATGTCGATAAGCCAATGCCTTCATACAGTAATTGATAAGCTTCGCAAATTAGCTGCATATCAGCATATTCAATACCATTGTGAACCATTTTAACATAATGACCAGAACCCGCAGGACCGATGTAAGTCGTACATGGCTCGCCTTCAGTCACAGGGTTACCCGGTTCAAAACGCTCTATCGGCAAACCGGTTTTACTGTCCACTTTAGCGGCAATTGCATTCCAAATTGGCGCAACATATTGCCATGCTGACTCATCACCACTAGGCATTAAAGATGGCCCAAAACGTGCGCCAACTTCACCACCAGAAACGGCTGAACTGAAAAACTTAAACTTGCCTTGATAGTGAGCTTCTCGCTCTACAGTATCCGTCCACAAGCTATTGCCTGTATCTATGACGATGTCTTCACTGTTGATACCACTTTCAATAAGGGTATTACAAATGCCGTCAACGATACTACCTGCAGGTACAGATAACACTATCACCTTAGGTGAGACAAGTTTATCAAGCATTTCTGAAAGATTATTACAGGCTTGCATTCGAGGGGCTAAGCCAGCTTTACGCTCTTGATGCTCCTGTTCTAATGCCGCATTAACTTTTGCGGTGTCAAGATCAAAAACAGCAACGTGGTAACCGTTATCAGCAATATTTAAAGCGAGGTTTTTGCCCATAACACCAAGGCCAATAACGCCGATGTTTGACAAGTTTGTGTGGTGAGTCATTAGATTTATATTCCACAAGGTCACAGAGATTTATCGCGATTCGCGAACCCATATGGACAAATATTATAGCGATTTTTGTAACTAAATTACCAGTTAAAACCTAGATTCTATGGCGTACAGTAATCAAAATGTGTTTTTACTATTACCGTAAAGCCGCGTTTGTAAAGGATGTGTCTTTAAAAACGTCAATGTTATCAAGTATAAAAACCGTTAACTTAGCTAACATTGACGTTTACATTTGGCAAAAAAATTACTCACCTAAGGCTTTAGTTAATGCATTGGCATAGCCCATTCGGGTTAACGTATTGCGAACAATGTCTAAGGTTTGGGGATCTTCAATGGTTGCGGGCACTGTGTATTCCTGGTTATCAGCAATTTTACGCATCGTCGCCCGTAAAATTTTACCCGAGCGCGTTTTGGGTAATTTAGGCACAGCGCTCACTAATCGAAAAGATGCCACAGGACCAATTTCTTGCCTAACTAAGGCTAATAATTGGCTATGTAACTCTTCATCAGTTAATTCAACGCCGTTTTTAAGCACGACCATACCTAAGGGAACTTGACCTTTTAGTTTGTCCTGTACACCTATAACAGCAGCTTCAGCCACTGCAGGGTGTTGACACAGCACCTCTTCAAAACGTCCGGTTGATAAACGATGCCCCGCAACATTAATGATGTCGTCAATTCGACTCATAATATACAAATATCCATCTTCATCTATGTAGCCTGCGTCACCCGTTAGGTAATATCCTGGATACATGGATAAATAACTGTCAACATAACGATCATCATTTTGCCACAAGGTTGTTAAGGTGCCTGGCGGTAAGGGTTGTTTAATCACCACATTGCCGCTTTCATTTGCTGCAACTTGCTCACCCATTGCATCCAACACTTCCACTTGATATCCGGGAACAGGTCTTGCAGGCGATCCTGGCTTAATGGCTATAGGCTCAACACCCATTAAGTTTGATGCAACAGGCCAACCCGTTTCTGTCTGCCACCAATGGTCAATAACGGGTTTACCTAGCATAGTCTGACTCCAATTTAAGGTGTCAGGATCACATCGCTCTCCGGCTAAAAACATTTGCTTTAAACAGGACAAATCAAAATCTTGGATTAACTTACCTTCGGGGTCTTCACGCTTAATGGCGCGAATAGCGGTAGGTGCGGTAAAAAAGCTTTTAACATTATTATTGGCAATAATTCGCCAAAACGCGGCAGCATCGGGCGTGCCTATGGGTTTACCTTCATACATGACAGTGGTGGAGCCGACGAGTAATGGTCCATAAACAATATAGGAGTGCCCCACAACCCACCCCACATCGGATGCAGCCCAAAAAACATCGTCACTCTCGATGTCATAAATATTTTTCATTGACCAGCATAAAGCCACCGCATGGCCACCATTATCACGCACAACCCCTTTAGGTTTACCTGTGGTGCCTGAGGTGTAAAGTACATAAAGTGGATCCGTGGCATTCAGGGATACACACGCTGCACTCGGAGCATTTTGAAGGGCACTTTGCCAATCAACATCCCTTGGCACGGTCAAATCTGCTTGGTATTGATGTCTTGCCAAAATTAAACAGTGATCAACCTTATGCGTGGCTTGCTTAAGTGCATCATCTAATAACGGCTTATAAGGCACGACACCTGATGGCTCTATGCCACACGAAGCCGACAACATTAATTTGGGTTTGGCATCATTAATGCGGGTTGCCAATTCATTCGCAGCAAAGCCACCAAATACTACGGAGTGAATAGCGCCTATTCGAGCACAGGCTAGCATTGCAAACGCGGTTTCAGGGATCATTGGCATATAAATAACCACCCTGTCGCCTTTTTCAATACCAATTGATTGCATATATCCAGCCAAACGACTCACTTGAGCAAGCAGCTCGTTATAAGTAATTTGATACTGATTTTGTGTCACAGGACTAATGTAATTAATGGCGATACGATCGCCTCTGCCCGCGGCCACGTGCCGGTCAACGGCGTTATAGCAAGTATTCATCTTGCCGTCGGCAAACCACTGGTAAAATGGCTTGTTTGTTTCATCTAAGATGTTCTCAGGTTCTTTGTCCCAAGTAATCATCTTTGCAGCATTTGCCCAAAAGGTCCTTGGATCTGCAATTGATTGGTTGTGCAATGACTTTCCTACACCCGTCATGTTTTTTCTCCTTTAGCTCTCCCAACCTGATTATGAGCAGAATTCATTCAATGTCCCTATTAGACAAACGGATAAGCATCTATACTGCCGCGGCACGTATTTAATGATTCGCGTTAAGACTCCACCATGCAGCCTAAATATAAAAGCATATTTATCATGTAGATAATCAACACCATCTGAATCAATGGCAACTCAAATTAACAGTCGCCAAATAGAATTTTTACCGCAAACTTTACCTTTACGTAAACTTCATATATCTTGCAACAAAAGAAACCAATTTGGTGAGATGATGAACGCTACAGTCAGCACCCAATCTACATATTCCATCAGTGATTTATCAAAGGAATTTGATATCACCACTCGCAGTATTCGTTTTTACGAGGACCAGGGCTTAATTAAACCTAAGCGTCGCGGTCAAACTCGCATTTACAGCCTAAAAGACCGTGTCAGACTCAAACTGATACTTAGAGGCAAACGCTTAGGATTTTCATTAGCTGAAACTCGTCGGTTGTTCGAACTTTACGATGCGGACAAATCAAGCACATCACAATTAAATACCATGCTTGAGTTAGTCAACGACAAGAAAGCGGCGCTGCAGCAACAAATGGATGACATTAAAGTGGTGCTAATGGAACTCAACTCCGCAGAGCAGCAATGTAAAGCCGCGTTAGAAAGTAATAAAACGTAAACAAGTTTGATTGACTCTCATCTCATGCATTTTTTGTAATTTGTACAACCAGTAAGCACAGCAACAAAGAGCCGAATAATCGGTCAGAGTACTTACATCACTGCTGTAATAGCAGTTTTAAAAGACAAGCAAACGACTCCTAAACGCAACATAGCGTGGAGTCTAAAAATAATAATTCAACAGGACACAAGCCATGAGCGATTTATACAGCAGCCTTAATTTCGGTTTAGGCGAAGATATTGATATGTTACGCGACGCTGTTCGCAGTTTTGCTAGCAATGAAATAGCCCCTATTGCCGCCCAAGTTGATCACGATAATGAGTTTCCAAACCATATGTGGACTCAGTTAGGTGACATGGGATTACTTGGCGTCACCGTACCGGAAGAGTTTGGCGGTGCAAACATGGGTTATTTGGCTCATGTTGTTGCAATGGAAGAAGTTTCCCGTGCATCGGCATCGATTGGACTTAGCTATGGCGCCCATTCAAATCTGTGTGTAAATCAAATCAACCGTAACGGTAATGATGCTCAACGCGCTAAATACCTGCCAAAACTTGTTAGCGGTGAGCATATCGGCGCGTTAGCAATGAGTGAACCGAATGCGGGCTCAGATGTGGTATCAATGAAGCTGCATGCACGTAAAGACGGCGACCGCTATATTCTTAATGGTAATAAAATGTGGATCACCAATGGTCCAGATGCTCACACTTATGTGATTTATGCCAAAACTGATTTAGAAAAAGGTGCCCATGGGATTACCGCTTTCATCGTAGAACGCGGCTTTAAAGGATTTAGCCAGGCACAGAAACTCGACAAGCTAGGCATGCGCGGGTCGAACACCTGCGAGCTGGTTTTTGAAGATTGTGAAGTTCCAGAAGAAAACATCTTAGGTGGTCTTAATAATGGCGTAAAAGTGTTAATGAGTGGTCTAGACTATGAACGCGTGGTGTTATCTGGCGGCCCACTCGGCATTATGGCTGCCTGTATGGATATAGTCGTCCCTTATGTCCATGAACGTGTTCAATTTGGAAAATCAATCGGTGAATTCCAACTTGTTCAAGGCAAAATTGCCGACATGTACACAGGAATGAATGCGGCAAGATCATATGTTTATAACGTTGCAAAATCTTGCGACCGCGGAGAAACCACTCGTAAAGATGCCGCTGGAGCGATTCTTTATAGCGCCGAGCTTGCGACAAAAATGGCATTAGATGCGATTCAATTATTAGGCGGTAACGGCTATGTTAATGAATACGCCACCGGCCGATTATTACGTGATGCTAAGTTATATGAGATTGGAGCTGGCACGTCAGAAATTCGCCGTATGCTAATTGGCCGCGAACTCTTTAACGAATCTAAATAATCGCAATAACACTTGTCTTAGGCTTAATATCATTAGTGCAAGGCAAGTGAGTTTCTGTCGAGGGGTACGCTTAATAGGCCTCTGTGCCCTCCCCCTTGATACTCTAATTTGTGCTCAATAAAGGATATTGACATGACGCACCTGAGCAGCAAGATAAATCCTCGTAGCGATGAATTTAAAGCCAAATTTGATGATATGGCTTTGTTAGTCGATGACCTTCAAAAAAAGCTCATAAAAATTGAACAAGGCGGCGGACCTGTGGCCTGTGAGCGTCATTTATCTCGTGGCAAGTTATTACCCCGCCAGCGAGTAGAAAAACTGCTGGACCCAGGATCACCTTTTCTCGAAATAGCTCAATTTGCGGCCTATGAAGTGTATGATGAAGATGTTCCAGCTGCGGGGGTGATTGCAGGCATAGGCCGAGTCAGCGGTATTGAATGCATGATCATTGCTAACGATGCAACGGTAAAAGGCGGAACCTACTACCCTATTACCGTCAAAAAGCATCTGCGCGCTCAGGACATCGCTAAACGTTGTCATTTACCTTGTATTTACCTCGTCGATTCAGGCGGAGCAAATTTACCCCGTCAGGATGAAGTCTTTCCAGATCGAGACCACTTCGGACGTATCTTCTATAACCAAGCGCAAATGTCTGCTTTAGGCATTCCGCAAATCGCCGTGGTAATGGGGTTATGTACCGCAGGTGGTGCTTATGTTCCAGCCATGGCCGACGAATCAATCATAGTTAAAGAACAGGGCACCATCTTTCTAGCAGGGCCGCCATTAGTAAAAGCCGCAACAGGTGAAGAAGTATCCGCAGAAGAGCTTGGCGGCGCTGAAGTACATACAAAAATTTCCGGGGTTGCCGATCATTTAGCTCAAAATGATGATCATGCGCTTGAGCTTGCTCGTCGCGCTGTATCACGTCTAAATCATCAAAAAAACATCGCCAGCTTACTCAGTCCGGTTAAACCACCTAAATATGATATTCACGAGCTTTACGGCATTGTCGGTACTGACCTTAAAAAACCATTCGATGTAAAAGAAGTCATTGCCCGTATCGTCGATGATTCTGATTTTGATGAGTTTAAAGCCAATTATGGTGCCACATTAGTCTGTGGATTTGCCCGCATCCATGGATACCCTGTCGGTATTGTGGCTAACAATGGCATTTTGTTTTCTGAATCGGCACAAAAAGGCGCGCATTTTATTGAACTGTGTTGCCAACGAAAAATCCCTTTACTGTTTTTACAAAACATTACTGGCTTCATGGTGGGTAAAAAATACGAGCACGAAGGCATCGCAAAACACGGAGCCAAAATGGTTACCGCAGTATCTTGTGCCACAGTCCCTAAGTTCACTGTCATTATTGGCGGTAGCTATGGCGCAGGCAACTATGGCATGTGTGGCCGAGCATTTGAACCGACCATGATGTGGATGTGGCCCAATGCGCGTATTTCGGTGATGGGCGGCGAACAAGCTGCTGGTGTGCTAGCAACAGTGCGTCGCGATGGTTTAGCCCGTAAAGGCGTTGAATGGACCGCTGAAGAAGAACAAGCATTTAGAAAACCGATTGTCGAGCAGTATGACAAAGAAGGTCATCCTTATCATGCTAGCGCCCGCTTATGGGACGATGGCATTATTGATCCTGCGCAAACCCGTGATGTGGTTGGTTTAGCATTATCCGCGGCATTAAATGCCCCTATTGAAGACACCAAGTTTGGTGTGTTCCGCATGTAATTGCGTTCAATCAATAGGAGCATTAAACATGTTTAAAAATGATTTTCAACACATCCAATGTCAGCTTAATCAAGGCGTTGGCGAGTTAATATTAGATCGCGCAGAAAAGCACAATGCCTTTGATGAAGTCATGATCAGTGAAATGATTTCAGCAATAGCACTGTTTGCCGATTCAGCCGAATGCAAGATGCTGATTTTGCGGGCTAAGGGTAAAAACTTCAGTGCCGGAGCAGACCTTAATTGGATGCGCAAACAAGCCCAAATGGACTTTGAACAAAATCTGACTGATGCCCATGAGCTTGCCAAGCTAATGCATGTATTAGATAAATTCCCAAAACCCACTATCGCATTGGTCAATGGAGCCGCTTTCGGTGGTGCGTTAGGACTGATTTGTTGCTGCGATATTGCTATCGCTAATGAAGGTGCTAGTTTTTGTTTAAGTGAAGTGAAGCTTGGATTAATTCCCGCCGTGATAAGCCCATATGTGGTGCGTGCTATGGGAAATCGTCAAGCGAGACGATTCATGTTAACCGCTGAGCGTTTTAGCGCAGATGAAGCACTACAACATCAAGTGATCCACGCGATTAATAATGATTTAGACGCCGCTGCCATGCCTTTTATTTCGGCATTTAACGCCAATAGCCCTCAGGGCATGGCCTGGGTTAAAACCTTAGTGTCTCATTTAGAAGATGGCGTGATAGACGATGCCACGTTAGCTTATACCAGTGAAAAAATTGCTCGTATTCGTGTTTCTGATGAAGGTCAGGAAGGCCTAAATGCCTTTTTCGAAAAACGCTCTCCGGCTTGGCAAAATGCCACGGACCCTAAAGGAGCCAAATAATGATTACCAAATTACTGATAGCCAACCGCGGTGAAATTGCCTGTCGTATTATTAAAACTGCCCAAGCAATGGGCGTTCGTACCATTGCTTTGTACTCTGATGCCGATAAAGATGCCCGTCATGTTGCCATGGCCGATGAATCTTTCCATTTAGGTGGCAGCGCCCCAGCAGACTCATACCTTAAAGCAGATTTGATCATTGATATCGCCAAACGTTCTGGCGCAGAAGCCATCCATCCAGGATACGGATTCTTATCCGAAAATGCCGAGTTTGCGCGTAAGTGTGAACAAAATGGCATTGCATTTGTGGGCCCTGGCAGTGATGCAATTGATGCTATGGGCAGTAAAAGTGCCGCTAAAGAGATCATGGGCAAAGCAAACGTGCCTTTAGTACCAGGTTATCACGGTGACGATCAAGCCGACGCCAATTTAGTAGCACAAGCCAAACAGGTGGGCTTCCCACTGCTAATAAAAGCAGCATATGGTGGCGGCGGTAAAGGGATGCGCATCGTTGAAAATGACGGTGAAATTTTAGAAGCCATTCGCTCAGCTCGTCGTGAAGCCACTTCATCATTTGGTAATGATAAATTATTGATGGAACGCTATTTACGTCAACCTCGCCATGTTGAAGTTCAGGTATTTGCAGACAGCCATGGTAATGCGATTTACCTCTCTGATCGTGATTGCTCTATTCAACGTCGTCATCAAAAAGTGGTTGAAGAAGCACCCGCGCCAGGTTTGTCTGATGAATTACGTATCCAAATGGGTGAAGCCGCAGTTGCTGCAGCAAAGGCCATTGATTATGTGGGTGCCGGAACCGTAGAGTTTTTGTTAGATACCGACAACAGTTTTTACTTCATGGAAATGAACACTCGCTTACAAGTCGAGCATCCGGTTACCGAAATGGTTACCGGTCAAGACTTAGTAAAATGGCAACTTGTGGTTGCCAGTGGCGGCGAGTTACCGCTAAAACAAGACGAAGTGCGCATTCATGGACATTCATTCGAAGTTCGCATTTACGCAGAAGATCCGCAAAATGAATTTTTACCCGCCAGCGGTAAACTGAATTTCTTGCGAGAACCGGAACAGAACCGCTATGTACGGATAGATTCTGGTATACGTGAAAATGACGTGATCAGTAACTTTTACGACCCGATGATCGCCAAGTTAATTGTTTGGGACGAAACGCGCCCTAGAGCCCTGCAGCGCCTAATTCATGCACTAGAATCCTATCAAATCAGTGGTTTGAAACATAATATTGAGTTTTTAGCTAACATTGCAGAACACCCCGCATTTGCTAAAGCGGATTTCTGTACCGACTTTATCGAACGTTACGGCAATACTTTGATCGGTGACGCGAACAGCGAATCAGATACGGCTATCGCACTAGCAGGTTTGTATCAGGTGTTATTACGCCAACAACAAGCACAAGCCAACGCAGTAAACAGCAATGACCCTTATTCACCTTGGGGACAAGTCAGTGGCTTTAGACTAAACAGTGCCAGCATTCATCATGTCGCCCTTTTAGATGAAAAGCATGAACTGCAAAATCTGATAATGACCGATCTTGGTGGCGCTTTGCATTTAGGTTTAAACGGCCAAGCATTAAAGCTGGCAGGGCAAATTAAAGATGATGTGTTGTTTGCTGAAATTAATGGCCACAAAAGTAAAGTCCCTGTTAGCCGCGAGGCTGACGACTTTACCTTATTTTTACCCAGCGGCAGTTATCATTTTACCGCGGTATTAGCACAAGTTGCTGAAGAAACCGTTAACAGCGCAGACAAATTAAAAGCGCCGATGAATGGCACTGTGGTCACCCATTTAGTTGAAGTGGGCACCCATGTGAAAGCAGGCCAAGGTCTGCTGGTTATGGAAGCCATGAAAATGGAATACACCATCGAAGCCCCATTTGACGGTGTCGTAACCGAGTTTTACTTCCAAAGTGGTGAGTTGGTCACCGATGGCGTACAGCTTTTACATGTGGAAGAAACCCCACAAGAAGCACAAAAGGAAGCCAGCGTATGATGCCCGCAAAAGTCAGTATTTTTGAAGTCGGCGCTCGCGATGGCTTACAAAATGAAGTTGCCGTGACTACTCAGGCTAAACTTCAGTTAATTGCTGATTTGGCCGCATCAGGATTAACTCGTATTGAAGCAGGTAGCTTTGTATCACCTAAATGGGTGCCACAAATGGCCGACTCCGCCGATATTTTTACCCAAATGCCTCGCATCAAAGGGGTAACCTATAGTGCATTAACCCCAAATATGAAAGGTTTTGAGCTTGCGTTAGCGTCGGGTGCAGATGAAGTGGCAATATTTGGCGCCGCGTCAGAAAGCTTCAGTCAAAAAAATATTAACTGCTCAATCGATGAATCTATCGAACGCTTTATCCCATTGATGCAACTAGCAAAACAGCACAACATTCCAGTCAGAGGATACGTATCCTGTGTCCTTGGCTGCCCCTATGAAGGTCATATTGAGGTCAGTGAAGTAACTCGTGTGTCTGAGATTCTTTACAAAATGGGCTGTTATGAGATTTCTCTCGGTGACACCATAGGTGTTGGCACGCCTGTAAATGCCCGTAGAATGGTTGAAGCTGTGGCAAAAGTTGTGCCCGTAGAAAAGCTTGCACTACACTTTCACGATACCTACGGACAAGCTCTAGCGAATATTTTTGCTTGCTTAGATATGGGTATTGCCACATTTGATGCCTCTGTTGCTGGATTGGGTGGTTGTCCTTATGCCAAAGGAGCATCAGGTAATTTAGCAACTGAAGATTTAGTTTACATGCTTCACGGCATCGGTATTGAAACAGGTATCGACTTAAATAAGCTGGCTACAGCGGGTAATCATATTAGCCAAATTATCGGCCGCAAAAGTGCGTCTAAAGTGGCTAATGCCTTATCCTAATGTAGGCTAGCAACAAACTGATTTTAAGCTGCTGACTCATATCAATCAGCATCTATCAAACATAAAAACGAGAAAAGGACAGCACAATGGCAGGTTTTAATAAAGTCGTTCACAGCTATGATGAAGCGCTGGCTGGACTAACAGATAACATGACCTTGATGGTTGGTGGTTTCGGTTTATGTGGTATTCCCGAAGGCCTAATCAACCATATGGTTAAATTGGGCGTAACAGGTTTAACCGCAATTTCAAATAACGCTGGAGTTGATGATTTTGGGTTAGGCTTATTACTCAAGCAACGTCAAATCTCCACTATGATCGCCTCTTATGTCGGTGAAAATGCAACATTTGAACAGCAAATGTTATCTGGCGAATTAAACGTCATTTTAACGCCTCAAGGCACACTGGCTGAAAAAATTCGTGCAGGTGGAGCCGGTATTCCCGCTTTCTTTACCGCAACGGGTTACGGCACGCCGATTGCCGATGGTAAAGAAACCCGCGAAATCAAAGGCCGTCATTATGTGCTTGAAGAATCTCTGACCGCAGACTTTGCCTTAGTGCGAGCCTGGAAAGCCGACACTATGGGCAATTTAGTGTTCCGTAAAACAGCGGCCAACTTCAACCCTATGATGGCAACTGCCGGTAAAATTACCGTAGTAGAAGCCGAAGAAATTGTTCAACCAGGTGAATTAGACCCTAACCATATTCATACCCCTGGCATTTACGTTGATCGCGTTATCCAAGCAAGCTTTGAAAAGCGCATCGAACAACGCACCGTAAAAGCGGCAAAATAAGGAGAGCAAGCACATGGCTTTATCAAGAGAACAACTTGCTCAACGCGTAGCAAAAGAAATGCAAGACGGCTTTTATGTTAACCTGGGGATTGGTATTCCTACATTGGTGGCAAACTATATTCCCGATGGAATGCAGGTAATGCTGCAATCTGAGAATGGTCTATTGGGTATGGGTGAGTTCCCAACAGAAGATGCTATCGATGCAGATTTAATCAATGCAGGCAAACAAACCGTTACAGCCGTTGCCGGTGCATCATTTTTCTCATCTGCTGAAAGCTTTGCCATGATCCGTGGTGGTCATGTTGATTTAACCGTTTTAGGCGCGTTTGAAGTTGACGTTAATGGCTCAATTGCCTCTTGGATGATCCCCGGGAAGCTCATTAAAGGCATGGGCGGCGCAATGGATTTAGTGGCTGGAGCAGATAACATTATTGTTACCATGATGCATGCCGATAAATATGGTAATTCAAAATTATTACCTTTATGTGAGCTACCTTTAACAGGTTATGGTTGCATTAAACGTGTGATGACCGATTTAGCTTTTATTGAAATTAAAGACGGTGCATTCCATTTACTGGAGCGTGCTCCAGGGGTTTCGGTTGAAGAAATTATCGCTAAAACTGCGGGTAAATTAATTGTGCCTGAACATGTGCCTGAAATGGTGTTTTAGTCTGTAAGATAGACATCCCCCACTTAACAGCGCACTGATACACAAGTGCGCATTTTTATTTGTATTCTCAATATATTTAATGTTTAGAGCATCATATCGATATGAATTTAGTATTACCTAGCATTGAATATCAGTACAGTTATCATAGTTATATCAATGAATTGGGTAATGAGGAACGGTATCCATTCGTATTAGATTTTGACTATCAAGATTTCGATACCTATTTAACTAAAGTCAAAGATTTTTCACAAGGCATAAACCTGCCCAATGGCTATGTACCTAGCAGTACATTCTGGCTAATTCATCACAATGAAATCGTGGGCGTGACTAATTTACGGCATTATTTGAACGATCAAATTAAGCATTGTGGCGGTCATATTGGTTTAAGTATTCGACCATCGAAAAGAGGCACAGGCTTAGGTATTCTGTTAATGAAGCGCTCGATTGAGAAGCTCCATTCAATGGGTAACAATCCACTACATATTCATTGTTATGAAGATAATTTAGCCTCCGAACGGGCAATTGTTTCTAATGGTGGAGTTTTCGACTCTGCAATACAAAGCGGTTCGCAAGTAGTCAAAAGATTCATCATTGACCTGACTTAGATTTGTTGAAATAAACTTATATTTTTTACTTTAATACAATGACATAGAATATTTTAAAAAGTACTGTTGCATTGCTTTAATCGCTGACAAACTACCTCAAATCTGATTGCTTAACGCTATTTATCCAGTCGCGACACCACGCGATTTCGCCCTGATTTTTTCGCCGCATAAAGTGCAATATCACTTTGCTTTAACCATTCCTCTAACGAATCATTAATACGCAATTCAGCCACCCCTATGCTGCAGGACACATTCACAGGTACACCATCAAAACGAGTTTGATTAACCGCATGCTTTAATTTGTGCGCCGTATCAAGGGCTTTTTCCAAACCACAATTTTCATATTGAACTAAAAATTCTTCGCCACCAAAACGAAACAGTTTAGCTTCTGCTGGTAGCAATTGCTTTATCACTTCACTGAACTGCGTTAATAGTTTATCACCCACTAAATGACCATAGGTGTCATTGACCGTTTTAAAATGGTCTATGTCGATTAACAACAGACTAGAATCTGTACCGGTATGCCGAAACGATTCAATACTGAGACTTAAACTAGCGGCTAAGTTTTTTCGATTCAATGCGCCCGTGAGTTCATCTGTGGTTGCCAAATATATAAGCGCTGCCTTTTGTTTTGCAATGATATAAGCAAATATAGCCGCAAAAATAATACAGTCGAAAGTTGCCACGCCAAAGCGCCAAACTAAGGCAAAGCTTTCAATTTTAAGTGCCGTAACTAAGCAGATTAATGCATAAAAGCTACTCAGAATAGACGCATGTTGCAGATTAAAAATAAAGAAAAAAATAAAGATGGTTGGAAATACATAGATTAGCGATTTATAACCTAAGTAATAGCTTGAAATGGCAATGGCCATACAAACTACGATTAAAGTGAACTGCTTATGCTGCACTTTTCCAAGGTGTTTAATTTCTAATAAAAGAGATATAGACAAAGGAAGTATTGCTGACAAAAAGAGCAAAAACAAGTACACATCATCATGGAGTAACCGATACAAACCATAAACAAGAAACGTGATTATTGCGGCAATATGAAACGCAATTGACGCATTTCGAGGTAGCTTTGTAGAGTCTTGAAGTGCATTAATATACTTCATAAAGCATCCTTTATAATTTTTATTAGATGATTTATGCAACATCATCTTAAGGTCACCAAAACAGCTAGCGCCTAAAGCAAGTTATTTTTTAGAGTATAGACGAAAATTCTTGGCTCGCTGCAACCTAGAGAACGCCTTAAAAAACAACAGTACGTAAAAATTTTGAGAAAACAAAAGTATGAAAGCGGTTTTAATCGTTCATTTTGAACAAGGAAAGCGATAGGAATTGAATGAGTATTAAATCGATTTATACGCTAGCTAACCTCAATGCTAAAAATTACCATTTTATTACCGAGTAAAATGCAGCCAAATTAAGGTTTGACTGTATTTATTACGCTTGCTATGACTACCGCTCTTCTGCTGCATTGTCACTGACACTGGTCACCTGAGACGAAAGGTTTTGTCTGTTTTTTGTCAATGTAATCAACTGCTCCGTTAGCAAGCTCATACTGTAACCCAGCAAGGCACCAATAACTAATGGAGGCACTATCGCTGCAATATCAGCGTTCATCGCAAAAGTAATGCAACAACCAATAAAAGCACCGGGAATAAAGGCAAGTCGTTTATGGCTAGCTTGTAAACACATAATTGAAGTCACAATACCTGTTATCGCATAACTGATAATCGGTGAACCCAAAAAAGTACTGCCGGCAATAATTAGCCACCCCCAAAACACACCAGATAAGTTAGTGGTCATTGCCATCAGCATGCCTTTAAAACCATTTTCAGTTTGGGCAAAAAAAGTACTGCAGCCTAGAAATCCAATCCAAGTAACTAACTGAAATACATCAGCGACTCCAGCCCATAATGCGGCTAACAGACCTGCTGATATCGCAATTTGAAATCGATGTTGCATAAACACCCCTAGATTGACTTATTTTTAAAACTGATAATTCTTAATTTAACACGATCGATTGAAAAAACAGTATGTTTAACATTAAAAAGGGATCTTGCTCGCAAAACTATCCGTAAACTAAAACATAATGGTCACACTAAGGTGATTTGATTACCCTGTAGAATGAGAAAAACAAATAATAATTGCGGCATAAATGTTCTAATATCTATTTTGATTTGCCTATTCAGATAATGAAGCAAAAAAGGAAGCTATGCTTATCAACCATTCAAATGATGCTTGTTCTCAAATATGGCCGACGCCATGGCACCAAAGTGGTTTCTTTCATCAATACCTCCATGATGGCATTACTCGTCAGGTATACATTAACCATGTCAAAAGCAACAAACCTTGCTTGTTGTTGATTCACGGATTCCCCACAAGTTGCTACGACTGGAAACCACTGTGGCTAACATTAGCTCAGCATTTTCATTTAATCACGCTAGATTTACTCGGCTATGGGTTATCTGATAAACCCAGCAATGCAACATACACATTTAGTTTACAAGCTGACATAATTGAAGATGTATTGAAGCATCAGGGAATTAAAGAATTTCATATATTGGCACATGATTATGGTGATACCGTTGCTCAGGAACTTTTGGCTCGCCATGGCCAACCTAACGATAATGACGACTTTGATATAAAAAGTACTATTTTACTTAATGGCGGTTTATTTCCTGAAACCACCCGCCCTATTCTTACCCAAAAAATATTGCTTAGTCCTGTTGGTTTTTTAGTGGCCAAATTTTTCTCATTCAAAAAGTTTATCGCCAACTTTAATCACATTTGCTATCAAAAAGTGCCAGTGGCAGATCTTGCGATTCATTGGCAACTTATCCAACATAATCAGGGTGTGGATGTTATTCACAAAGTCATTCAATATATTCGTGAGCGCCAAGTACATCGTCATCGCTGGGTAAATGCATTACAGCAATACCCACAACCACTCAGGTTAATTAATGGTATTTGTGACCCGGTTTCAGGCCAAGACACACTGATGCGATTCGAACAACTTATTGAACAGGCTGACACAATCGCATTACTTGAAACAGGGCATTACCCTCAAATAGAAAATCCGCATGCCGTTTTAGTGCATTGCGTGAATTTTTGGCGACAACATAAAATAATTCCGCCCGCCGATGCAGAACAATAAAAGAATCTAAAACATCTTGGCTTTATGAGTAAAAATAGCAGGTAAATTGCTGAGTTTTTATCCAATAAAAATACTGAGTTTTTACTCAAATTACGTTAATGTAGAAAAGATAACCATAATGCACAATGAATCGCGTACCTCGTCCCTACAGATGAAAATACCGCGAGATAAATTGTTCAATAACAAGCATCAACAAGGAACGACCTCTTATGCCTATTTATCAAGCACCTATCCGTGATTATCAATTCATTCTTTCTGAACTACTGAACATTTATCAATATCAAGAATTAGCTGGATTTGAAGAAGTCGATCCCGAGCTCGTTGATGCCATCTTGCAAGGCGTTGCCGATTTTACGACCGATATTATGCTGCCCTTAAATAGCGTCGGCGACCATCAGGGCTGTAAATTAGTTGATGGTAAAGTTATTACTCCTGATGGCTTTAAAGATGCTTATAAACAATATGTTGAGAATGGCTGGGCAACATTAACCTGTGACCCAGAATATGGCGGGCAAGGCTTACCTGAAGTCGTGGGTACCTTTGCCACTGAAATGAAAACTGCGACTAATATGGCATTTGCTATGTATCCAGGGCTAACACATGGTGCTTATTCAGCCATTCATGTGCATGGTAGTGATGCGCTAAAACAAAAATATCTCGCTAAACTAGTGAGTGGTGAATGGACTGGCACCATGAACCTAACAGAGTCCCATGCGGGTACCGATTTAGCCCTATTACGCACAAAAGCCAAACCTTTAGGTGACGATACATTTGCGATTAGCGGTGAAAAAATCTTTATTTCTTCTGGCGACCATGACCTTGCGGAAAATATCATCCACCTTGTATTAGCACGTCTGCCTGATGCCCCTGAAGGCGTAAAAGGCATTTCACTGTTTGCAGTGCCTAAGTTTTTAGTCAATGCCGATGGTAGCCTTGGCAAAGCGAATACCCTAGCGGCGACAGGTCTTGAGCATAAAATGGGGATTCACGGAAACTCCACCTGTGTGATGTTATTTGACAATGCCGTCGGTGAGCTTGTCGGCGCACCTCACCAAGGTTTACGCGCAATGTTCACTATGATGAATCAGGCTCGTTTAGGCGTGGGGATTCAAGGTTTAGGGGTATCAGAGATTGCCTACCAAAATGCATTAGTTTACGCCAAAGATCGTATTCAAGGCCGTGCACTAAGTGGCGTAAAACAAGCCGAAAAAGCTGCGGATTCAATTTTGGTTCACGGCGATGTTCGCCGCATGTTACTGTCGCAAAAATCATTTAATGAAGGCACTCGCGCATTGATGGGGCAACAAGCTTTGTGGCTAGACCAAGCAGAACGTGAAGCGGACCCCGTTAAAGCAAAACAGGCTTCAGCATTAGCCGCATTGTTTACGCCTATTGTGAAAGGATTTGTTACTGACCAAGGCTTTAAAGCATGCGTGGATGCCCAGCAAGTATACGGCGGTCATGGTTATATCAATGAATGGGGTATGGAGCAATTTGTTCGTGATATTCGTATTGCGATGATTTATGAAGGTACAAACGGTGTACAAGCACTGGATTTAGTGGGTCGTAAATTACTGGCCGATAAAGGTGCAACCTTACAAGTATGGTCCGAAATGGTGAAGCAATTTATTGGCCAACACTCAGCTAATGAACAAATGCAGCCTTTTATTGCTGGGTTGATGGACGCCGCAGGCGATCTTGAGCGCGCAACAGGTTACATTGCCAAACACGCTGCGACTAACCCCGATATCGTAGGGGCCGCTTCTATGGCTTATATGCAGTTATTTGGTATCAGTGCATTAGCTTGGATGTGGGCACGTATTGCCGCAACCTCATTAGCGGCGCTTGAAAAAGGCACAGATGAAGTCAGCTTCTATCAAGCAAAACTAAAAACGGGTACCTTTTATATGAGTTACTGGGTTAGCCAAACCCGCAGTTTACGCAAACAAATAGAAACCAGTAGTGAGTATATTGTTGCATTCGAAGAATCAGACTTTTAAGCCTTAGTTAACAAACCGAAGGTTGATAAAACAAAAATGCCGCTGAATTCAGCGGCATTTTAACTGACAAACATAATTATGCGTATTCAGCCATGAAATCGTCTAGGCTATCATTAACGATCTCAATCTCATCACCCTCAAATTGGGCAATATGGAATAAAGCTTCACCTTCATTAGTGACAGGAATATTACTATTACCGATAATAATACCGTCTGTTGGCGCGCGTAGTGCGATAGTTTCACCGCCGTGTGGGTTAACAATATAAGCTAAGATATTACCTTTATTAACCCTCTCACCTAGCTTAAGCTTAATGTTAATCAAACCATCAGCCTCACTGCGAACCCAATAACTGCGGCTAGCGTTAACACTATTGCCTTTAATACGAATACGACCTTTGACCATTTCTAAATGGCGCATCACATTCATCACACCATTAAGACCTGATTTTATCGACATTTCGCTAAAGCGTAATGCTTCACCAGCTTCATACAAAATACACGGAATCCCTTTGCTATTGGCATAACCTCGCATAGAGCCTACGACATTTTTAGACGTCATAATCACAGGTGCACCGAAGGCATTTGCCATGCCAAACATTACTTCATCATCGGTATCACAACGGATCTGAGGCAAATTATCACGGTGAACCGCCCCAGTATGTAAATCGATAATATGGGTTGCACGATCAACTAACTGATGCGAAACCAGATGAGCTAAACGACTCGCCAAAGCCCCTTTTGAAGAACCAGGAAAACAACGGTTTAAATCGCGACGATCCGGTAAATATCTTGATTGCTGAATAAAACCAAACACGTTAACAATAGGCACAACAAGTATGGTGCCGGTTAACGATTTAGCATTTATTTTGCTGAGCAAACGTCGGCAAATTTCAATACCATTAAGTTCGTCACCATGAATAGCGGCGCACACTAATAAAGTCGGCCCGGCTTTTAGCCCATGGAAAACTTCAACATGCAACTCCATAGGTGTGTCGTTATAAAGCCTTGCCGCAGGTAGTTTTACGCTTTGTTGCGTGCCAGCTTTAACGCTCACTTCACCTAGAGTGAAAGCTTCGCGTTTTTTGACCATTTAGCCCGTTCCTTTGGTTTTAGAGCTGCTTTTTTTAGAATTCTTTTCAATAAATTGAATAATTTTATCGGCTACATCAATACCGGTAGCTTTTTCAATGCCTTCAAGACCTGGTGATGAGTTCACTTCCATGACTAATGGACCATGTTTAGAGCGTAAAATATCCACACCAGCAACGTTAAGACCCATGGTCTTAGCTGCGCGAAGCGCGGTTGAGCGCTCTTCAGGTGTTAACTTAACTATGGTAGCAGAACCGCCGCGGTGTAAGTTAGAACGGAATTCACCTGGCAATGCTTGACGCCTCATCGCCGCGATCACTTTATCGCCAATCACGAAACAGCGAATGTCAGCCCCACCCGCTTCAGCGATATATTCCTGCACCATAATATTGGCTTTAAGGCCCATAAAAGCTTCAATAACAGATTCAGCCGCTTTACGCGTCTCGGCAAGTACAACACCAATACCTTGAGTACCTTCAAGTAACTTAATCACACACGGTGCGCCACCAACCATGTCTAATAAGTCTGGTATATCCGCAGGTTTGTTTGCAAAACCAGTCACAGGCAAGCCAATATTTTTACGAGAGAGTAACTGTAATGAACGCAACTTGTCACGTGAACGGGTAATCGCTACCGACTCATTTAATGGGTGAACTCCCATCATTTCGAACTGACGTAATACTGCTGTTCCGTAAAAGGTTACTGATGCACCAATACGTGGAATGACGGCATCAAACTTAGGCAGATCTTCGCCTTTCATGTGGATGCTTGGAGAGGTCATGTTGATGTTCATATAACACTTTAATGGGTCGATAACTTTAACTTCATGCCCACGAGCTTCAGCGGCTTCTTTTAAACGATTGGTGGAATAAAGATTCTTATTCCGTGACATAATTGCAATGTGCATTCTACTCTCCAGTGATATAAGATGCTGCTGAATCCACCAAAAATCGTCCTTCCAGTGCTCTGCGACCTAACAACATACGAAATTTCATGTTATCTCTATTGGTTAAGGTCAGTTCAATATCGAACTGCTTTCTACCGATAATGATTGGTGTTTTAATTACATACCGTTTAGTCACGTGTCCACCAGAATCGCTAACATTACGGCGATCAAAAATGGGGAATTCACAGATAACTTCACGTTCAGATTCTTGTTCAGGATGCAACCATACACGCACCCAGTTTTCATTTTCTTTTTGGAACGGTTTAATTTTAAAAGCATGTAAACAAGAGGTCTTAGCTCCTGTATCCACCTTAATTTTGACTTTTTCATTGCCAATTTCAGGAAACGTGCCCCATTCTCTCCAGCCCACTATATCGAGGGTTTGTTGTGTCATGGTCAGTCCTTAAGATTAATAGGAAATAAAGTCTTACCTTTTTGAAAATAATTATAGCCAAATAAATTAATGGCTCATTTAACAAAATAACTGTTTATTAACTCAGCTGTTAAGCATAGCGTGTCTCAGCTAATTTCGGCGCAATATACACTGCATCTTCAATAAAATATATTTTTTTAAAATCTATTTTCACGTTAAGGTAATTAGCATAAATTGTTAAATAAATCTTCACAATCACACTACTACTAACCAGTTAATATTAAAAGAATTAAATACGGGGCCATGCCAATGTTCAGTCCACAAACTTTTGGTTTTTTAACGGAACTCTCTCAAAATAATGACCGCGATTGGTTTAAACAAAACCAACCCCGTTATGAAGCGCTCGTCCGTGGCCCAGCTCTGCAGTTTATTGAAGCCATGCAAGGACCTGTATCGGCCCTTTCACCGCGCTTTACTGCTGTGGCCAAAAAAGTCGGTGGCAGCTTAATGCGCCCTCAACGAGATAGTCGATTCAGTCACAACAAAACGCCCTACAAAACCAACGTGGGTATCCAATTTAGGCATTTTCAAGGGAAAGATGTTCACGCTCCTGGCTTTTATATTCACCTGGCAAACGATGAATGCTTTATCGCTGCAGGTATATGGCATCCGGAATCAAAAAGTCTCAATGCAATAAGACAATGCATAGATGAAAACCCCAATGGCTATCAAAAGACCATACAGGGATTAAATAAAGCTGGTTTTAACATGGAAGGGGATCAACTAATAAGACCGCCAAGAGGGTTTGCTAAAAATCATCCTTTAGTTGATGAACTCAAACGAAAAGACTTTATCGCCATAAAACCTATTTCGCAAAAACAGGCTTGCCAGGCAGATTTTGTAGAATACTGCCAAAAGGAATTACAACAAACGACCAGTCTGATGGCCTATTTGTGTTTTGCCCTTGAATTAGATTACTAAAAGCATCGGCAAGTCAGTTACGCGCATGACTTACCTATCTATACTGTTTTTAAGCTGCATTGGCTCGCATTCCATGAGGAATAGGCAAGCCATTGGCATTTATGTTTACAAACACCATTTTATCAATACTCGCGATAGGCGATTGAGTCACTTTATTACGCACCTTGCAACGAATGGTAACTGAACTTTGCCCTAAACTTACACATTCAAAACCAAATTCAAGCATATCGCCCGCTACTGCAGGTGTCATAAAATTGATTTCAGAAATAAGTTTGGCGACATGACACTGACTCTTCATCTGACAACTGGCAAAAATTGTCGCTTGTTCATTAATCCAACTCAGTAGCTGTCCACAGCAAAGCGCCTGACTGTTATTTAGATGAATTGGTAAAATAAGATGACGGCTAAGATATTTCATATAAACCCCTTTAGTTGTTTACAACAAACACGTGTATTACTAAAGAGGTAGCAATGATTAAGCCAATTGTAGTTAAATTATTAATCAAACACTTAAAGGTTTGAATAATAAAAATTGCCCCATAACGGAATTACATTTGCACTATTTAACGCCATTCATGTCATAAATGGCGTTAAATATTTCATGGGGTTTCAGATAAGCACTCTCTAAGTTAAGCCGATAACACCTGCTTTAAGGATGCTAAGAAAGCCGTAATATCTTCGCTGGTAATATCCGCATGGGTCACAAGGCGCAGTTGCTGACTAGGGCTAATCTTAATGCCTTTTTGCAGTAATGCCTGTGATAAATAATGAGGATCGATGTGACTAGACAGACGTGCAAAAACCATATTGGTTTGTACCGCTTTAATGTCTACTTCAAATTCGTCAAATTGGTATAAGGCTTCAGCAAGCAGTTTTGCATGGTGATGATCTTCAGCTAAGCGGTCTACCTGCTCCGTTAATGCTAATTTAGCTGCGGCGGCAATAATACCTGCTTGGCGCATACCACCACCTAACATTTTTCGCCATCGAGTGGCCTTAGCAATTAATCGTTCATCCCCTAACAAAATAGAACCTATTGGGGCACATAAGCCTTTAGATAAGCATATTGAAACTGAATCAAAATACTGGGTAATGTCGGCAATATCGATATTTTGAGCGACTGCAGCATTTGCAACTCGGGCACCATCCAAATGGATTTTTAGCCCGCGGTTAAACGCTAAAGCCTGCGCCTGTGATAAATACTCTTGAGGTAAAACTTTGCCGCCAATAGTATTTTCAAGGCTGAGTAAACGAGTGCGGGCAAAATGTATATCGTCGGGTTTAATGGCGGCTTCAACGTCAGCTAATAAAATACTGCCATCTAGCTGATTATTGAGCGGCTGAGGTTGAATACTGCCTAATACCGCAGCTCCGCCGCCTTCAAATTTATAATTATGCGCTTGTTGCCCACATAAATACTCGTCGCCTCGATCACAATGCGACATCAATGCTAATAAGTTAGCTTGTGTGCCAGAGCTGACAAACAATGCGCCATCAAAACCGAACATTTCAGCGGCCATATCCTGTAAGTGATTAACGGTAGGATCATCGCCATAAACATCATCACCAACAGGAGCCTCTGCCATGGCGCGGCGCATTGCCGCTGTCGGCTGAGTAACAGTATCGCTTCTAAAATCAATCATTATTTCTATTATCTATTTAATCTCAATCCATAGTCGACAGTGTAACGGATTAAGATTTTACTGCAGCAATTTTTGTCAAGGCTGAAAGCGCCGCGTCGTAGTTAGGATGCTGGCTCACCTCTTTAACCAGTTCTTGATACTGCAATTTCCCCTCGTCATCTATGATAAATATCGCACGGGCTAACAAACCACGATCTTCAATTAATAAGCCATATTGCTCTGCAAAGTTGCGCCAAACTGAATCAGATAACACTTTAATTTTATCGACACTTTCTGTTTGGCAAAAACGTTTTTGTGCAAAAGGTAAATCGGTACTAATCGTCAACATCACCACATCAGCATTAAAATGGGCAAACTCATTATTAAAACGTTTCGTTTGCAGCGCACAAACACCTGTGTCTAGACTCGGTACTGCGCTGATTAATACCGTTTTACCTTTGAAGTCACTTAGGTGTACCGGATTAAACTTATCGTCGACAACTTTAAATTCTGGTGCTGTGGTGTTATTGAGCGGTAATTTGCCTTTTAATGTCACAGAATGGCCACCTATAGTGACTTCTGCGCTTATCGCCGACGTTATCAATAACGGCGTAGTCATTAATGCTAACGTAAAAGCTAAATTAAAAAGTGCGTGTTTAAGTGTCATTGTAAGCTCCAATAAATGCGTTTAAAAATTCATTAAAAAAACCAGCCGTTGGCTGGTTTTTTGATACGTACTCAATCGATAAATTGATTACTTAACCTGAACTCTGGATAAGAGATTAGCTATACATATGAAATTAAATAACATATATCTAACCCATGTATTCTAGAGAGATATTTTTTCTTAAAACAAGGCAAATTTGTGCGTCAATAGCTGGCCTATTGCAAATAAATTTAACACTGTTATCAGTAAAAATAGCCTCTAGAAAGCAAGTTGTTATCCAGAGTTTAGGTTACTTAGTTGCAGCTAACTCTTTTACATGCAAATCCATTTGTGGAAATGGAATTTCAATGTCAGCAGCATCAAGTGCATTTTTGATTTGCTCTAAAACTTCAAAACGTGCCGGCCAGTAATCACCCGTACTTACCCATGGGCGAACCACAAAGTTAATAGAAGAATCGGCTAATTCAGCTAGACCAATGGTATAACCAGGATCTTTTAAAACAAATGCATTGTTATCTAATACTTCTGCAATCACTTTCTTAGTTTTAGCAATATCAGACGCATAGCTAACACCAATCACCAAATCGATACGACGCTTTTCAAGCGCTGAATAATTCGTGATAGTCCCATTCATAATGGCTGAGTTCGGTGCGATGATAAGCTTGTTATCACCAGTACGTAGCTTAGTTGAGAAAATAGTAATTTCATCAACAACACCTGCAACACCTGCAGCTTCAACAAAATCGCCTACACGACATGGACGGAATAACACCATCAACACACCAGAAGCGAAGTTAGATAATGAGCCTTGTAATGCTAAACCAACAGCAAGACCAGCGGCACCGATCACGGCAACAAGCGATGCAGTTTGAACGCCAATCTGACCCAATGTAGCAATGATAGTGAAGACAAAAACAATTGCCCACGCTAAATTAGCCACAAATGACACTACGGTTTGATCAACTTTACGACTGCTTAATACTTTGTCAGTTAGACGTTTTGCAACACCAGCAAAATATTTACCAATAATAAATATCACCAAAGCCGCTAATGCTTTAAGACCATAAGCCATAATAAACTCAGGTGCTTGTTGCATTAACCCTTCTAAACCTTCAAGGTTTTCCATTGTTTTACTCCCTTAAATGGCAGGTTATTCTGCCGAAATGATAAATTCTACTCGCCGATTACGTTGACGCCCTTCTACTGTGGCGTTATCTGCAGCAGGCTGTTTGTTACTCATTCCTTTTACAGAAATGTTGTCAGGATTAAAATGATAATCGGTCACTAACACTTGTTTTACACTGTTTGCTCGAGCAAGTGACAGCGCTTGATTTAATTCATCAGTGCCCAGTAGGTCGGCATGACCAACTAACATCAACTGCACATTATCATTTTTATCAGTTAATCGATGAATACTGTCTAAAAATGGACGCTGCGATAATAGTACATCCGCTTTAGCAAATTCAAAATACACAGGTTGTATTGCTTGTTGTAAACACGCTGAGATGTCATTGAGGCCTGTTTGCTGTTCACATCTATTAACCAACTCTTGTGGGGTTAATGGTGGCTCTTCAATAGCCGATATTTCAACCGGGGACTCAAGGTCAAACTCTTGTTCAATTTCTTCAATTTCTTCAATGGCAATATTGCTTGGGTCTTGGCAACCATTCGCCATAACCACTGTGCCTTTTGCGGTACCAGCACAAGCGTCTTTTTTATCTGGCACGCCATCCATATCAGTATCTATCCAGGCCGAAGCTGCAGTGCTCAGCAAAATAATAGATAGCGATATTGCATTTAATAATAAGCGCATATTGTCCTCAATCATGTTGTCTCGATGCGGTTAGGCAACATATTCTGGATAATCATTATTTTGCAGCACTGTAATTTCTACACATTCTAACTTTTAGTTACATTTTTGCAATCACGTAACACTTAATTGCTGTAAACAAGTTAAAAACCACCCTTTACTTGCTTAAAATAACGTCATCTAAATTTTTTTGATAAAGCCACTCTTTATCGACCAACTGTTGGCAAACTTGATTATGACGCAATAATGGCTACCAGTAGGAATAACCTCAATGACTTTCAAAAAACGTTTTAGCTAGAGATAAAACACAGAGCGGCGTTAACATTTTTGCAACCCTTAATATACACCCCATACCCGCACAAACATTGACTTTAGCGGTCTTAAAAGGGTATATAAGGTGGGTTTTTTGATGTTTTAAACAAATTAAGCATCGAATAAACACTATTTATTATAAAAATGAACAATAAATAAGCCAAGATTTCCTGGTTAAGTTGCACTTCATTTTCTTGAATTGTGCTGTCTTTGTGATACTCAGGTTAACTTTGCAAACAACTATTCTGTGATGCAACTTGCGTCACAGCCAATCACAAGCTTTAAGGTGGAAAACTTAATGAGTGAAGTAAAAGCACCAGGAACGATGCTTGGGCATCCAAAGGGATTGTTCCTACTCTTTACAACAGAATTGTGGGAACGATTCAGTTACTACGCAATGCGCGCTATTTTAGTACTTTATTTGGTTGATAAAGTACAATCTGAAGGGGGCAGTGGCTTAGGTTGGACACAAGCCGAAGCGCTTTCTTTATATGGTACGTTTACTGGTCTTGTTTACTTAACACCACTTATCGGTGGTTGGTTAGCTGATACATATCTAGGTCAGCGAAAAGCTATTTATATCGGTGGCGCATTAATGGCTATCGGACAATTTACCCTTGCGGCCCCACATAGCTGGTTCCCAGGTTTAGAGACCACGTTATTCTATATTGGTTTAGGTACTCTAATTTTTGGTAACGGTTTATTCAAACCCAATATTTCTACCATGGTTGGTGACTTATACGAAGAAGGCGATCACCGTCGTGACGGTGCATTCACTATTTTCTATATGGGTATCAACGTGGGTGCGGCGTTATCTGGCTTTATCGTAGCTTGGGCTTATACCTCTTTTGGTCACAGCACAGTCATTGAAGGTCAGGAAGTATTTGTAAACAACTGGCAGGCAGGTTTCTTCTGTGCTGGTGTAGGTATGATTGCCTCTTTAATTATTCAGTTCATCTTTGCCCAAAGATTATTGGGTGATATTGGTACAGTCCCTGCGGCAAAACTTGAAAGAGAGAAAAATGCCCAAAAAGGTCAAGTGCGTAGTGAGCCTTTAACTAAAATTGAACGTGATCGTATTAAAGTGATCATGGTAATGGGTTTATTTACCATCATTTTCTGGGCTGGTTTCGAACAAGCCGGTGGCTTAATGAACCTATTCACCAATAACTTTACCGACCGTATGATTGGTAGCTGGGAAGTTCCGACGACTTACTTCCAATCACTTAATGCTATTTTTATTGTTGTTTTTGCTCCAGTTATAGCATCAATTTGGATACGTTTAGGTAAAAACGAACCCAACTCACCCGTTAAGTTTGCCCTTGGTCTAGTGTTACTTGGCATTGGTTTCTTATTTATGATTGGTGCTGTTTTACAGATGGACGGTGACGCTTCAATCAAATCAAGCATGTGGTGGTTAGTCGGTGCGTATTTCTTCCACACTATGGGTGAGCTTTGTTTATCTCCAATTGGTCTATCTATGGTCACTAAACTTGCACCACTGCGTATCGCATCATTAATGATGGGCGCATGGTTCCTGTTTATTGCGATTGCTAACAAAGTGGGTGGTTTAGTCGGCTCATTAATCGGTCATGGCGGCAGTGTTGAAGATCAACTTGCGAATGCAATGTCAATCTTCGCAGGCATCGCAATCACTGCGGCAGTTTCAGGTATCATTTTATACTTCATGGCTGACAAGTTAGTCGATTGGATGCACGGTGCTGAAGGGCACAATGACACTGAAGAAGCGGCATTGACCGAAGAAATTGGCGTAACAGGCGAACATGAAGCTATTAAACGTTAATAGTATGTTTTAGCCTTATCATTATGTAAGGCAATAAAAAACCTCAGATATTGTCTGAGGTTTTTTTTTGCTTGTAACTTACAAGCAATGAGTCAATCTTAGTGAGTTACTGTTTGTGCGCTGTTTTATTGAGTTTCCGTAAAACTTGGGCAAACTAAACCAAACTATTGCGCACCTGTAATGAACAATTAAATGAAAACCGAAATAATAACGGCCCCTCACTCTTGGTTCTTGCTCTAGTCACGTTATTCCACGAATTTGATATTAAGCTCATGCACTTACCTTCCGTCAAAACGAAATTGAAACAAACAACTACCCTGCCGAGTTTATGACAATTATCTTATCTAATTGCACCTGTAATGAAGGGTGATAGCCTGCCCTAGCTTGCTGATAAATTTGTTGCACCTCTTGGTGATATCCTGCAACTTGTAATTCGATATACAGGGGTTTAACAAACTTAGCGCGGCCAACCGTCATCAAAAAACCTGATAACGCGTCTAGCACAGGATCATAATGATTACGAATAGCGACCCTAAACCAATCACATGCAATCTCTGAGTTTTGGCTGAGGGTAAAATTAAAGGATTCATCTAAATCAAGTAATTGCTCTTGCGTGATAACTTGCGGTAATTGATTTAAAAAATACTGCCAATGGTGTACTCGCCATCCTGTCACATTTAATGAACTTGCTGATTTAAGCTGTTCAAAATCGGCTAATGCAAGGTGTACTTTATCTAGGCTATTAGATGTTGGAGCAACAAACCATTCTGGTAAGCCTTGGCCATAAACCCATTCATTGAGTTCATCTAGCGACAGCTTATCTGAAAACGTAGGCAAGACGTGTTGCTGCATATAACTGATAAATGTCTCTGTTGTAATCGCTTTAAAAGCAAAATGACTGACATAGTCAAACAGGAATGCATCAAATGCTTCACGACCAAAACGCCACTCTAGTTCATGCACAAACATAGAGGCTTTATCATAAGTAAAACGATTAAACGCTAAATTTGGATCTTGACGTTGGACATTGGCGGGCAAAGTTTGCTCTGCCAAGTCAGATGAATGCATCTCAGACACTAAGCGAGTGTACTCATTAACCCATTCTAAATCCGCTTGTTCTTTTCCGTATACCGCTTCAACGATTCGATTAGTAAAATAAGTCGTAAACCCTTCATTAAGCCACAAATCACGCCAGGTAGCATTACTGACTAAATTACCAGTCCAGGAATGAGCAAGTTCATGGGCAACCGTTGAGACTAGACTTTTATCTCCAGCGATCAAAGTGGGCGTCATAAATGCCAACATAGGGTTTTCCATACCGCCAAATGGAAAACTGGGCGGCAACACTATCATGTCGTAACGACCCCAAGCATAAGGACCTAATAACGACTCTGAAACACGAATCATAGCTTCCGTATCTTCAAACTCTTTAACTGCACACGCGAGCATTCCTGGTTCAGTGTAAATACCGCTTCGAGGCCCAGTGGCTTCAAACGCTAAATCACCAACGGCTAAGGCAAGTAAATGCGTTGGAATAGGTTTATCCATAGCGAAGTTAAAAACACCATTTTCAGGCATTTTCGGGTCATTCAATGCACTCATCACAGCCCGCAAGCCATTGTTTACATGAATAACGGCATCAAAAGTCACCCGAGCTTTTGGGGTATCTTGCAGCGGTATCCAGCTTCGGGCATTAATGGGTTGAGACTGACTAAACAAATAAGGTTTTAATTTACCCAGTGTTTGCTCTGGCGTTAACCATTGCAAACCTTGTGCTTGAGGGGAAGTCGCATAATAAACCACGACCTCACGCATTGATTGATGAATGTCAATAACCAGCTTTTGCCCCAGCACATCGTCAACCTCGCTAAGAGTAAAATCAAGCACGCCCCCATGTTTATCAGTTACCTTGAAAATGGTTAAATCACGGCAATCTAAAATAAGTTGTTGAACATTATTGGGATTATTATTTGATTCAAACTGAAGTTGTACGTGACCGATTAACTGCTTGGCTTCAAAGTCGACTCTAAGCTCGAGTGATAAATGAGTCACTTTTAATGAGTCAACATTCGCACTAGAATGATAATCATGCTGATGATCCCACTGAGTTTCTATTGTTTTGGCCACGTTAATATCCTTTCGCTAGGCTTATATTTTATAAAAAAGCATCTGACTAATTGCCACTAAAGATAGCATCTTTAAAGGTGATGTTTGTAAGGGAATATCCGTTTTAATTCGGTATTTTATTATGGTTAGCTGTTATAGGTTTATTGCAACAATTATTGTACTTGGCTTAAGCCCAAAACGGCAAAAAAGACGTTACGATCTTGTTTGGGCGAACATCACTAATACCATGATAATGCCGTCCCAAACGAAACAACTTAAAGAGTGATACATTGTTAAACCTAGTTAAATAAAATAACTAGGCGATTGGCTCAATCAGCGTAAATTGTTTTATCGAACAAAATGCCACCTATAAACATCAAGTACATCGCTTTATTTAAAATAATTTGAAAACTGGTGAACTTTTGCCAAGATCACAAGTCCTAATATACGAACCGAATTTTTACAGTACTTTTATTGAAGTTTAGTTCATCATCATCCTCCCTTCGATAGTGTTGATGCCTATCAAATGAATTGCATATTGCAGTGATAGCAACCTTAACCAGGTTGCTTTTTTTTACCTGTGATTTGGCATCTCTGAAAAGGGGAATGAAAATAATAGCGATATTTTGAATTTTTTTACTGCGCTGCGGAACTTATTCAAACAAAGTGACTCTGACTATATGAACCGAATTTTTTAAGCTACTTTGTTGAAATGTTATGTTCATCATCATCTCCCCTTCGATAGTGTTTTTACCTATCAAATGAATTGCATATTGCAGTGATAGCAACCTTAACCAGGTTGCTTTTTTTTACCTGTGATTTGGCATCTCAGAAAAGGAGAATGAGAATAATATCGATATTTGGAATTTTTTTACTGCGCTGCGGAACTTATTCAAACAAACGGACTCTGATTATATGAACCGAATTTTTTAAGCTACTTTGTTGAAATGTTATGTTCATCATCATCTCCCCTTCGATAGTGTTTTTAC
>NZ_JAPJEE010000001.1:89418-482215 GCF_030731885.1 Shewanella sp. ULN5
ATCTCTGAAAAGGGGAATGAAAATAATAGCGATATTTTGAATTTTTTTACTGCGCTGCGGAACTTATTCAAACAAAGCGACTCTGATTATATGAACCGAATTTTAAGCTACTTTGTTAAAAATTTATGTTCATCATCATTCCCCTATTCGATAGTGTTTCCCCTATCACCATATTGCAAATTGCAGTACGCGCAACCTCAAGTAGGTTGCTTTTTTTTATCCTAAATTTCACCCATAAAAAAGACCTCATGAAGAGGTCTTTTTAGTCAAGTTCAATTTAGCTTAAAGACGAATACCGGCTTTTTCTAAATCTTTGGCAATCACTGAACTAGGTAATGGCACATAACCATCTTTTTCAACAATTTGCTGACCTTGCTTAGACAGTATGTAACGGATGAACTCGCGATCCATTGGTGATAAATCTTTGTTAGGATGCTTGTTGATATACACATACAAGTAACGAGAAAGTGGATACGTACCGTTTGCAGCATTTTCAGCCGTAGCATCAATAAAGTTATCACCTTTCTTCGACACAGCTACCGCTTTAACACCTGCTGTTTTATAACCGATACCAGAGTAACCAATAGCATTTAGGCCCTGTGATACTGACTGTACAACTGACGCTGAACCAGGTTGCTCGTTTACGTTAGCACGGAAGTCACCTTTACACAGGGCTTTCTCTTTAAAGTATCCGTATGTACCAGATACAGAGTTACGACCATACAATTGAACGTCTTTTGCAGCCCAGTTGCCATCTAGGCCTAAATCGCCCCAACGTTCAACTTGCTTACCACCACATTTATTGGTAGAAGAGAAAATACCATCAATTTGTTCGATGCTTAACCCTTTAATTGGGTTATCTTTGTGAACAAATACTGCTAATGCATCAATAGCAACGCGAATCGCGGTTGGCTGGTAACCGAAGTGTTTTTCAAATGATTCAACTTCGTTTGGCTTCATTTTTCGGCTCATTGGGCCAAACTGTGAAGTTCCTTCAGTTAATGCTGGAGGCGCAGTTGAAGAGCCTGCAGCTTGAATTTGGATATTTACGTTAGGATAGATATGCTTAAATTCTTCAGCCCATAACGTCATCATATTGGCTAACGTATCTGAACCAACAGAAGACAAGTTACCAGAAACACCACTTGTTTTTTCATATACAGGTAAAGTTTGATCAATTGCAGCCATTGATGCTGCCGAGAACACACCAGCGGCTGTTAAGGTTATTGCGCCGACAAGTTTTTTCAGTTTCATTGTATTGCTCCAAATTAAGCGTACTAAGTTTTTAAAACGCAGTCAGTATCAACTTCAATGATGACAAGTCTATGACTCTAATGTGACAGTTCGGTGACAGCGGAAATATATTTGCTATATTTTTGACTTATTTTTGCCATAGAAACAAAAATGCCGTCAACAGACGGCATTTAACATCTAAGAACGCTTAGATTTTTCGCTCAAGTAAATGAGTTGGAATAATAAAACTAAAGGTACTGCCTTTTCCAAGCTCGCTAATGACCGTTAATTCACTGTGATGATGACTTAGGGCATGTTTAACAATAGCTAAACCTAAACCACTACCACCAGTTTTACTTGAACGGGCATTATCCACACGATAAAAGCGTTCAGTTAATCGATTGATATGCTGCGGCGCAATACCCACACCGGTGTCAGAAACAGAAAATTTAGCGCCACTAGCAACACTTTGCCATTTTATCGTGATCTTGCCACCAGGAGAGGTATAGCGAATAGCGTTGGAAATTAAATTTGAACAGGCACTTCTTAGCTGTAATTCATCACCATGGATATTTAATTTTGATTCACAGAAAAACTCGAGGGTATATTGTTCCGCGGCAAGAGCATTTGCTTCTATTTTTAATTGGCTAAACATCATATTCATATCAATGGTGTTAGACAAATCGACATTAGCCCCCGCTTCAATGCGTGATAACGCCAGTAATTGTTCCACCATAGATTGCATACGGCTGGTTTGTTGCTGCATTAAGTGTAATGGTTTTTGATTGGGTGAGGCTTCATCCTCCATGCTTTGCATGATCTCTAAATAACCTTGCAATACCGTCAGCGGCGTTTTTAGCTCATGGGAGACATTGGCAACAAAGTCTTTGCGCATGCTCTCTAGTTGATGAATGCGCGTAATGTCTCGCGCAATTAATAATAATTGCCTGTCGCCATAAGGCATTAAACGAATTTCGAGCAAACGTCTTTCAGAGACTGGGGAAGGAATTTCTAAGGGTTCAAAATATTTGTTTTTACGTAAATAAGCAGAAAAGTCTGGGTGACGTATTAAATTATCAATCCGTTGGCCGTTATCTTGTGGCCACACAAATCCTAAGATCAACTGTGCAAGCTTGTTACACCATAAAATATTATGCTCTGAATCTAACACCACAGCCGCATCAGGTAATGCTTCAGCTCCTTGTCTAAAGCGTCCCAGTAAAGCAGCTAACTGGCCGACGCGTCGTCGATTTTTACCTTGCAGCCGATAAATACCATTAAAGATGCTTTCCCAGCTGCCTCTTCCCTGTGGAGGTGTGAGTTTTTTATCTTTCCACAACCAGTAATTGAGTCTAGCTAATTGACGATAATGCCAAAACAGTAAACCCGCCAAGCCAAGCAATACGGTTAATGCAATCTGATCGACTACCCAGCCCACCAGCACCAATAACAATACCATCACCCCAAGGCGAAAAAGCAGGCGATAACCTGAATATGAGTTCAATATTTGTTACCTAAATGGCTGCATAGCAGTCATTAATCCATTCAATTGAATGCTTAATACTGCCACACAGTGTGACTTCACCGTTAATTGGCTAGATTACCATTAATTAACACTGCAAACATCTCAGCATTTTGAATGGACAAAGACTTTCTACATTCTAGTAGAAAATCTGTAACCCGAGCCACGAACCGTTTGAATTAATTTATCATAACCGCCTTGCTCAACCGCTTTCCGTAAGCGACGAATGTGTACATCGACAGTGCGATCTTCAACGTAAACGTTAGTGCCCCATACATTATCTAATAGCTGCTCACGGCTATAAACACGTTCAGGGTGGGTCATAAAAAAGTGTAATAGTCTAAATTCAGTCGGCCCCATATCCAGCACGGCATCGCCAACTGAAACTCGATGACTCACAGGGTCAAGCTGCAGACCTTGCACATCAATGGTTTCTTCTAAGCGTGTTGGTGCACTACGGCGTAATACTGCTTTGATACGTGCAACCAGCTCTTTAGGGGAGAAAGGTTTAGTAATGTAATCATCAGCGCCAACTTCTAAGCCTTTGACTTTATCTTCTTCTTCACCACGAGCTGTTAGCATGATAATGGGGATCTGCCGAGTAAACTCGTCTTGCTTTAGCCGTTTAGCTAATTGAATACCACTCCCACCAGGGAACATCCAATCTAACAAAATTAAATCAGGATAAGGTTCCGCTAATAATTCGATTGCGGAATCAAAATCTTCAGCTGCAGCGGTTGTAAACCCGTGTTGATCCATCACAAATGTCAGCATCTCACGGATGGCTGATTCATCTTCTACAATTAATATCCTTGCTGTCATATTCGCTTCTATCAGTAATTTGCCACGATGACTATTATTGGTCAGTTTTATTACAGAATTATGATCCTAGCGATATTTAACCATATTAATTGATAAACTACTTCAATTGCTGGCTAAATAACATGCATAAACTGAATTAGATTTAAAAACAGAGCAATAACCCCTAAAACATTTTCATCTATAAAGCAAAAAAGGAGCCACAGCTCCTTTTTTATTTACCCGTAAAAATTTAAAACTTATGTTCTAAACCTAAACCTATGTATGAATCATCCACATCACCTGAGTCATACCAAGTATTGGTCGTGTAGAAAGCGAACAGTTTTGTTGGCTTAGCTAACTTATAATCAGCGCCTACAGACCATGAATCACCTTTGTTATCCATATCTTGATATTGGCCTTTTAGGGTTATGTCATTAATACCGTATGCCGCACTCAATAAATAACCGTTATCAGTGATACCCGAATCGATTTTTTCTTGCTGCTGGTACATACCACCTAAAACAAAACCAACAATCTTACCTTGTATTGTTGCACGGCCAGTGTCATAGCCTTTTACTTTCGAATCATAGGCAATGGCTGCATATACTGGCGTTTGTTTTAAATCAGCATCACCATAGGTGGCAGCCATACTCACACCGTTTTCAGCATTTTGATCAGAATCACCGTCTGCAACATAAGTAACCCCAACTTGAAAATCACCAAACATAGGCGTCATATACGTTGCGGTTTGTGCCATACGGTTTTCACCTTTAAACACATTTTTCATATCGCCAGCTAAGTCATTGAATTGATCAACTTTACCTTGAGAAACTTTTAACATTGTGTCGTTACGTCCCACAGAGACTAGACCAAAGTTACCTTTTAAACCCACAAACTGATTACGCGCTTTAAAGTTTTCTTTTTCAGCATCGCCGGTATCGACTTCGTATTCGATGGTATAGAAAGCTTGAAGATCATTGCCTAGGTCAAAATCACCCTTTACACCAAAACGTGATGCATTACTTTGAATTGTCGTTTCTGACTCATCGGCTACATCATTATATTGTGCAGATACATTCAATTTACCATAAACCTGCAATGGGTCTGCCGCGTAAGCAGTTGAAATTGTTGCAGCTGATACAGCACAAGCCAGTAAATTTTTAGCAAATAAGTTCATCATTTCATCCTTTCGACGTTTCATTTCGTCATGTGTTTGTTGTTTGGAACGGGGCGGATTTTGCCTTGGAAATGTTTCAGAAATATTGCAATAAATAAGCAAAGCCTAAACAACCTATACTTAAACGACACAAATAAACCATTAGTCATTGAAAAATAACAATAAATAAATCTAAGTGGAGAAATGTGACATTTTTATTAAACCTCATTCCTACAATGCAATTTCAACAAAAACCGCTGTTTACCCAACCATAAAGATGCCGTAAACTGCTTGGCCAACTAATTTATTTATTAATGAGTGTCTTTTTATGTGGTTTAAAAATCTCACCTTGTATCGTTTCAATAAACCGTTTTCAACCGACACTGAAACGCTTGAACAAGCTTTAGCCGACTTCACATTTTCTCCTTGTACCAGTCAAGACATCAGCAAATTTGGCTTCTCCAACGCTTTAGGAAAAAAAGGTCAATCTTTAGTACACAGCGCCGAAAACCGTCACTTAATTTGTGTCACTAAAGAAGAGAAAATCTTACCTGGCCAGGTAATTAAAGAAGCATTAGATGAAAAAGTGGCTGAAATTGAAGCGCAAGAAAACCGTAACGTCACCAAGAAAGAAAAAGATGCCATGAAAGATGACATCACCACAACATTACTACCACGGGCTTTTTCTCGTCGTAGTCAAACGCGCGCATTAATTTTGCCAGAACTAGAAATGATCTTAGTCGACAGCTCAAGTGCAACTAAAGCCGAGGAATTGCTAGCCCTGTTACGTAAAGCACTGGGCAGTTTACCTGTTATTCCGTTAAGTTATGCTAAGCCAATCGAACAAACTCTCACTGAATGGCTTCAAGCCGGTGCAGCCTCATTGCCGTTTGAAATGCAAGATGAAGCAGAGCTAAAGTCAGACTCTGACGAGGGAGGGATAGTTCGCTTCAAACAACAGGTTTTACAGGAAGACGAAGTGCTTGCACATTTAGCAACCGGCAAACAAGTACATAAACTGGCATTGCACTTTGCTCAGTCAATTGCATTTGTCATGCAATCTGATGCCAGCATAAAACGTATTAAATTCTCCGAAGAATTTAGAGCAGGTAACGATGATGTCGGTAATGAAGATCCAATGGCACGTTTAGATGCCGACTTTGCCTTAATGGGCAGTGAACTTATCGCATTCATTCAAGCATTACATGGTGCTTTTGGGCCGATGGAACAAAGTATTTAAGCTTAGTAACGAAATAACATAGATAGCAGGAGTCAGAATGAAACTTTATGGTAGCTACACCTCGCCTTTTGTACGCCATTGCCGTATGGCTTTGATGAGTTCTGGCCAAGTGTTTGAGTTTGTTGAAACCGATCAAGCCAGCAGTGCGATGCATTCGCCGACAAAGCGAGTGCCTTTTTTGCAGGACAATGACACTTTCTTAACAGATTCAAGTGCGATTCTATTCTACATTCGTCAACAAGCGGGTCAGGATTATTTAGCTTCACCGGCAGAACTTGATATCTTTTGTATGGTTAATACCGCGCTTGATAGCACTGTAAACCTGTTCTTTTTAGAAAAAGATGGCGTCGATATTCACAATGTGGCTTATACCCAGCGACAAGCCGCTCGAATAGTGTCGAGTCTTGCGCAATTTGAACAGCTGACATTAAGCGACTCAGCCCCCTATAGTGATGCTGAATTACGGTTAGCCTGCTATTTAGATTGGGGATTATTTCGTCAACGTATTAATATTGAAAATTGTCCTAATTTGCAGCGATTTTTAGCTGGAATAGCCACTTATCCGCCTTTTGCAGCCACTAAGCCTCCACAATAATTGGCCGGCACAAAAACTCACCCTGTAAATTGACGCTGCCAAACAAACATGCCCATCAACTTGTTGATGGGCATGTTATATTTTGAATCTCAATAAAGTTAACCAGGTAAATTTATCGACAATGTTTTAGTCCATTTTGAATTGAATTACTTAGCGGGTTTGATAAATCCCCCATCACTATCAAACGGCCAGTCAATACCTATCCACGCCTTTAAAAAAGCTTTTTGCTCAGAGGTTACTAACTCAACTGGGGAAATTTTTTGCTCACCTTTGGCTTGCTCTGCTAAGGTAATTGTACGTTTGGCGAGCTGATCATTATTAAACAAGGTCAATTCAATTGTATCTCCTGCTTTAAAATCGGCTAAACGTTTCCCCCACCCCGAAGCCGTCACTTTCAATCCGTTAACCGCAATAATCTCATCTCCAGCATTCACTCCTGCTTGCCATGCTGGACCTTCCCTACGTACATTGGCAATGGTTAAATCATTATGCGAACCGGTAAGCGTTAAACCGGCATCAACTAAGTTTTTTGCTTCTTTGTCATAACCCACTTGTAAACCCGCTAGCAATAGCATGGCATCAAAATCTAATGTCACAGGTGAACTCACATGTTGTTGCCACCATGCTTGATAATCTTTACCCGTTAATCCTTTCAAAATATTCTTCACATCGTCAACGCTATATCCTAAAGGGATTTTAAAATCTTGATAAAGCTTTTTATGAACATCACGATATGAATGATTTAGTTGAGTTTGTGAAAGTAAATCAAAGTCTAAGGCTAAAGAGGTCATGTAGCCTTCAGAGTAAATATTCACGCTATGGTTAACCGCATAATCCCCCCAAGTACTACTCCACTGGCCTAAACTGGCTTCGGCAATGGATTGAATTTCACGCCCAGGGTTATGCTGATTGCTGGTGATACGCTTGCTTAAATCATCAAAAAATTCTTTTGCACTGATAATACCTGCGCGCAGTAGCAGCTGATGCTGAAAATAGCTGGTTGAACCTTCTGCGATCCACAATAACTCAGTCATATTTTCAGTTTGGTAATCATAAGGTACTAAGCCTTGTGGACGATAGGCTTTAACATTCCAGGTGTGGATAAACTCATGTGATGCTGTGCTGATAAAACGTAAATAATCTTCACGCTCTCGAAAGTTAAAACGGGGCAGCTGTATAACCGTGGAATTTAAATGTTCGGTCGCCCCGCGAGCGCCACTTGTCGCGTGCACCATGTAAACATATCGCTCAAAGGGATAGCCATCCCAAATAGTTGATGCTTGATAACTGATTTTTTCTAAATCGGCGACTATTTCAGTGGTGTCATAATTACCTTCCCCCCAAAAAACCACTTCATAATCACGTCCATCTGCTTTAAAGGCAAAATGTTGATTAATACCGGTTTCAATTGGTGAATCCACTAACACATCATAATTATCCGCAATAAATGAATGTGCCTTAGTGCCTGGTTTCATCCCCGAATAACTTTTCCATTGTTCTGGGACAGCTAGATTAACCTTAACCGCGTCATGTCTAAATGACGGGCTATACATAAAGATGCCACTAGCATCTAGGTAAGCATGTGTTCGGTCGATATGGCGCAAACGGTCACCCAACTGGTTTGCGTAAACCTGATAATTAACGGTAACACTAGTTGGCTTAACTAAGCTGACCTGCCACTCTCCGCTGGCTGTGCGGTGCCAGTCTAATTCATTTCCCTGGCTGTCTGTGGCTTTAAATAATCTTACCCCATCGGCAATCGGTAATACTTCATAACGTCCGGTTCGCCATACGGGCATGTTAATGGTTAACGATTTAGCATCAGTTTTAGGGAAGGTTACTGCTACTTTGGCTAAATGATGTTGCGGTTGAGTTAAGTCTATCTGGTAGTTAACGTCGGCTAATACCTTTGGTGTCCAACAGGCAACAAAAACGGCACTACTGAGCATTATTGCTAAAGAGATGGGTTTCACTATAACGTCCTTCTGATATGATGATTTAACCTGCGCTCGAAATAAGAAATACCTAGCAAACAGTCGTTAACCTGCTAACTGTATTGAGTTTACTTACGATTGGCGAAAGATTGACGTTAATATCACATTGTTATTAATTTCAAATCAATTTCATTCGTAAGCATTTGAATTTTAACTGCTTAAGCATTATCCGTTCGTTTTCCAATCCGAGCAAAAGGTTATTTGTTTTTATTATATAAATGATTTTTATTGATATTATTTTGCTTTCTGAAAAAAATTATAACAACCTATTGCTCCAGTCTCAGCAATAAACAACATTAGCTTACAATTTATTACTCATTTAGAGTTCCGACCGTTGTCGGTGCATCAAGGAAGAAGGTCTACGATTTATGCGACATTTTATCGTTTCATGTTTGCTGTTTTTAATATTGACTCCCATCATCGCGAACGCTAGTGAACTTGAAGAGCAAGAGATCAGCTTCAGAGAAGTCCCGCAAACGGTATACCAACAGCTGAATAAGAACATTCAATTCCCACTCTCATTTTCAAATAATGTCGAATTTGATCAAATAGCGAATAAACTCGATATGGAACCAGAACTTCTGGTTCAAAAACTCATTCTTTTAACAAGACTCAATCTAGAGTCTAACGTTCATTCAGCCACTAAATATGATGACGCACAAATGCTCGTCAACCAGCTCGAAATGGTGATAACAAGGCCCCTCGACCAAGCCGTGTTAGTCATGCTAAAAGCTCGCTTGAAAGCCAGAAAATCTCAAGATTATGTGTTTGCAATTGATCAGTACAATGAAGCGCTGAATCAGGTTAGCTCTGATTTGTCTGAAGAGGCCACCCTGTTTAAATTTACCTTACATGAACATTTAAGTGGGCTTTATCAAATGGTTTTGCAGCCTGCAGCACAACTCACCCATCTCAATCGATACCGAGAAATAGCCTATCAAATGCGAAATGATTACTTCATTGCATTATCGGAACTAGAATTAGGGCGCTATTACAATCGCAGGAATGAACATGCTAAATCATTACAATACTATGGTGAGGCTTTTCGTGTAGGGAACCGCATCAGCTATCCCGGAATCAAAGCCCATGCACAAATGAACTTAGCCCGTACTTATCGTGATTTAGAACAGTGGGATGAGGCTTTAAAACATGCTCACGACGCAGCAACCAGCTTTCAAGCTCTTGGGCAGGATTCATATACATCCGAAGCCTTAACGGTTATAGCAATGGTTTATGCAGAGCAAAAACAATGGAACCAAGCCATTGTTCAATACCTTAACGCACTGCAAGTAAATGAGCGCTTAGATAATGAAATTGGTCAGGGGCTCAACCATCATAACCTCGCCGAGGCTTATTACAACCTGGATAATGGTCCTGCTGCTTTAACATCTATAGCCAAAGCCAACGCAATTTTTACCGCTAAAAATGTCAAACATTACTTAGTGTTTAACGAGGCTTTATATGCTCAAATCTTAATAAAACAATCTATGTGGATAGAAGCAATAGAACATGCGAATAAAGCGTTAACCCTCGCCAGAGAGAAAAACTTAAAAGAGCAAGAATTAGAAGCGCTAAAATATTTATCTACCGCTTATCGGCAGTTGGGAGATTTAGCTTCAGCCATCAATATTATTGACGCCATTATCGCCCTTACCAATGTACAAGAAGAGCAACAAAGCTCACCTTCAGCAACGTCAGAATTGACCGAACAAAAGTTAAAATTTGACTTGAATTTATTACAAAACAAAATGAAGGAGCAGGCAACTGAACTTAACAACAAACATTTCATCATTATCAGTTTAGTGAGCTTGTTAATTTTTATTGCCATTGTTTTACTGATAGCCTTGAGCCGTTCAAGCAAAATAATTAACGCACAACGAGAATATAAAAAACAATATTTATTAGAACCTATTACCCAACTAAATGGTTTACGTGCATGTTTACAAAGATTAAACCCTGACAAAATAGATGGCATTTCAACTTTCGCGCTAATTAAAATTGAAGCGCTAAGCCATAGCGATACTCAAATGGGCCTTACGGAAGCAGCAAACGTCATCCATAAATTTATTAATGAGCTCAGCCAAATACTCACAGCTGACATTTATGTGATTAAACCAGGGCAATTTGCATGTTGTTTCAATCACAACATAGGCGCAGATGAACTGCTAGACGCAATAGAAAAATACCTTGCAAAAGCGGTGTTAGATAACCCCGCGATTCCCTGCTTTAATCGCACAATTGCACAATCAGATATTTATATCGGCCACTTATCGCTTCCACTTATAGCAAACCCTGATGTCAACATCTCAGCTGAACTCCATTTTGAAACGGCGCAATATGCTATCGCAACTGCCATGACGCAACCTAAAAGCGCCTATGTTTCTCTTAAAACCCTTAACTTTGCTCCGGCTACGATTTTTAGTGCGCCTTTATACCTAAATATCACCCAAGCATTAAAAAGAGGGATAATGAAAGCGGAAAGCAATCAGGCAATTACAGAAAGGTCGTGGCCTAAATAGTAATTGCTCAATTATCCAGCAAATACTCATAAACAGCATTTTTTGTATGGATTTTAGATATCAGTCCTACACGCTTTGTTATAACATTGCTACACTTCTTAAATCTAAGTTTTTATTGATAAGTAATAGCAACGGCTATTTGGCTTTAATTTTCGATGTAGTTGACGATATATGATCATCACACATTTTTGAGCTTAACGTTTATCTCAAGCAACAAGGCATTATATGAAAGATTCTGAAATAGCGATATCGCAAATAACGCTAATGAAACAAAAGCTTCATGCTGCTCGTTCAGCTTTAGATGACATCAATAAAGATCGAAATGATAAACTAAAAACTTTGATCCAATTTATTGGCCATTTAAGCTTAGCCTGTAAAGGCCAAAATTTAGAACTTGATAATAAATTAGCCAAATTACGACACCACCTTCACGGTTATGAGCAAATCGATGAAGCATTGCCTGAATTAGTCGATATTGAACGAATATTAAAAGGCCAATATAACCATACAATGACACAACTTGAAGAGAGCCGAATGGGCCTTTCAAGAGTAATTAGACAAATTCAGCGGGTTAACTCCGCACCAGAAAAAGTTAAAAAAGAAATCAATTATTTTAAGCAAGAACTTGCTAAGCCATTTCATACAGTGTGGGAATATATCCCTAAAGTAGAAAAGTTAATTGGTTTTTATGAGGAAATTTTACAACAACAATTTACCTCAGCCGATGACTACGACATCCTGCCACAGCATATTCAACTGGCGCGAGAATTAGCCGTAAAAATATCTGAAATTGAATTTCGCAAAGATCAACGTGATCAAATTTTAGTCATGAAAGAAGTGTTGTTAGGTGAAATTTCCTTAAATACTTTGCTTGAATCTTATCAAACAATTCTCAGTTTATTACTCGATAATATCGCTAGAGAAAAATCCGCTTCACAAGATTTCCTATATGCTCTTAACGATGCCTTAACGGTTGTACGTGATGTTGTGAATAGCTCACATAACAATAATGAGCGTAGCCAGCAGCTTAAAGTACAATTGAACAAAGAAATCAATTTAAGGGTAGATAACGCTGGCGGCATTATCACCGATGTTGAAGATGTTTTAGCGTTAAAAACTCAGCTAACGATACAACTTTCATCGCTTCGTGATGCGTTATCTCGAAAAGAAGCATTAGAAAGTCGCGAACAAGCCCTATTACGCAAATCCATTGAATCTATGCGTAAAGAGCTAAATAGCATTACGCAAGAAGCCAATTGCTACAAAGAAAAACTGTTCGAGCACCAAAAGCTAAATTTACTTGATCCACTCACTCAACTGGCGAACCGCACAGCATTAGAAGATAGGATGGATCAAGAGTACCGCAACCATATCCGTTTCAAAACACCATTATGGATTGCCGTTACGGATATTGACCATTTTAAATCAGTTAATGATAACTTTGGTCACAGTACTGGTGATAAAACCTTACAAGTCATTGCTATGGCATTGAAAAACTCGCTACGTGAAAGTGAATTTGTGGCGCGTTATGGTGGTGAAGAGTTTGTGTTGATATTACCTGATATCACTCAAGATCATATATCCACTTTACTTAATCGAGTGAGAGAAAAAGTAAAAAACATTCCATTTAAGTTTAAAAATCAGAGAATTACAGTTACATTATCTATAGGTGCAGCGCAAGTGATGGATAATGAAACCATGGAAGAAGCATTTGAACGAGCTGATGCTGCTCTCTACAAAGCAAAAAACAATGGCAGAGACCGAGTCGTTATAGACATGTAAGCAGCACAAGCGCTTAAGTGTCTTGACGCTTAAGTCTAAAGGAGTGGCTTATGATTATACGGATTAGTCCTCGGGGCAGTTTAGATCAACTATCACAGCTAGAAGTTGATCGCCTCAAACAAGGTGCAAAAAGTGAGCTTTATCAACTGTATCGCAGTTGTTCTTTAGCGGTATTGTCGTCAGGTCTTATTAGCGATAATGCCGAAGCCTTATTTGAAAAATTTGAAAGCTTCGACATTAATGTATTGCAGCGCGAGCGCGGTATAAAACTTGAGCTGATCAATCCCCCAGAAAAAGCCTTCGTTGATGGTAAAATTATTGTTGGTATTCAAGAGCATTTATTTGCCGTATTACGCGACATAATTTATATCACCAATAAATACGATAATCTCAAACACATCAATCTGACCAATGCGAGCCACATTACCAACGTGGTATTCGATATATTAAGAAATGCCCGTGCAATTTCCCCAATGAAAGATCCTAACGTGGTTGTCTGTTGGGGTGGACATAGTATTAATGCTATCGAGTATCAATATACCCGTGAAGTAGGTTATCAGCTGGGATTACGCGAGTTGGACATCTGCACAGGTTGTGGTCCTGGCGCGATGGAAGGTCCAATGAAAGGGGCTGCGATTGGTCACGCCAAGCAAAGGGTTAAAAATGCCCGTTACATCGGCCTAACAGAACCCAGCATCATTGCCGCTGAACCGCCTAACCAAATCGTCAATGAGTTGGTTATTTTGCCGGATATTGAAAAACGTTTAGAAGCTTTTGTACGTTTAGGACATGGGATAGTTATTTTCCCTGGCGGTGCAGGTACCGCTGAAGAGTTATTGTATTTTTTAGGTATTTTATTAAATAAAGAAAATGCTAACACCCCTTTCCCTTTGGTGCTAACCGGCCCAAAAGAAAGTGCCCAATACTTTGAGGAGATAGACAAGTTTATAGGTGCAACATTAGGAGAAGAGGCGCAAAGCAAATATCAGATTATCATTGATAACCCAGTAAAAGTGGGACAAATCATGAAACAAGGTATGGAAGCAGTAAAAGCCTATCGCAAGGAAACAGGCGATGCATATCAATACCAATGGTCATTAAAAATCGAACCTGAATTCCAATTACCTTTTGACCCTAGCCATGAAGTTATGGCAAATTTAAACTTATATTTTCAAAATAATAAAGCAGAGCTGGCCGCCAACTTGCGCAAGGCATTTTCGGGTATTGTGGCAGGTAATGTGAAAGGTGAAACCATTAAACTCATCAAAGAACATGGGAAATTTCAGATAAAAGGCGATCCCAAGTTAATGAGCATGATGGATAACTTGCTTAGCGCATTTGTTACACAACAACGGATGAAATTGCCTGGCAGCGCCTACGAACCATGCTACAAAATAATAAAATAACTTAATGAATAAATTACTGATTATTGATGGACTCAATCTGGTACGCCGCATTCATGCGGTGTTACCAGATGAAAATGATATCGAAAGCGTAAAAGTGCGATCTTTAGCGGCTTGCCATAAAATGCTCCAGTTGCATCAACCTACCCATGTAATTGTAGTATGGGACGGTGAGCAAGAGTCATGGCGTAAAAAGCTCTATTCAGATTACAAAAAAGGTCGCAAACCTATGCCGACTCCTCTGCAGATCGGACTCAAAGATATTAAAGCAGCTTTAGCAGCAGAACATATTCACTCACTTGATGCCCTTTCTGAAGCTGATGACGTTATAGCTACCTTGGCACTTAAAATCACCCAAAATCAAGGCCAAGCCATTATCGCATCTACAGACAAAGGCTTTAGCCAACTGCCGCAACATGAGTTAATAATTTGGGATCATTTCAATCAACAAGCATTTGATTTAGTTGAGCATGAACGTAAACTCGGCGTGGTACATGGCCAATTTTTAGATTTTATTGCGCTTGCTGGCGACAGTGGCAACAAAATCCCCGGCATTGCCGGCATCGGCCCAAAGTCTGCTGCGGATTTACTCAATAAATTTCGAACCTTAGCTAACTTATATCGCTCACTGGAAAATCTCGGCCCTAAACAAGCACAGAAACTTGCTGAAGGCAAAGAACTTGCGCGTATCAGCTATAAACTGGCTCAATTACAATGCGATATACCTCTTAATATCAATTTGAAACAATTTCGCTATCAAGTTGATATCAACAAACATGTATAAATCTTTTACACTGAATAAAACATATTCAAATACCGCAATTGTGGAGCAATAAATGAAGGCAAGTGCTACTTATATTATCGGTGGGATATTTATTGCTTATCTCATATTTGTTGCTGTGGTGATGTTTATTTATGAGCCTCTTCCAGAAGACCGTGCTTGGGAAGATAGACAAGCTTACAATAGTCAAAAAATTACTGAAATTAGCTTTGGACAATCGTTAGAAGCAATCAAGAAAATATTTGGCCGAGCTGACTTTGTCGAAGCAAAAACAGCTACTGATGGGCAATACCAATTGCTGTTTTATCGCACCCACCACATAACATCCGACGGAATAACAACTCGAGACGAATGCACCCCTTTACTGTTTAAAAACAATGTTCTTATCGCTTGGGGCTTAGAGACCTACCAGCAATATTTAGACAGCAAAATATTGCTTGAGGCCTCACAACCAGCTTTAGAACACTAAATCTATTATCCTTTAGCGACTCAAATCATTTTGAGTCGCTCGTTTACATCCTCGATCTTTTTATCATCCGCATTCAGCATTGTTGCAACAACTCGCTCTTTGAGGTCACGTTACCCGCAGATAAAATCAAAATGTTTCAAATAGCACTTTTAATTAACACTCAATTAAATGTCATCCGCATAAAAATGCAGACCGTTAAGCCTGCATTTTATACGAGTCATTAGAACCTATAGTACTTGGTAGTTTTAACGCGAGTTATTGGTTATGCTTACACTGACAAGGCTGAGTGTTGCGGTAATGACTCTACATAAAAAGTCGATATCGCACTAAGAATGGCCCACAAAAACAGCCGCAAGGATTCAGCTAAACACCTGGTACTCTTTGTTGAATGGTTTTTACCTAGATGACTAGGCATCACGATTTAAACGTGTTTAACTCGAAAAATTAAACCGATACAGTTCAACTTGCTCTAGTTAACCCCAGTTCTGGATAATAAACGCTTACCAAACAGCCCTTTGTCTTGCTAACTGCGTTTCATTAACTTGCAATAGGCCAGCTATTGACGTGTTAATCTGCCTTTTTTCAAAACAAATTACAAGTTTGCTACAAAATTAGCTAAATCTTTTGAATTCAGCTAATTGAGCCCATCTATTAACCCTAGTTGAGGTTAGCTAATATCATTAATCCTTAGCAAACTCTCGATAAGCCTCGCCTTTTTCAAGCCATACTGGGGCAGGTTCACCTAATAAATAGTGGTCAAAATATTCACGCATTTTAATGGTGTAATCCAACTTATTTGGATACTTTTTCAGATGATGAGGCTCACCCTCATACTGTAAAAACACAACATCTTTTCCAGCTCGGCGCATCGCTAAATACATTTCTACACCTTGCTCCCAAGGAACAGCATCGTCAATATCACCAAACATAATCATCATTGGCGTTTGAATTCGTTCAACGTAAAATATGGGAGAGTTTTCAATATATTTTTGTGGTGCTTTAAATAAACTTTCACCTATGCGGCTTTGCCCTGTTTCATATTGGAACTGTCTTGCAAGACCGCTTCCATGACGAATACCACTGTATGCGCTAGTCATATTAGAGACTGGCGCACCTGACACAGCTGCAGCAAACATATTAGTTTGCGTTACAGCAAATGCAGTTTGGTAGCCGCTCCATGAATGACCATGAAGACCTATTTTTTTCGGGTCGGCGACGCCCATATCGATTATTTTTTGCACGCCTGTAGTTAACGCTTTAACGGCTGAAATCCCTGGATAGCCGATTTCAAAGCGGATGTCAGGTAAAAATATGGCATAACCATTATTGGTGTACCAAGCAAAATTGGGCCTATGGTTGATTTTCATATCAGGGAAAGCATGTAATCGATCACTCATAAAGCGATAGTAATACACCATCACAGGGTAACGTTTACCTTCTTGATAATTGCTTGGTTTAATCAAAACACCATCAGCAACATTGCCATCAGCATCGGTCCATTGAACCAATTCAGATTTACCCCAGCTAAACGCCTGACGTTCTTTATCTAATGATGTCAACTTTTTAGAGTTATTAATTCCATCTAGTGATGCGGCATAAATATCTGGGTATAAATCGAAACGCTGTTTCGAATACAGTATGTCATCGCTTTGCTTTGCTCTGGCTAATACGGTTAATTTACTTTGGCTATCGGTGAGCTTTTTAACCCCCGCAACACCTACTTTTGCCACATAGAAATCATCGGCTTTAGTACGATGGCTGTAACCTTTTAACAATATGGATTGGTCAGCTTTAACGGTTGCCGGTTGTTTATCTTTAATAAGTCCTTTAACTCGGTATTCAACACCCTGCTTGCGACCTTCGCCATTAGACAACATAAATCCGCTATGCGAAATGGTGTTGAATTGCCACACATCGTATTTGTCGTAGCTAATAAAACCTGAACCATCATCAAGCCATGGACCGAAACCATAACCCGGCGCCGCACTTGGGTAATCATGATCCTCATCGGCAAAAGGTACGGCATATTGCCCACTTAAGTTATAACTTCTGGCCTGCGCTATATCATAAATATGTACGTTACCTTGCTGATAATAGCGTAAGAATCTTGCATTGGGCGACAATGTCGGAATCGCATCGCTTGGCTGCTGTGCCAACACCAATATTTTGCGTCCAGTATTTAAATCAACTAGATACACATCTTGATAGAAACCCGCCCATGTGATCATTTTCTGATAAGGCACGTCTGATGTAGCAACCAAATATCGCGCTTGCTCGCCATACTGAACGGTTGGCACCTGTTCATCTGCCAATTGGATAATGCTGTCAGCGCCTAAGTGATAAACCGCTAAATAAGTGCGTTTTAATTCATCCTGATATTGTTTTATTTCATGTGGCTTAATTTTGGCATCATCACCGTGCCAAACACGTAGATTTTTGTTGTCAGCAATCACATTCAAATCAAACAAAGATTTGTCATCGGTATACTTTAGCTGTTGTCGCGGTGCAACAACTTGCGGGACTCGGCCAACAAACAAACGCTCGCTGTCACGGGAAAACATTAAAGTAGCATATTGATTTAACGTCCAGTCTTCGCTAGTCGGCTGACGATGTTTACCTGAGCTGATATTAATAACATGCAATTGATATTGGCGACTGTCACGTTTCTGAGTCAGTTTACCTGTGGTAAATCCAACATAACGTCCGTCATTACTTAAGGCTAGTTCACCAATTTGCTCATTATTAACGCTGTAAATATCTCGCTGTGTCTGATGGGTTAAATTGACTAGCACCACTTGATGTTGCTTTTGTTCATGACGATTTACTGCGGCAACAAAGTTAACACCTGACTCATCGAACGCAAATTGAGTCACATCTGTAAGCTGGATAATTTTATTTGTGGTTAAGTGAATGAGGCTTAATCGAGTGCCTTTATCATCATCTTCAAGTTTGTCACTTTTACGGGTATTAGGCTCGAGCGCTTTAGTATCTGCATCAGCAGTTTTATCTTCTTTAAACCATACCGCTAAATATTGGCCATTATCATTAAACTGAGCGGATCTAATATTAGTAAAGGTTTGTTGATTACCCGTTTTTGTATCAAGTAACGCTAGCCCTTGGGTTAGTTCAGACTTCTTTTTAGTTTCTTGTTCTAACAGGCTTGCAGGAATCGTCGCAATAACAAATCGGCCACTGGCGTTGATTTTTGGCTTAGTTCCGTTAGTAATATTAAAACTCTTGGTAGCATCAATAGATTTAACAATGACAGAGCTTTCACCACGATCGGGCTTAGCCTCTACCGCCATCATGCTTCCATCCTCAGCAATAACTGGTTGCTGTAAGGTACTAAAATGCATAATGTCCGTCAGCGTTAACGGCTGCGCAAATGTAAAACTTGTCGTAAATGACAGTGATAACATCACCATCATTGGATAGGTAAGCAAATAAGATAGTTTCACAACATTCCTCTTCTTATAATTATGATGGCACAAACCTTAACGCCAGCTAACGTTGTCAATACGAGTAAGACTGACTATTCGACTATGGTCGTCTAGCAAAACCGCCAGATAAATGAACAAAATACCCTGCTTTGATACGGTAACCTTTTGTATAAAAAGGCTTTGGCTAATCAATAACGTGTCATCACATTCATTTGTCATTAATGCGGCTATTTTAATCTAAAACACATCACAAATGTTTGTTAAATGCGATTTGATCAACAGTATTGTGTAAATAAAGATTAAAAATCGTTAAAATGGTCGCTAGAAAACAGATGATTAACATCATCAAATCACCATTTATGAGACTGACGAAACTAACTTAACTCTCATACAGTGGCCCCAATTAATGCGCTGTAATTATTGCAGTAACCCTAGCGTGTAAGGACTTTTCATGTCAAAACGTACAATAACCGTAATTCCAGGTGATGGAATTGGCCCAAGCATTATCGACTCAGCATTAAAAATTCTCGACAAAGCAGGATGTGATTTTGAATATGAATTTGCAGATGCAGGCTTAACAGCGCTAGAGAAACACGGTGAATTATTACCGCAACGAACACTCGATTTAATTGAAAAAAACCGTATAACCCTCAAAGGGCCGTTAACGACGCCTGTTGGTGAGGGGTTTACATCAATCAATGTTAGCCTGCGTAAAAAATTTAGCCTGTACGCCAACGTACGCCCTGTTAATTCATTTAAAGGCACTCAAGCACGATATGAAAATATCGACATTATTACGGTTCGTGAAAATACCGAAGGTATGTATTCTGGCTTAGGTCAAAAAGTATCTGATGACGGTGAAACAGCAGAAGCAACCAGTATTATTACCCGCCAGGGCGCTGAACAAATTGTGACTTTTGCCTATGAATTAGCTCGTAAAGAAAACCGTAAAAAAGTGACCATAGTGCATAAAGCTAACATCATGAAATCAACCTCAGGTTTATTCTTGAAAGTGGCTCGTGAAGTCAGTCTTCGCTATCCTGATATCATCACCGAAGAAATGATTGTTGATGCAACCTGCATGAAATTAGTCATGAATCCAGAAAACTTTGATGTGATGGTCACCACTAACTTATTTGGTGATATTTTGTCTGACTTGTGTGCAGGTCTTGTCGGCGGTTTAGGTATGGCACCGGGGGCTAACATTGGACGTGATGCAGCTATTTTTGAAGCCGTGCATGGTAGCGCCCCTGACATTGCGGGTAAAAACTTAGCCAATCCAACATCGGTTATTTTAGCGTCAATTCAAATGCTGGAATACCTTGGCATGTCAGATAAAGCGGTAATGATCCGCAATGCCGTATCAGCAGTGATTGAAGAAGGCGACCGTACTACCCGTGACTTAGGCGGCACATATGGCACCACAGACTTCACCCAAGCAGTATTAGACCGTTTAGATTAATATGTTAGCGTTTGGTTTAGCAATAAAAAAGCCCTAATACTTTATTAGGGCTTTTTAGTTTGTACTGTATCACTAACATTAGTAAAACAGCGCTAATGCTTTATCTTTCACCCAGCACGGCATAGTTAACGCCTTTTTCTGGGAATAACCATAAATGTACGGTGACTTCATCGCGATCATGATACAAGTGCTTACACTGCATTTTATATTCAATATTATTTTCTTTAAAAATTTCAGCCATGGTATCTAAAATAACCCGCACTTCTTTATAACGGCTTTTCATTGGCAATTTCAGGTTAAAGATGGCTTCTTTAAACCAGGCATTAATTGCCCATGCTTCCATTAATTCTGCGACGCGGGATGGTTTTTCCACCATGTCACAAACTAACCAATAGATATTTTTACGCGGCGGTTCAAATCTAAAACCATCGGCACGGTAATGTTTAACCTGCCCTGTTTCCATCAATTTTTCATTCATTGGGCCATTATCAACTGCGGCGACCATCATACCGCGACGCACTAATTGATAAGTCCAACCACCAGGACAAGCCCCTAAATCAACGGCATTTAGCCCGCTGCGACAGCGCAAGTCTTGCTCTTCTTTGGTTAAAAAGGCACCGAAGGCTTCGTCGAGTTTTAAGCTTGAACGGCTTGGAGCATCGGCCACCATTTTTAAGCGCGGGATCCCCATCGGATGCGGCGAGCTATTATGACTTAGTGAATAGCCAACATAGGCCTTACCTGGACCAATAAAACACACATGGACAATAGGACGGCGTGGGTTTTCGGCCCCCAGTAAAATTCCCGCCTTTTTTAAACCTTGGCGCAATGGAACGGTAAACTTGCGGCAAAAAGCTGACAATTCTTTCGCTTCATTAGTATCGGGGGTTTCGACGCGCAATTCACCGCACTTAGATAATTCACCTAGTGCCTGAATAATCGGGCTAACTCTATCTTGCTCAGGAAGATCAATTAATAAATCTGCCGATGCAAACATCTGCCGAGTAAAAATAAGTGAACTTAACGCTAATTTCTCAGCTAATTCATCGGCACCATTATCATCAAAACATTGATAAATAACATAAGCATCATTGTTATTGGTTTTAACAAAACCACCAATATTAAGTTCTGCGGCACGTTGTTGAATTTCTGCAGCGCACTCTTTCTCGTATCCAGCACGGCAAAATAGGAATAGGTTTTTCATGTAAAGCCTTAGCAATAATCGAACTTGAAGCCAAATTTTGTCGGATTATAGCAAGAATATGGCGCTATAGCAGATTTAGATTTGATCCTTACTTACAGGCTTACGCCATGCCGCTGTTGCAAATATCGCCCAGCCTATGAGCAAGCAAACACCGCCAATGGGGGTAATTGGCCCTAGCCACTTTTGACCAATCAACGCATATAAATAAAGAGAACCGGAAAATAACACCATACCTGTGATGAAAAAAATCGCCGCCCAGTTAATCAGTTTAGGGCACAACCAATTTGCAGCAAACGCCAAAGCTATTAGTGCAAAGGTATGGTAAAACTGGTATTCGACAGCCAAATTAAAAATACTAATCAGTTCTGGTGAGGTCACTTTCTTTAAACCATGAGCTGCAAATGCCCCTAACGCGACTGCGATAAAGCCACTCATCGCCGCGACTGATAATAATCGATGTTTCATATCATGCCTTAATATTGGACTTATTGTTTACACAAGCCTTCGGATAACAAATTTAGGCTAACGACTTCGAGAATCGAATAATCTCAGCCACCACAAGTGCTAGATTAGCGTCAAACGTTGTACCAGACGACTTCCTGGGGGCAAAACTATGATCACCATCAGGTATAGAGGTAAATTCAATGCCTTGGCGAAATGTCCACGAGGCTATTTGGTCCGGTAAACCAAATTTATCTCGCTCACCTTGTAGGACCAATGTCGGCATGCTTGATTCATTCAGCGGGGGTAAACGCGGCTCACCGCCTTTGATCGGCACAAAGGGATAACCCAGGCATACTTGCCCGATAACACGATTCAACGCAGATTGTGCAGCTATCATTTCACATTGATGCAAACTTGAGGTTAATGTTGCCATCATACGAGAGCCCATCGATTTACCAACAAACAAAATTCGCTTGGCGTTTATTTCACCCTGCTGCTGTTTATGTTGGATATCTGCCAATACACTTTCGAGATGCTGTACGAGTTTTGGCGCTCTATCTGGTGGGCGTTTTTTACCATCAAGCATATTGGCTTGCATATATAAAAAATTAAATCGATAAACAGCAAAGCCTTCATCCACCAAACTTTGAGTTAATTGCTGCATAAACGCATGGTGCATATTTGCCCCCGCCCCATGAGCTAACACAATAAGCGTCTCGCTTGCCACTGCACCATCTAAAACATAATCTCTAGCTAATTCTGCGTTAGCGTTAATGCTATCCTGCGAGTAAATCACTACGCGACTCCTCAGCAAACATGTCGACCATCCATTCACGAAACGCGCTGACTTTTCCTAACTCTGAATGATTCTGCTGACACACTAAGTAATAGGCATCTTTACTCACTAACACTTCAGAAAAAGGACATACCAAGCGCCCAGCTTTAATATCTGGGCGAGCTAACACGCTGTAACCTAATGCCACACCTTGACCATGTGCAGCAGCCTGCAATACCAATGAAGAATGACTAAAAATGGGCCCTTGGTTTACATTAATATCGCTGACGCCACATTGTCTAAACCAGGCTTGCCAATCATGCCGACTAGAATCGTGTAGTAGCGTATGGTGTTTTAAATCTGCCGGAGTATTTAACGGTTTAGGTCCATTAAGCAATAAAGGCGAACACACGGGGATCAATACTTCATTGCGTAATTTATCGGCTCTAAGTCCTGCCCAGTTTCCTTGACCATAATAAATCGCCACATCGACATCATCAGTTAATGAGCCTGTATCACTGTCAACGGCTTTGATGCGCACATCAATATCAGGGTTTTTCTCACTGAACTTCGCTAAGCGAGGCACTAACCATTGAATAGCAAAACTAGGAGACATACTCACGGTAAGTGAGCCTACAGCACTACGAGCAAGCAGCCTTTCCGTCGCTTCACCTAGCTGAATAAAGATATCTTTGATGTCGAGAAAGTAGCTTTGACCTTCTTCTGTTAACAATAATGATCGATTTTTGCGCCTAAACAACTTTAAACCCAAGAAATCTTCTAATGCTTTAATCTGATGACTTACAGCAGCCTGAGTCACAAACAACTCCTCTGCAGCCCTTGTAAAGCTGAGGTTTCTTGCTGCCGCTTCAAATGCTTTTACTGCATTCAAGGGAGGTAATCGTCTAGACATGGTGATCAATCTCTCGTTTTTTAATTAGTTTTTCTAATGATTATCGATATTTTTTGTCGTTTGTAAAGAACAGTGTTTTTGATTAAATTAGCATCATTGAAATTAAGTCAGTTGGACAGTCTCTTCGACGTATTTGGGAATGTCCGGCAATCAAAAGATTTGTCAGCCCGGAGGCTCACCTATGTTCAACCTTAAATCTGTTCTAGCACTGGCTATGATGTCATCACTCAGCCTTAGCGCCGCACAAGCTAACGAAATGGATCTAGTAGATATTAGCGATTTACACGCAACGATTAATGCGCAATTAGCTGATAATCTCAATCAAATGCAACAAGAAGTCGTTAAAGATGCGAATGAAGTTATCGTTGCTGAAAATGATCAACAAATGAAAACGGTTCGCACACAAGTTGCTGATTAACCTCTATAATTGAATAGTACTTTCACACATTTACACTCGCCTTGATAGCTTGCCATAAATGTCATAAAAAAACCGCATAGATTGCGGTTTTTTTATGTGTCATTGTTAATCAATCACGCTCAATAAGAGAGTTTAATGAGGGGCAGTACTTACATCACTGCCCTCAATAAACTTATCAGCACTTACGGGCGATAGACCTTGACATTATGATGACCTTGCTCAATCAAATATAAGGCTTGAAGTTTGCTCATCACACCGCGATCGCAATAAAGTAAATAGGTTTTACTTTTATCTAAATCTGCAAACTGGGTGGCTAATTTAAAGAATGGAATCGTTTTAACCTCGACGCCTTCGATATCCAATGGCTTACGCTCTTCTTCTTCAGGAGCGCGCACATCAATTACAACTTCACCCACGGCAATATCGGTAACGGTTTCGGTTTCAGTGATTTGTTGATTCATTTCAGTCTCAATATCCCTAATATCCATTACCTTTGCAGAGGCGACAATGCGTTCAATAAGATCTTCATCAAACTTTTTCTCCTCCGCTTCAATTTTAGATAATACCGCTTTAACTGTTGGTTTTTGTGAAATCACGCCACAATATTCAGGCATGGTTTTGGCAAAGTCTTCGGTACCAATTAATCGGCTTTGGTTAATGATATCTTGCTTATCCATAGCAATTAACGGGCGCATAATTAACATATCAGTACAGCGATCGATTACATTTAAATTTGTTAACGTCTGGCTAGAGACCTGACCTAAACTTTCACCAGTAACAATGCCTTGAATACCATATTTTTCAGCAATTTGGGCTGCAACACGCATCATCACGCGCTTGAGAATTACGCCCATTTGACCATTATCAATCCGCTCTAAAATCTGTTCAACAACGGGTTCAAATGGCACAGTAATAAAACGCACTTTGTGAGATTCACTATACGTTTGCCATAAGTGGTAAGCCACTTGCTTTACACCAATCTCATGCTGGGCGCCGCCTAAATTAAAGAAGCAGTAATGCGTACGGGCACCTTTTTTAATAAATTGATAACTGGATACGCCAGAGTCAAACCCACCTGAAATAAGTGACAACACATCTTCTTGGGTCGCCATTGGAAATCCGCCTAAACCTTCAATGCGACGCTCAACCATGTAAAGTTTATCGCGATCAATTTCAAGATTAACGGTCACATCAGGATTTTTCAGTTTTACACCCAACGCATCTGTGTGTTGATTTAACCCTCCACCGACGTAACGTTCGACATCAATTGAGTTAAAATCATGATTACCAGTACGTTTAACTCGAACACAAAAGGTTTTTCCAGCAATCTCATCGCGATAACGCGGTAACGCTAGCTGATAGATACTGTCAACGGTGTCAAATGGATATTCACTTACCTGAACCACATGGGCAATACCTGGAATACAGGCTAAACGCTCGGCAAATTTTCCCTGTAATTCCGGTTTATCTTCAGGCACCTTCACGACGATTCGGTCAAATAAACGTTGTACTTTAGCCTCTTCATCGACTTTTTTAAGTACGTTACGAATATTGGTTTCGAGCATTTTGGTAAAACGTAATCTTACCGATTTACTCTTCATCATGATTTCTGGGTATAGCTTTACGATAAACTTCATAGCGGTTCCGGCAACATAAATGACCGACTAAAAACTAACATTAGTTTAGCCGATGTGACATTTAATGGTTTGAATTAATGGAATAAAGACTTATTTTCGCCGAGTAAAATCTGAGAATCGAGTCGTTGATAATCGATAAAATGATTCCACGGAGGAAAAGTAAGCAAACAATTGCGGCGGATTATAGCAAAATTATCGCTCATTGTAATAACATTCACGCGGCATTCGCAGGTTATACACAGATCATGCAAGGCGATAAAAGTGTATCTTAATTAAACGGTCAAACACTGAAATGAAAAAAGTGAACCAAATAAAAAGCGCAGCCAAATGACTGCGCGGTAACAAATAAAACTTCCCTAACTAAATCATATTATTGGATCACTTTAATCTCATCAGACTCTTTGGGTTTACCCTGCTCAATAGCAATTTCAACGCGACGATTTCGAGCTCGATTACTATTGCTGTCATTTGGTACCAGCGGATTATTGGATGCTTCGCCCATCACTTTCATGCGGCTTTCGTCAAAACCTGGCACTTTCATTAACTCATGGGCTACTGCAACGGCACGTTGGCTTGATAGATCCCAATTAGAACTGTAAAGCTCGTTACTTATGTGAGCACCATCAGTGTGGCCTGAAACCGTAATAACACCTGGTACATCTTTCAATAACTCACCGATTGAGCGGACTATAGGTCTAAATTTGGGTTGTAAAAAACCTGAGCCTGATGCAAACGAGCCTTTCTCTCGAATACGAATGATAATTTGCTGACCTAAAGACTCTAACTCAATGGCTCCGTCAACAATTTGCTCATTCAATTGTTCAGCCATTTTTTTAAGTTCTTCATTGATATTGTCTTGCGCTGATGCGGCATCTTTCTTAACGGCTTCAGCTTCTTTTTGCGCTGTAGCACTGGCATTACCACCACGCTGAGCGCCATTTTGTTTTTGAACACCACCAGCACTGTCTTCTTCACCAGCTTGATACTCAATTGTTTGCTGGGTCATTTCATTGGTTTGCTGGTTAATAATCTCAATAGGGGTGGGATCTGGACGTCCTGGGCGAAACTCAAGCGCAATAACCGATGTGCCTTTAGGAATATCTTTTACTTCAACTTTATTCTGTACACCAAATGCATACTTCATTGAACCCGCAATTTGCTTAAACTTCATTACGTCCATTTCAGAGAATGCCAGCAGTAACACGAAGAAGCACATTAATAGCGACATAAGATCAGCAAAGGTTGCTAACCACATAGGTGCGCCTGCGGGTGGACAATCACATTTGGCCTTGGCCATGGATTACTCTCCGTCCGTTGTATCGACCTTACGCTGTTTTTCAGCAAGGTAATTTTTCAAAAAGCCTTCAATGACTCGCGGGTTTTGGCCATCTTGAATCGCTAACACGGCATCCATGATCAAATTACGGTTCAATAACTCTTCATTCATGCGCAGCGACAATTTATCGGCCATTGGAATGGCTATCATGTTAGCGATTACCGCGCCATATAGTGTGGTTAACAAGGCTACCGCCATAGAAGGACCAATTGATTTTGGGTCATCCATGTTAGATAACATCGCAACCAAGCCGACTAAGGTACCAATCATCCCCATCGCAGGTGCAACATCACCCATTGCCTTAAAAATACCAATACCAGATTTATGGCGTTCTTCGGTTAATGCTATGTCTTTTTCTAAGGCATTACGTACAACATCGCCATCATGACCATCAACTAACATATCAACGGCTTTTTGCATAAACGTGTTGCTAATTTGCGCTTCTTCCAAGGCTAAAAAACCGCCTTTACGCGCAGCATCGGCCATATTAACTGACTGTTCAATTAAGTCTTCAGGTTTGTCGATTTTAAACATAAACGCTTTCAAACCAATCTTAACTGCACCAAGAAATTGCTTGAGATTGAACTTCATCATCACAACAAACAAAGAACCTGCCACAACAATCAGAATTGACGGTACGTCGATAAATAAGCCAATGCCACCACTGGTGACCATAGCGCCGATAATAAAAGCAAAAGCGCCAATAATACCTATCAAGGTTGCTAAATCCACAACTTCTCCTCAAATGCAGTCAATTCTGCTTGATGTGCTAATGCCTAATTATCTCTAAGGTAAGCATAATCTTATTATGTTATCGGTCAAAATCATTTCTAGTTTAGCTCGATTTTCAACTTTCTAAACAAATTTCAGTAACAAAGCGTGCTATTGAGCAAATATCCAGCGTCTGTATTTGACCCTAAAGCTTGGCTGATATACCTTGTCACACGCTGAACAAGAGGAATTGTAAACGTGGCGAAAAAACCTGAAAATCTTAGTTTTGAACAATCATTAAATGAGCTTGAAACCATTGTAGCAAATTTAGAACAAGGCGAAGTTTCCCTTGATGATGCATTAAAGCAATTTGAACGTGGTATTAAACTTGTGCGTCAAAGTCAGGCTAAACTTGAACAAGCGCAACAAAAAGTGTCCATTCTTCTTGATGAAAAAGACACATTATCACCATTAGACATTGAACAATAACATTGTTTTAGCCGTATTTTGAGGTAATCCTGTGTTAACAGATGCAATAAAGACTTATCAACAACGAGTTGATAAAGTGCTACGCCAACACTTACATAATCTGGATGATGCCGCTCCCACTTTAAAAGCTGCCATGACTCATGGTGCATTATTAGGTGGTAAACGTATTAGGCCATTTCTGGTCTACAGTGTGGGTAATCTGCTCAATGTACCGATAACTACCTTAGATAACCTTGCCGCGGCAATTGAGTGCGTTCATGCCTACTCGTTAATTCATGATGACTTGCCCGCCATGGACGATGATTGCCTTCGTCGTGGTCAGCCTACTGTGCATATTGCTTTTGACGAAGCTAGCGCAATACTTGCTGGCGATGCTTTACAAACCTTGGCTTTCGATATAATCAGTACTCCAATTGACGGTTTATCTCCTAAGCAACAATTAGCCATTGTAAAGTCATTAGCCAAAGCCTCTGGTTATCAAGGCATGTGCGGTGGCCAGGCGATTGATCTTAGTGCCACCAATCAGCGTATCGAATTAGCAAGACTGACTGAATTACACAACAAAAAAACCGGCGCATTAATCAGTTGTGCCGTTGAAATGGCGTTAATCGCGGCTGATGCCAGCAAAAGTGATTATGCCGCTTTAATGGGCTACGCTCATCATGTTGGTCTTGCTTTTCAAGTGCAAGATGACATTTTAGACATCATTGCCAGCACCGAGGAACTCGGTAAGCCACAAGGTAGTGATGAACAATCGAATAAAAGTACCTTCCCCCAACTATTGGGTTTGGAGGGGGCTAAACAGACATCACAGCAGCTTGTTGATGATGCCCTATCAGAACTGACTAAATTGCCATACAATAGCCAGTTAATTGCAGACTTTGCCCGATATATTATCGTGCGAAGAATATAATAAGACAGATATCTCACTATGAGTTTCGATAATTCTAAATATCCTGTGTTGGCCCAAGCCAATACACCAGAAGAACTTAGAAAACTACCGCAAGGCTTATTGCCACAGGTATCAGATGAGTTACGCCAATTTCTACTGCAATCAGTAGGCATGTCGAGCGGCCATTTTGCTTCTGGTTTAGGTACGGTTGAATTAACCGTAGCACTTCATTATGTCTATAACACACCGTTTGACCAATTGGTGTGGGACGTTGGCCATCAGGCTTATCCGCATAAAATTTTAACTGACCGCCGCGAGCATATGCACACTATTCGTCAAAAAAATGGTTTGCATCCTTTTCCGTGGCGTGAGGAAAGCCCATACGACACATTCAGCGTAGGCCACTCTGGGACGTCAGTGAGTGCAGCTCTGGGTATGGCGATTGCTGCAGAAAAAGAAGACCTCGGCCGTAAAGTGGTTGCTGTCATTGGTGACGGTGCAATGACCGGCGGTATGGTGTTTGAAGCGCTAAACCATGCTGGTGACTTGCACAATGACATGCTAGTTGTCTTAAATGACAACGAGATGTCCATTTCTGAAAACGTTGGCGCACTTAATAATCATTTAGCCCAATTAATGTCAGGGCGCTTTTACACCACCATTCGTGAAAGCAGTAAAAAAGTGCTAAAAGGCATGCCTGTTATTAAAGAAATGGCCAAGCGAACTGAAGAACATTTAAAAGGCATGGTCGTTCCTGGTACGCTTTTTGAGGAGCTTGGCTTTAACTATATAGGCCCTATTGATGGTCACGATGTTGATGCCCTAGTCGAAACCATGCGTAATATGCGCAACCTTAAAGGACCACAAATTCTGCACATTATGACCAAAAAAGGTCGTGGTTATGAACCTGCAGAAAAAGATCCTATCGGCTGGCATGCGGTGCCTAAATTTGACCCAAGCCAATTTAAAAAACCGGCAACTAAGCCTGGCTTACCTACTTTTTCACAGGTTTTTGGAAAGTGGCTATGTGATATAGCAGAGCAAGATAAAAGTGTAATGGGCATTACCCCTGCTATGCGTGAAGGCTCTGGTATGGTTGAGTTTTCTCAGCGTTTCCCTAAACAATATTTTGATGCAGCCATTGCAGAGCAACATGCTGTGACACTGGCTGCGGGTATGGCTTCCCAAGGCCTAAAACCTGTTGTAGCAATTTATTCCACTTTCTTACAACGTGGTTATGATCAACTCATTCATGATGTGGCATTACAACGTTTACCTGTATTATTTGCTATCGATCGTGGTGGTATTGTCGGCGCCGACGGCCCTACTCATCAAGGTGCATTCGATTTAAGCTTTATGCGCTGCATTCCCAACATGGTGATCATGACGCCGTCTGATGAAAATGAATGTCGTCAAATGTTATATACCGGATATTGTTATCAAGACGGTCCAACAGCGGTTCGCTATCCTAGAGGTAGCGCTACGGGCGCTGAACAGGTCGAGCAAATGACAGCCTTACCTATTGGCAAAGGGGTTATTAAACGTAAAGGTAAAAACATCGCGGTTGTTAATTTTGGTACAACGTTAGCAGCAGCTTTAACAGCCGCTGAAGCTCTTGATGCGACGGTAGCAGATATGCGATTTGCTAAACCACTCGATATTGAGTTGCTAACTGAATTGGCACACAGCCATGACATCATAGTCACGGTTGAAGAAAACGCCATTATGGGTGGTGCGGGCTGTGGCGTAATGGAAGTATTACAGAAGCTTAAAATCATTAAGCCTGTGCTGCAAATTGGTTTGCCTGATGAGTTTATCAAACACGGCGCACCAGATGAGATTATCAGTGAGTTAAAGCTTGATGCCGCAGGCATTGAGCAACAGATCAGAGACTATATCAATTAACGCTTGTGCTGGTTGTATTGAATAATCATTAACTACAAAAAAAGGGCTGAATTATCAGCCCTTTTTTACATTTATCCATTAACATTATTCGACTAACAATAAATGAATTATGCTTGAGTATCGATACTGGCTCCGCCTTGCGATACCATCACCATTGCTGGGCGTAAAAGACGATCATTTAAAATGTAGCCTTTTTGCATCACTAACATCACAGTGTTTTCAGGATATTCAGCACTGGGTTGCATGCCAATTGCCTGATGATGCTCTGGGTTAAAGGTTTCACCTAACGGGCTAACTTGCACAACGCCAAATTTTTCGACTGAGCTTAAGAAACCTTTCATGGTTAACTCAACACCTTCGTATAACGCTTTAGTCGCTTCATTTTCAGCAGAAGTCCCTTGTAAAGCGCGCTCCATATTATCTAGTACAGGTAGCAACTCGTTGGCGAACTTTTCTAAGGCAAATTTACGTGCCTGTTCAACGTCTTTGGCGGCACGAGTTCGAATATTTTGCGTTTCAGCGGCAGCACGTATTTCAACATCTTTACGTTCAGCTAATGCCGCTTCTGAAGCGGCTAATAATTGCTCTAATTCTTCAATGCGAAAGTTTGCTTGGGTTAACTCATCCATTAAGCTCGCTTCATCAGCTTCAATGACTGTACCTTCTTCCACTTGATTTTTAGTCTCGATATCTTGTGGATCGTAGTTTGACTCGTTGCTCATTTTCACTCCAGCTAAAAAATGCGATTTTTTTGGTAATCATAATTGAAACATGCCAGATGCAGAATAATTACCGCCACACTGACACTTTTAATTCGTTTGGGTATATTATGGGGATCAATTTTGGCGTTTCAAGCCTTTTAAGGCCAACAAATATCAATATGACCAAAAAGTTTAATACTATCGGCCTTATCGGCAAACCGCATCACCAAGGTACAAACTTAACCTTAAAACGTTTGCATCATTGGCTATCAGTGCAAGGCTATAAAGTCATCGTCGAATCTCGCGTATCGGCTGAACTAGGTAATGATGTTGCCTCAATGGACTTACTAGACATGGGCGAGCATTGTGATTTGGCCATCGTCGTCGGCGGTGACGGTAATATGCTGGGCGCTGCAAGAGTCTTGGCACGCTTTGATGTAGCCGTGATAGGTGTTAACCGAGGTAATTTGGGTTTTTTAACTGATTTACCTCCTGATAACTTTGAAGATGCTTTGGCTAATGTGTTAGATGGTGAGTTTGAAACAGAACACCGATTTTTGTTAGAAGCTGAAGTACATCGCTATGGCAAAATCACCTCCAGTAATACCGCGGTAAACGAAGCGGTTTTGCACCCAGGTAAAATTGCTCATATGATCCAGTTTGAGGTCTACATTGACGAGCAGTTTATGTATAGCCAACGTGCTGACGGGATGATTATTTCCACGCCAACGGGTTCTACCGCTTACTCATTATCAGCAGGCGGGGCCATATTAACCCCGAACCTACAGGCGCTGATACTCGTTCCTATGTTTCCACACACCTTATCGTGCAGGCCTATTGTGGTCGATGCTTGTAGCACTATCAAATTAGTGGTCTCACCCGATAACGGTGAGAATCTTGAAGTCAGTTGTGATGGTCATGTTCATTTAGCCGTTTTACCTGGGGATGAAATTATCATTCGTCGCTCAAGTGAACAGTTACGGCTTATTCATCCTAAAGGACACAATTATTTTCACGTACTACGTAATAAATTAGGCTGGGGAAGTAAACTGTTTTAAACAAAATGCAGCAGCGCTTATTCTCCCCCCTATCAGCACAGCTAATCAAGGTGATAATAACCAGTATTTATCACCTTGATTGCTCACCTCGTGAGTTACTTCACATTCATATTCGCTAATATTCAGTAAAGTTGCCTCACAGTTCACCACCTTTAATACCGTGATTTAAATCACACATGAGAATAGTGAAAACCGATCCTTGTCGCAATAACGGTGAGACAGGTGACAGTCTTGTTTTAAGATGATCTTGATCAAGTACTCAAGTCACAAAATACAGTCTATTACACTCACTTCGCGCAAGATTGAAGCATAAATCAATAACTCAAATAAAATTCAGACCTTAATTAGTACTATACAAGCAAAGAGGTATTCATGACTACTTTACAGCTACTCGCGAGCTTAACGCCTATTATAAGCGTTATGGTTTTTCTTGTTTTACTCAAACTCCCGGCATCAAAAGCAATGCCGATATCGATGGTTGCAACCGGTCTAGCCGCCCTGTTTATTTGGCAAATGGACTCCACTATTTTAGCCGCTTCTGTGGTTGAAGGTTTACTGTCGGCAATCACGCCACTGTCAATTATTTTCGGTGCTGTATTCTTACTAAATACCCTTAAATATTCTGGCGCGATGGATACTATCCGCGCAGGCTTCACTAACATCAGTGGCGATGCCCGTGTTCAAGTTATCATCATCTGTTGGTTATTTGGTTCATTCATAGAAGGTTCTGCTGGTTTTGGCACCCCAGCGGCAATTGGTGCACCTCTGCTTGTTTTACTTGGCGTACCGCCTATTGCCGCAGCCGTTGTTGCATTGATTGCTGACTCGACTTCAGTATCATTTGGTGCAATTGGCTTACCGGTTCTATTTGGTATGGAACAGGGCCTAATGGAAAATGGCGTGTCTATGGCGTCAGCGCAAATTGCTCAACATGGCAGTAGCTTTGTTGATTATGCTCAATTCATCGCTATGCACATGATCACCATCGATTTGATTACTGGCTCGCTAGTACCATTAGTTCTCGTGTCCGTATTAACCGGTTTCTTTGGCCGTAATCGCTCATTTAAAGAAGGCTTACAAATTTGGAAATTTGCATTGTTTGCAGGTTTCGCATTCACCTTACCAGCATGGTTAATTAACTATATCGCCGGCCCTGAGTTCCCTTCAGTTATAGGTGCATTAGTGGGTATGGCAATTGTTATCCCTGTGGCCAAGAAAGGTTGGTTATTACCGGCTACACCTTGGAATGACTTTGCTGAAAATGATGCAAAAGATGACACAGAAGACAAAGCTGTTGCCGCAGAGCCAGCTAAGTTTTCACAAATTGCGGCTTGGTCTCCCTATATCATTATGGCGGCACTATTAGTGCTGTCTCGTGTAGTAGCACCATTTAAAGATTGGTTAAACAGCTTCAACATCAGTTGGACAGGCCTCATGGGCACTGAATTAAAAGCAAGTTTTGCCACTTTCTATGCCCCAGGTATTTTCTTTGTACTAGTGTGTATTCTTGGGTTCTTCTTATTCAAAATGAAACCAAAAGCGATTAAACAATCGATTACCGTTTCGTGTACTTCGATGTTACCAACGATTATTTCATTAGGTGCATCAGTACCTATGGTAAAAATCTTTTTAAACTCTGGTGCTAATGGCTCTGGCTTAGCCTCAATGCCTGTTGCTTTAGCTGATTTATTAGCCAACACCATGGGCTCGGTTTGGGCTTGGGTATCACCCGTTGTCGGTATTTTTGGTGCCTTCTTGTCAGGCTCTGCGACATTTTCAAACATGATGTTCTCAGGTTTACAATATTCAGTAGCAGATAACATTGGTATGAACCACGCTATGGCATTAGCCCTACAAGGCATTGGTGCTAATGCCGGTAACATGATGTGTGTCATGAACGTTGTTGCAGCCGCAACCGTCGTCGGCATGGCAGGTAGAGAATCAGAGATTATTCGTAAAACAATGCCCGTTGCCCTTCTTTACGCCTTCACTGCCGGAACAATCGCATTTGTCTGGGGTGGTTTCTAATATTTAACTCATTGCAAGTAGCTATCATAGCTACTTGCTGATTTACTAAATTGCAAAAATGAGAGAAAAATATGACTATTAATTATCAAATCGTCATGGATGAGTTATTAGCTAAGCTAGGCAAAGATGCTGTTAGCAACGATCCAGTGCGTCGTTTCGCTTGGTCAACCGATGCAAGTTACTTCAGAATTGTCCCCGAAATCGTTGTTCATGCTGATGATATCGACCAAGTAAAAGCGACCCTTGAAATTGCCAACAAATACCAAGCGCCGGTAACTTACCGTGCGGCTGGTACCAGTTTGTCTGGCCAAGCTATTGGTGAAGGCATTTTACTTATTCTTGGTCATGATGGTTTCAGAAAGATTGAAATCAGCGAAAATGGTGAGCAAATAACACTCGGTGTGGCGGTGATTGGTGCTGATGCCAATGCGGCATTAAAGCCATTGAATAAAAAAATCGGTCCAGATCCTGCAACATTAAATGCTGCCAAAATTGGGGGTATTGTGGCAAACAATGCCTCTGGCATGTGTTGTGGTACTGCACAAAATTCTTATCAAACTATCGACTCAGTAAAGCTAATTTTTGCTGATGGTACTGAACTAGATACCGGCTGTGAGCAGTCAAAAGCAGCATTTAACGCATCCCATGGCGAATTAGTTAAGTCGTTAATGGACTTAGCCGAAATGACCCAAAATAATCCAACCCTTGCGGCGCGGATTAAGAAGAAGTTTTCAATCAAAAACACTACGGGTTACAGCATCAATGCGTTAATTGATTATAGTGACCCATTCGACATCATTAACCACCTTATTGTGGGTTCTGAAGGAACCTTAGCCTTCGTTAATGAAGTCACCTACCACACGGTTGAAGAAGCTAAATTTAAAGCTTCAGCCATGGCAGTATTTTTCAATATGGAAGATGCAGCACGTGCTGTTCCCCCATTAAATATTGATGCAGTTGCTGCGGTAGAGCTACTAGACTGGGCGTCAATCAAAGCGGTAACGGGTAAACCTGGTATGCCAGATTGGCTAGCATCACTACCTGAAGGCGCGGCGATTTTATTGATTGAGTGTCGTGCTAATGACCACGAAACCTTAGTTGAATACACTGAAACAGTTAAAGATAAAATTGCCCATATTGAAACTGAACGTCCTATCACCTTCAGTGCTGATCCTGCAGTATTTAGTAAATACTGGGCGATGCGTTCTGGTTTATTCCCAATTATTGGTGGCGCACGCCCTAAAGGCACGTCAGTAATTATTGAAGATGTGGCATTTGAATTACAACACCTTGCTGCTGCCGCTGCGGATTTAACCACATTGTTCCATAAACATGGCTACCCTGAAGGGGTCATTTATGGCCATGCGCTTGCGGGTAACTTTCACTTTATTATCACCCCGACTTTCTCTACCCAAGCCGATATTGATTGCTTCCATGCGTTTATGCAGGATGTAGCAGAAATGGTTATCAATAAGTACGATGGCTCAATGAAAGCGGAACATGGTACTGGACGAGCGGTCGCACCATTTGTTGAAATGGAATGGGGCGCTGATGCTTATACTTTGATGAAGCAAATTAAGCATATTTTTGATCCTCAAGGGTTGTTAAACCCAGGGGTTATTTTAAATGATGATGCCGAAATTCACGTTAAAAACATCAAGCCATGCCCTGTAGTAGATGACTTTGTCGACAAATGTATCGAATGTGGTTTTTGTGAAAAAACCTGCCCAACATCGGCACTTAATTTTTCACCTCGTCAACGTATCGCCACATTACGAGAAATTGAACGCTTAGAACAAGTTGGTGAAAAACAAGCGGCTGCTGAAATGCGTGCTAGCTCAAAATACGATGTCATCGATACCTGTGCAGCCTGCCAGCTATGTACTATTGCCTGCCCAGTAGACAACAGCATGGGTAAACTTGTACGTAAATTACGTACTCCCTATATCACCACCACAGAACAAAAAGTATTAGACTTCCAAGCCAACCATTTTGGCCTGGTAAATAGCGCTATCAGTACTGGTTTCAATATTCTTGGCACTATCCATAAACTTACTGGTGCGACTATTACTAACTCAGTAATGAATGTGGGTCGTATGATCACCAAAGAAGTGCCTTATTGGAACCCTGATTTTGCTAAAGGTGGCAATGTAGCCAAGGCTCCGGCACATAAAACAGGTCAACCAACTGTGGTGTATTTCCCTGCTTGTGGTGGCAGAACGTTTGGCCCAACGCCAAAAGATCCTGATAATCGCACATTATCAGAAGTGACAATGACCTTATTAGAACGTGCTGGATATAACGTCATTACCCCAGACAACACGCGCCATTTATGTTGTGGTCAAATGTGGGAGTCAAAGGGTGATTTTAAAAACGCGGATGCCAAACGCCAAGAGCTTATTGATGAAGTCAGCAAACTCACTCAAGGTGGTACCTTACCTGTCATTATCGATGGATTGTCTTGCACCAAGCGGACATTACAAGATAATAATGTTGGCGGAAATGTCAAAATTGTCGATTTAGTTGAATTCATCCATGATGATATTTTACCTAAATTGACTATCAACAAGAAATCTAATGTGGCGTTGCACATAGGTTGTAGTGCCAGACACATGAAAGTTGAACCTAAAATGATGGCTATTGCAGAAGCTTGTGCGCAAAACATTATTCGCCCAGCAGGTATTGAATGTTGCGGTTACGCTGGAGAGAAAGGGCTTTATAAACCTGAAATAAACGCCAGTGCTTTGCGTAACATTAAAAAGTTACTACCTGTAGAAGCGAAAGAAGGTTATTACGCTAATCGAATGTGTGAAGTTGGCTTAACCCAACACAGCGGTATTTCTTATCGCCATTTAGCATATTTAGTTGAAGAAAGTTCTCGTTAAACGTTAATAACTTAAACAAAGGGCCAGTCATTTGACTGGCCCTTCTTTTTACCCCCGAAATAACAATACCTCAATACTGCGTACCATGCTGCCCTAGTCTAATAAATCATTTTATTCTGCATAATCTCAGGGGCATTTTCTTCATGAAACCTACGGCCTATAGTTTAATGTTTTTATCGCTGCACTTCTGTCATATTTGCATATTAAACCTATAATTAATCATGAACTTGACTGACTCGACAGAAATAGCGGATATTAACTAGCGTGATCTCAGGATGAGCTAAAAATAAGTAAATTAATCATATGAAAATAGAAACCTCTCAATTTATTACTTCAATGTCATACTGGGTTCTTACCATTTTATGGTTAGTCATAGTGGGTATTTACCTGCAAAAAATAAAACAGTTAAAGGCAATAAAAGGTGTTTTAGGTGGAACAATTACCGTTTTACTGATGATCCTTACTATTGATGCAATTAGAACAATCATTGAAAGTGTTTATTTTGGTCTGTATTTCAACTCTATGTATGGCTTACTCCCAAATTCCATTCATGAATTACTGTCACAACCCAATCTGCTTATCCTTCCTAAAACCATCAATATTGCCGCAGGTTTACTAGTAATATGGCTATTAATCAATCATTGGATCCCCAGGGAATTGCGAGAGCGTGAAGAGTCATTGCGCATATTGAATGAAGCAAAAATCTCATCTTTAAACAATGAAAAATTATTTACATCAATTTTTAACTGTGTGTCTGATGGCTGTGTTTTTGTTGACCCTCAAGGCTGTATTATTTCGATAAACCAAGGCTTAGAAAAATTATTGGGCTACCGTAAACAAGAATTAGTAGGCCAAAACGTCTTAATAATTTATGCCTCTAATGAAGAATATGAACAATACGGTCACAGATACTTTAACCCCGAAGCAGAAGAGACGCTTGAATCCTGTGAAGCTAATTACAAGCGTAAAGATGGGAGCATAGTAATAGCTGAAACCAGCAGGGTTATCATTAAAGATGTTGATAACAAAATTCAAGGTTACATGGGGCTCCTTAGGGACATAACTGAACGAAAGAATATCGCATTCAAGCTGCAGGCAAGTAAACAAAAACTGACTCATCATATCCAAAATACCCTTCTGGGCTACATTTGCTGGGATAAAAACTCAAATTGTATTGATATGAATAAGTCTGCAGAAAAAATTTTTGGTTATTCACTAGAGGAAGTAAAAGGTAATTCATTATTAGATTTATTAGTTCCTGAAGACATTCGTGTCAATATTAAAACTAACTGTCAATCACAGTTTAAAAGTAATAAGACATCAGTAAGCATCAATAAAAACCTGACCAAAGATGGTCGAACCATTATTTGTGAGTGGCACAATACGCCAGATTTAGACACTGAAGGTAATGTGGTTGGTATGACATCTTTAATCCAAGATGTAACTGAAAATAGACTAAATCAAATTGCTTTACATGAAGCAGAAAAAAAATTTCGTGAACAAAGTCAGCGTTATGCCGAAGTACTATGGGCCGCCAACTTAGGTACTTGGGAATGGAATATTCACACTGGTGATTTTGTATTAAATGAAAGATGGTGTGAGATGCTGGGCTTTACGCTTGAAGAACTTAAACCTATCACTATTGATACATGGAAAAACCTATTACATCCCGATGATACTCTGAAGACTAATGAACTGGTTCACCTCTGTTTTATAAACGAAATTGAAACCTATGAATCAGAATTTAGGATGCGCCATAAAGATGGTCATTGGGTCTGGATTCTTGATAGAGGCCGTGTGGTTGAATGGACTATTGATGGTGAACCGGTTCGCATGTCTGGCACACATCAGGATATCACCGCGAAAAAGAAAGCTGATGAAGATGTAAAGCTAGCAGCAAGTGTATTTACTTATGCTAAAGAGGGAATCATCATCACTGACTCTTCTGGTACAATTATTGATGCCAATGAGGCATTCACTACCGTGACAGGATACACATTCGATGAGGTGATTAATCAACATCCTCGAATTCTTCAATCTGGACGTCATACATCAAAATTTTACAAAAACATGTGGACAACGCTTCACGAAAAAGGTTTCTGGACCGGAGAAATATGGAATAAGCGTAAAAATGGAGATATTTACCCTGAGATGCTCACAATAAGTGCGGTAATAGACAGCTTGGGTAAAGTAAAAAACTACATAGGCCTGTTTAATGACATTTCTGCAATTAAAGAATACCAAACTCGCTTAGAACGCATAGCCCATTTTGACACATTAACCAACTTACCCAATAGAACATTGCTGGCAGATAGATTAACTCAATCTATGAGCCGTTGTCAGCGACAAAAGACCCTCATAGGCGTTGCATTTCTTGACTTAGACAAATTCAAAATAGTGAACGATACCCATGGTCATGATGTTGGCGATCAATTATTAATTTTGATTTCAACTCGGATGAAAAAAGCATTACGTGATGAAGATACTCTCGCACGTATTGGTGGGGATGAATTTGTCGTGATCATGGAAAACATCACAACAGTGTCAGATTGTGAGCCCATCTTAAATAGACTTTTAGAGGCAGCATCTGAGGCGGTAGTCATCAACGGCATTAAATTAGAAGTTTCTACCAGTATTGGAGTATCAATTTATCCTAAAGATGGACTGGATGCAGACCAACTAATTCGTAACGCTGATCAAGCAATGTATATAGCAAAACAGCATGGTAAAAATCGTTTTCATTTATTTGATAACGAACAAAATATTGCCATTGTGTTAAAACACGAAAAATTAAAACAAATTCGCCATGCACTAGACCAATCTGAGTTTAGACTTTTTTATCAGCCTAAAGTAAATATGCAGACGGGTAACATTATCGGCGTTGAAGCATTAATTCGTTGGCAATCTTCGGAAAGGGGAATTATCGGACCAAATGAATTTCTTCCCCTCATTGAAAATAATGAACTGATAATCGAAATAGGCGAATGGGTCATTAAAACGGCATTACAACAAATCAAAGTATGGAAAACTATGGGCTTAAATATTCCTGTCAGTGTCAATATCAGCGCGCTGCAGTTACAGAGTAATGACTTCCCTGCTCGATTAAGCGCACTTTTATCACAATTCCCAGAAGTACCACCAACAGATCTAGAATTAGAAGTATTGGAAACGAGTGCATTAGGTGATTTGTTAAAAATATCCGAAACCATGCAGAATTGTATAAAACTCGGGGTAAACTTTGCTCTAGATGATTTCGGCACAGGTTATTCCTCATTAAGCTATTTAAGACGATTACCCGCAAGTGTCATTAAAATAGACCAAACATTTGTCCGCGATATGTTAATTGATCCCGAGGATTTAGCGATTATAGAAAGTGTAGTCTTACTCGCTAAATCATTTAAACGAGATGTGATTGCTGAAGGTGTTGAAACTATTGATCATGGCATCGCACTTTTGGAATTAGGCTGTGTTTTCGCACAAGGATATGCCATAGCAAAACCTATGCCCGCAGAGGAGATCCCCCTCTGGATAGAAAGCTGGCAACCTGAAGTTAGCTGGCAGCAATATTCTAATAAGAATTAATCGTAAGACTTGATTCACACTAAATTGAATGAATTTAATTAAAAACGGTAAAATTTAAAATAAGACATTGTTATCGTCATTTTCAATACATGCCAGTAACGATTGTTGTAACTCAGCACTATTAAGTGGTTGTTCTGTGATAATTTCTAAACGAGAATCCACAGCCTCATCTAGCTCTGATAAATGCAATATTGAATCAACCATGTTGATCCCTAATATGCCATCTAGGGTAATCATCACCGCTTTTAATCGGATAATATCCGGGCGTTTAAATGCCTCAACCCATTGCAGCAATAAATCAAAATTAAAGGTCACACTGGCGCTTATAAGCCAGCCTATACTGTAACAACCTTCACCTTGATTGAGTTTGCATACCACCTCACCCTCCATCAAAGCAGGTGTTGGTGTATCATCAGCTTGATTAAACCACACATTAGATCCTGCTGTAGCGCTATTCAAAAGTGAACTGCGCTGTAAGGGATTAACCTTAGATGGTTTATTTCGAGCGGGAGTATTTAATCCTGCGTATATTGCATGGATAAATGCACTGGATTGGAAGTAATCGCCGCCTTGCAACACCCTAGAACTAATGGCTAGTTGATGAAGAAAATCATCCAACACCTCTAACTCATTATGTTGATAAAGCTCGGTTTTACTGGCAACAATGATATCGGCTATCAACAATTGTTGGCGATAAGTAGCGTGGTCACGATAACGGGGATTTGCAAGCTTACGGGCATCAATTAAACACACACTCGCTTGCAAATTTATCACCTGAGCATAATGCGGGGCTGACAACACGTTAATCATTTCCTGAGGATGACCGAGTCCTGTTGGTTCGATTAACAATCTGTCTGGCTTAGCCCGTTGAATTATTTGATTAATGGCAACCTGTATTGGCACTCCGGCTGCACAACAAAGGCAGCCACCAGCCACCTCTTTTATCACTACACCCGTTTGGCTAGCACCATTGATTAACCCTGCATCAATGCCGATTTCACCAAACTCATTCACCAACACAGCCCAAACCTCATGTTCAGGTTTCTGATTCAATAGCTGCTTAATCAGACTGGTTTTACCCACACCTAAAAAGCCTGTGATTATGTTGGTTTTTACAGGGTTAATTATCATTTTTTCGCTTTACTGTACTTACCTTTACGCTGCGGTTTACCAGAATCTTTATCAAACTGGCCAGAACGGTTATTACGATTAGGTCGCCCGTGTTTTTTAACGGCCTTAGCAGGCTCTATGTCCTGCTCACGATAGCGAGCAGGAAGCGGCGCACCTTGCTCATAGCCAGCCACCACGCTTAAGTGCAGTTTTTGCTCAATAACCTCTTCAATCGCAGCGAGAAATTCGTGCTCCTGCGGGCTCACCAGTGAAATTGCTTCACCTGATAATCCAGCTCGCCCAGTGCGACCAATTCGATGCACATAATCTTCTGGCTCTTCAGGCAGCTCAAAGTTAATCACCCGCGGTAACGCTTGAATATCCAGTCCTCTTGCGGCTAAATCGGTTGCGACTAACACCCGCAATTTTCCCGATTTAAACTCTTCAAGCGCCTTATTACGTGCGCCTTGAGATTTATCACCATGGAACACCGCACTTTTAATACCGTCTAAACTTAATTCTTTTTGAAGGTGGTCAGCGGTTTCTTTACGGCTGGTAAATACCATCACTTGTTGCCAATTATGTTTACCGATCAATTCAGACAGCAACTCTGCTTTACGACGTTTATCGACTTGATAACCTAACTGCGACACAGTGGTTGCTGTCGTCGCCATAGCAACATTGACATATTCAGGCTCAATTAACATCTTGTCTGCTAACAGCTTAATCTCGTCAGAAAACGTTGCTGAAAACATCATGGTTTGATGATTACGGCTAATTAAACGCTTCACTTTTTCGATGTCTTTAACAAACCCAAGATCAAGCATGCGATCTGCTTCATCGATAACCAAATACTTCACGGTATCCAGTTGTAAATCATGTTGACCGACTAAATCAAACAGTCGACCAGGTGTCGCCACTAAAATACTTACGCCCTGGCTAATAGCTCCAAGCTGTGGACGAATACTCGCCCCGCCATAAACCGCCACACTTTTCAGCGTCAAATGTTGGCAATATTGAACAATATTCTGTTCAATTTGAATAGCAAGCTCGCGCGTTGGCGTCATGATCAGCACGGATAACTGACTATTTTCTATATTATTTACATCCACATTCGAAAGCATTTCGATTAATGGCAATGCAAACGCAGCTGTTTTTCCTGTACCAGTCTCGGCATTAGCCAAAACATCTTTGCCCGCTTGGATCAGTGGGATCACGGCCATCTGAACTGGCGTGGGGGTCACATAGCCAATCTCAGCAAGTGCTTGTTGAATTTCAGGCTTTAATCCTAGCGATAAAAATGACATAACAGACTCTACACAGTAAAAAGAATTAGCAATCGCGTATTGTATACCGAATTAACCAGAAACTCAGAAAAATCAGCTACCCATGCGTTAAAAAGCAACAGAGCTTCAGACTGTTCAAGGTAACAGTTTGTATCCATTAAGTGTTTTTTGTTGAATCTATACGCCAAAACAGCAAATATACTCGCAAACTTATAACAATTTCATAAAGGAATGTATGAAACACTATTTAATTGCCGCTGCTGTTTTCGGTTTAACTGCTTGTGGTGGTTCTGACTCATCGCCCGAAACACCTACAATCCCTCCCGCACCTGCACCTGAGTTAACGGTTAGTCTTTGTTATGCCGTAGATACCACTATGGGAGTATTTACCTTAGGTATTGATAACACCAATATGCCGATTACTGCGGCGAATTTCAGCCGATATGTCGACAATAAATTTTATGACGGCACCCTATTCCACCGTATTGCGAATAACTTTGTTAATCAGGGTGGTGGTTTTACAACAGGGCTAAATGCTAAAACTACCTTTGACCCGATTAAAAATGAGTCAAGCGTAGGTCTTAAAAATGACCGCGGTACTATCGCAATGGCACGTACCCAAATATCAGATTCAGCAACCAGTCAGTTCTTTATTAATATCCATGATAACGACAATTTAAATTACCCCAGTCAAGGTGGATATGCGGTATTTGGTAAAGTTGTTGAGGGTATGGAAGTTGTTGACATTATGAATGCTGTAAAGACAGCTTCAGTACAAAAAAATGGCGTCACTTTCACCGATGTCCCTGTTGAGGAAATTGTCATTAACAGCATCACTGAGGCAGACTGCCCGGGTTAATCGGTCTGGGTTTATTTTTTTCTGATATGAGTTGTGTATAAAAGATCTCTCTTCTCTTTTGTACACAACTACTCTTCCTATCTCATTTCTTACAAAACTTTCGGCTCCGTAACAAAACTACTCCTTAATAAGTATTAACAGCGCTATTCTTTGATATTGCTCACAAATACTGCTCAATGACATTGGTATGTTAACTACAGATAAAATAATCCGTAGAGGTAACAACCATGGCGACAAAATTTTTTATTCCTAGCGTTAATATCTTAGGTCAAAACAGCGTAGAGGAAGCCGTTAAAGACATTAAAAGCTTTGGATTTAAGCATGCGCTTATCGTGACAGACAAACCTTTAGTCAAAATTGGTTTAGTCGCCAAAGTTGCTGATAAGCTACAAACTGAAAGTATCCAAGTGTCTATTTTTGATGGTGTTCAACCAAATCCAACAACAGGCAATGTTGAAGCGGGTTTAGCCTTATTGAATAGCAATAAATGTGATTTCATTATTTCATTGGGCGGCGGATCTCCACATGATTGCGCTAAAGGCATCGCATTAGTGGCAACAAACGGAGGCCAAATTAAAGATTATGAAGGTGTCGATGTTTCAACAAAACCGCAATTACCTTTAGTAGCGATCAACACCACTGCCGGCACTGCCAGTGAAATGACGCGTTTTTGTATTATCACCGATGAAGCCCGTCACATTAAGATGGCCATTGTTGATAAGAACACCACACCAATTTTGTCCGTCAATGATCCAGAGCTAATGCTTGATAAGCCGGCATCACTAACCGCAGCTACAGGTATGGATGCTCTGACTCATGCTGTTGAGGCTTATGTGTCAATTGCTGCAAATCCGATCACTGATGCATGTGCCATTAAAGCGATTGAACTCATTAAAGCTAATTTAGTAAATGCGGTTAAGGATGGGCAAAACATTGATGCTCGCGAACAAATGGCCTATGCACAGTTTTTAGCCGGCATGGCATTTAATAATGCAAGTTTAGGTTATGTACATGCGATGGCGCATCAACTAGGCGGTTTCTACGACTTGCCACATGGTGTGTGTAATGCAATTTTACTCCCTCACGTGCAAAGCTATAACGCCCAAGTTGTACCTCAGCGCTTAGCCGATGTAGCCAAAGCAATGGGCGAAAATACCAATGGGTTATCAGCAGAGTTAGCAGCTAAACTTGCTATAGAAGCAATTAAGAATTTATCTGAATCAGTAGATATTCCTGCAACACTGACAGAGTTGGGAGTAAAAGCTGAAGATATTCCTACTCTTGCGGAAAATGCACTTAAAGATGCTTGTGGTTTTACCAACCCACAACAAGCTAGCTTTGATGAAATTTGCCAAATTTACCAAGCTGCATTATAACGTTTTGCAAAAATATAACATCTCTCAGCACATATAAGCCAGCTAAGTGATGCCACTGAAGCCCGCACTCCCGCGGGCTTTTTATTGGTTAAATTTTGTTTACCAACAACTGGTTAGAAGATACATTAGTAAAAGCGAACCTACCTCTCAGTTCTGATAATATCGATTGACCCCTAATGAATTTAAGGTCTATGATGAATCAACTTAAAAAAAAAGGTACTCACCATGACAGCGATTACTCATGTTCACAATTACACCGTTCGTTGCCCTCATTATCAACAAAATGACAAACAAGCCAGTTGGCAGAATCACATCGAAGTTAACCATTCTTGCGAAATAGCCTTAGACAGAATCACCAAATGGCATAACAATGCTGGTAGTAAACTATTTGAAATCTACGGTATTACAATTCGTAAAGCCGATAAAGAAGAAGCTTACTTTGCAATGCAAAGCAGCCGTTTGAAGCACGATGGTCATGGCTTAGTGACATTTAAGGTTTACTTGGATAATTGTTGTCAAGATGCGTCGGTGAATGACATCATGACTCATCTTATCCAGGATTATCAGCAACGCTGCGAAAAAATTAGTTAACCTCAACTCGGGTTAATAGATGGGCTCAATAAGCTGAACTCAACAGATTTAGCTAGTTTTTTAGCCAACTTGTCATTTGTTTTGAAAACAAGGCACATTAACACGTCAATAGCTGGCCTGTTGCACGTTAATGAAACGCAGTTAGCATGACAAAGCACTGTTTGGTCAGCGTTTATTATCCCAAGCTGAGATTAGTTGATCAGCCTGCGTTAAAATAAACAAAAAAAGCTTAGTAAATACTAAGCTTTTTTGTACTGATTTTGAGAAAGAACTAACCACAATCAAGTTGCATAAAACCACCAGCATGGGTGTTTTCATCAAACACTAACCCTTTAAAATGATTGTTAAGTAATTCTTGTTGATGTTCTTGATGATGGGTACCAATACAAAGATTTTCCCCCGCAGCCAGTTGTCGTTTCTGCACACTAGGTTTACTCCACAATACAGAGCCGATAGGCTGGCAGTCAGGTAATGCTAAAGGTAATAAACCTGTGGTGTTACGTAAATAACACCTTAATCCTGTACCTGCGCGAGCGATTGTTGCCTCGTAATGGGATAAATCAACACAGATATAAATCATATCAGTAATGATGTGTAGCCCAGACCCCACCATTCGAGCATTCAAATAGTTCAACATCTCTGTAGGGCAAATAAGCGTATTACTTGAGCCTGTACGAAAATTTTTCAGCTTCTGATTGATAAAACTACTCAGCAAAACACAACCAAAAGCAGCACTATTATCTTCAGGATTAAAATGCGCCATATACATAATAAGATGTTTTTCACCCACCATAGTGGAATCAATAAAATAAGCACTGACGTCACTGTTTTTGAATAAGCTGTAATCAATCGATGCATGGGGATATTGAATGTGGGATGAAGGGAAAAGCTGTTGCTGGACATTCTTAGCTGCGTGAGCACTTTGCTCTAACATTAATAGGTTGTCGTTTAACTCTTGGTAGGACAATTCAGCCAGCTGACGCGCGAAAACATCCGTTGGATCATAAGCCACTTTGGCTGAATGTTGCGCCGATTGACTTAACGCCTGCTCAATAGCGGCCTCAATAATAAATAAATCAGCGACAGGTTTAACAAGGTAATCACAAGCGCCAATACGTAATGCCTCAACCACATCAGACATAACATCGTTACCAGAGATAACAATAGCGGGCACATTAGCATTAATGGCCATCATTTGTCGTAACATGGGTAAACCACCCAATTTAGGCATATTGAGATCAGCTATGACAATATCAAACTTAAGCTCACTGAATAAATCCAAACCTTGTCTGCCATTACTGGCATGTCTAACGACAGCCCCTTTACTGTGTAAAAAGTCTGTCAATAATTGACTGAAAATGGGGTCATCTTCAACGAATAAAACTGATATATCTGTTAGCGCCATACACAACTCCACAGATGAAAACCTGCCAGAGTTATAGTCTCTGGCTATTCTAGCTCATCCATATACTCATCTAAAAGCTCATCATCTTGTTGATTTTGAGGCACATTACCATCATAAACTTTATAATCCATGTGCTGAAAAAAGGCTTCCTTTACAAAGGTATATGGGTCAAGCGCATTATCTAATAACCTTTCCTGATCGATGGCTGCTGCGCGGGTATTTAGGCCTTTTAATCCCCACTTCAATGCTGATTGCCAAAAAGTAAACTCAGACAAAGGAAAGTATAGACTATCAACCCAATCTGACGCGAGTTCACGCGTAACATAAGGTCCTAAAAAGGGTGCCATAAAATAAGGACCATTTGGCACGCCGTAGTAACCGAGGACTTCATTGAATTCATCATCTTTACGTGGCATTCCCATCATCTCTGCGACATCAACAATGCCTAAAAGTCCGATGGTACTGTTTATGGTAAAACGTCCACCCGCATTAGCAGACCAAGCCCACTTGCCTTGCAGCGCATTATTCACCATCGAATTGGGCTCTTCAAAATTACGGACAAAATTATCAACCCCAGTTTTTACTGGTAGGGGAATATAATCATTGTAACCATGCGCCAAAGGTCTAAATAAATACTTATCAAAATACAAATAATTTAGATCCCACATCGCGCGGTTAAATCCTTCAAAAGGATCGCGCGGATCATTATAGGTAACGGTAACCGAAGGGGTGACATCATCTGTTTGCAGTGGCTTATTGTCTGGCTCATTTGCAGCTGCTAAACACGAATTAAGCAACAACAAAGGAAGCAACATCCTTTTATACTTCGTCATAACACTCTCTTAAAAAGACAACGGCTAAAGCTAATAAACAAACTGCTATTTTTGTCGTTTTTATTAAAGCAATGATTGTTCAAGTCGATAAATATTGAGATAGTTAATCTCGATTTCAATTCTTGGCGGTTAAATAAGTCGAACTGACTATTAACTCTAAAAAGCGTTCAAGCCGCTAAGGATACTGTAGCCTTGATAAATCGCAAAATCAAAATTGTAATAATAGGTTAACTTTTAGCTTAATATTTTACAAACAGGGAACATTTAAGGCCATAACATGCAGGCGCCAAACGTTACAGTGCAATCATCTTCACCAGCAGGTAAAGACGCGGGTAAACCAGAACTTACAAACAAGGTTACTGGTTCAGCTAACCAAATCCAAAATTTATCTCCCAGTAAACCGGTTACTGAAAACGTTCAGCCCCATGCCAATACAAGCGCAAGTAGCTCTTCAGTCGCAGCCTCTTCTGCTGATAGAGTAACATCTGCACCAGCCCCAAACGCAGTGGTTGGGCAAACATCAACAAAGGTAATAACCGTCAGTGATAAATCATTAATCGCGACAAACAATCTGCAACCAGTACAAGTAAACACAACTCAAACTGGCACGACACCATCACAGACGGTAAATGTCACTATTGCAAACCAGCAATACCAGCTTAATTTGACCGCTGAATTACAAAAATTATTGCAGACAACAAACAAAATAATGATTACGGCAGATGCTGTAAAAGCAATCAGTTTACAAAAATTATCTTTAGAGACGAACTCGCCTCACTCAATGCCAAATGTTTCAGCACCAAAACCTGCATTAACACAAAATCAACTCTTACAAAGCCCATTGGTATTACTGGCTCAAGCCATTCAAATCAAATTACCAGCATCACTCACAGCCCTTGCCACACAAAATGGGGTTTCTACCGCTCAATTATCACAACTGGCCTCTCGTCCACAGGGGTATCCGCTACCCAATGCAGCTATTAATAAGCATCAGTTGACGTTTGTTGATGGACCGACGATCAAGCTGGACAATGTCAACCTAACGAAAGGGCAATATTTAGCCAATATTATAAAGGTAGATCAGCGTCTCGTATTAACATTAACCCCAATTCAAGCCGAAATTAAAGTTAATTTAACTCCTTCGACATTAATGCCAGATGCGCTTGCCAATGCTAAGCAAGAATCGATTGTGATAAGTAAACCAGAACCCTCTCAAGTACTGAATTTGTTATTTAAAAAGCTTGAAACATCATTGATAGCAACTGAGTCATCCGTCACTAAAAAAACGCCAAGCTTAACGGGTTCTGCGGACAATCAGCAAAAGCTGTCACCTTCATCGATAACGAATGCGGAGGCCAAATCGATTTCGGGTTCAGATACAATACCTAAGCAAAAAATTGATGTTTCTGTGGCTCACAAAATGGCTCAAGATATTGCAGGATCTCTCAAAGGGCCAGCCTTAACAACTGAGTCAGTAAAAAACCTCACTAAAGGTTTAGAGCATGTTTCTGCAGGAGTGGTAGTCGAAAACTCAAAGTCATCTGTGGCAAATACGCATAAAGAAAACTTAGCCCCAATGGAGGTGCTGCAAAAAGCATTATCAAAAGCGGGAGCGATGCCACTGATGATACAAAAAAATATTCAACAACCTCAAAACTTGGCGTTAGAACTGCTGAAATTACTACCACAACTTGCGCCACAACCTTTGACTACGCTGACAGAGCCGACGCATTTGCTAGGTGAGTTACACAGTATTACGAGTTTAAACCTTGTTCAAAGCCATACGCCAACGCAGGCACAATTGTTTTCTGGCGGAGCCATTACTACCTTATTTCAATTAATGTTAGGCGTAAGAGCTCAGAATTCAGGCAAGCAAATCAGCGATAAACTGCAAAACCATTTACAGTTACTGCAACGATTAACGGGCAAGCATACCAGTGGATTAGGCAGTCTACTTGGCTTACTCGAAAAGGCTGGTACGCTAGACAGCATGAGTCAATTAGCTAGCAGTTTTCAATTATATCAACAAGCCAGCAGTGGAAATGAACAAGCTTTAAACTGGTACTTCTCACTCCCTTATTCGCTAAATCAACGAAATGAGCAATTTGAAGGGCATTTTCAAAAGGAAGACAATAATGATGCTGACAAACCAACAAACTGGCGTTTACAGCTAAAATTTAACTTATCTGAGGGTGCAGTGTTAATACAAGCACATAAAAAAGATCAAGTATTGGATCTAAAGTTTAAAGGCAATAATCAGTATTTATTAGATAAAATAACCCGTTTTAATTCAGAGTTATCACAAAAAATAAGTCAAATTGGATTTACACCTGGTGAGTTTTCAACCCAAATAGCGAGTATTCCCGCAACCTTATTACCCGGCGATCACTTTTTAGTAAAAACACGAGCATAACGGACTTGAGAAATAAATATGCAAGATAATGATTCTCCAGCGAAAATAAAACAGGCTGTTGCACTGAGTTTTGATGGAAAAAGTGCTCCCAAAGTTACCGCATCAGGCAAAGATATGATTGCTGAAGAAATTATATCTCTCGCTAAAGATGCAGGAGTGCATATTCATCAAGATCCTCATTTGGCAGAATTTCTTCAATTGCTAGAAGTTGGCGAAGAAGTCCCTAAAGAACTGTATCTGTTGATTGCTGAATTGATTGCTTTTGTTTACATGCTTGAAGGTAAATTTCCTGAGCAATGGAATAACTTGCATAAACGCATTTTGACTGAAGTGTAAACCGCAATTAAAGCTTCTATGGCAGCACAATTAGCAACATAGTCAAATCGATGTCCAACATGATAAACTGTTTGCTCTAATCATCTTAAGTAATGACATCAAATATTCATGAATGACTCTCTATTGCCCATCAGCAAAGTAGCCAATACTGGCGCCGAAAAACGTGCCATTAGCTATGCCAATACGATTTTTAATTTATTTGACAGTGTACTTAGCACTAAACAGCCCGCTGATCGTGTCATAGCAAACTACTTTAGAGAACATAAAAAACACGGTTCTAAAGATCGCCGTGTCATCAGAGAGAGCTTATTTGGTTTATTTCGTTGGTGGGGCTGGATACAGCAACTTGGCAACCATAAACAAGAAGACATTTTTTTCAGTATGCTAGCCAGTGCGGCACAACTTGAAAACCACCCATGGGGTGATATTCGTGACGGCTGGCTTGCCTTTAGTCAGCACTGTGAAGTGTTAACACCTCTTCCGGTACCAACATCTGAAAGTGTTAGCGATAAGCTTTTGGCTTTTCAACAGTTTTCAAATATTCACACAACAAGCATAGACCAATTATTACCGGATTGGTTTTGGCAACATTGCATAATTGAGTCGGAGGTTGAAAAACAATTATTCATTCAAGCAATGAGTACCCGTCCTCCCATTTGGGCTAGAGCACAGCAAGCGTCGAGACATGTGGTATTACAAAAATTATCACGGGATAACGTAGAAGCAAGTGGCTCTGAATTTTTCGATGATACGATTAATCTGGGTCATAACAGCATCAATCTAAACCAAGTCGCGGCATATACTGAGGGATATTTAGAAATACAAGATCTGGCTTCACAGGTTATTGGCCAAATGTGTGCTCCACAAGCGAACAGTGAATGGTGGGATGCATGTTCTGGTGCTGGAGGCAAGAGTCTACAATTATTATCATTAATGCAACAGGCAGGCATTGAAGGGAATATTATTGCATCAGATATTCGCACTAACGCGCTTAATGAATTGTTAAAACGCGCCAAAAGAGCACATTTTAAACATATCAGTATTACCCCTTGGAAGACGGAGTTACTTCCGGTAAAAGCCGATTACTTTGATGGCGTTTTAGTCGATGCGCCTTGCAGTTGTACTGGCACCTGGAGAAGAAATCCTGATATGCGCTGGATTGATGATGTCAGTGCGATTACGGAAAAGCCTGAACTACAATTAGATATTTTAAAACGCAGCGCTGAAGCGGTAAAAATGGGCGGAGCATTGCTTTACGCAACATGTTCATTAACCGAAATTGAAAATCAATCTGTCGTAAACGCTTTTTTGAAAGCCAATACACAATTTGAACTTGAATGTCTTACGCATCCTTTCACTGGAGAATCAACTACAATGCTTACGGTGTGGCCACAACAAGCAGACACTGATGGTATGTTCGTTGTCAAAATGCGTCGTAAATGTTGATTATAAAAGCGTTGAAAGACATCTAGGGTTTGATTTCAATGGTTAGACAATATTGAACGCAAACCTCTTTTCACCATGATTTTTGAAGATTGATTTTTAGTGATAATTGTCTGAGATGATTTTTAAGGTAAGTTTAAATATTAAACTTACCTTACAAAAATGCCATTACAGTTGTAATGGCATTGGTTTACAGGGGGGGAACATTACTTCTTATGTAAACGCAATAAAAGCTCAACCTCAGCTTTGGGTAATTCACATTCCCGCATCAGCTCTTCGATATCTGCACCTAAAGCAATCATTTTCACGGCTCTAGAATACAACTTAGCTTGTGGATCTTGCTGGCTACTTTCTTCAATTAATTCAGATTGAGCAGTGAGTTTTTTTTCAATTTCAATCAGCTTACGACCCATGCCGATGGTACCGCTTCGAAGTTCATTGAGTTCTCTTTTTACAGCCTCTCTTTGACGGTCGCTTTCTTTAACAAGTAGCGTCAACGCTTCTACCCTACCTCTCAATCTACTGGATTGCTTTTGCAAGTAGAACATTAATCCAACACTCGAAATAACATACACTAAGGCTGCAATTAAATATTCATTACCCATGCTTCATTCTCAAAAAAACAATAACAAAAAAGCCAGCATACTGAATGAGCTGGCGCTTTGTCACTGAAAATGTCGTTAAATATCGCTTAATTCAGCCCATTCGTCATCGGATAATAACTTATCTAGATCTACCAAGATCAATAATTCATTATCACGATTACTCACGCCTTGAATAAATTTAGCACTTTCTTCAGTACCAACATTCGGTGCATTATCAATTTCTGAACGACGTAAATAAACGACCTCAGCCACGCTATCGACTAAAATACCAATGACTTGTTTTTCCGCTTCAATGATTACAATACGCGTTGAATCATCGACATCAGCAGATTGGAGACCAAATCGTGATCGGGTATCAATAACCGTAACAACATTGCCACGAAGATTGATAATTCCTAATACATAATTAGGCGCACCCGGCACAGGCGCGATTTCCGTGTAACGCAATACTTCTTGCACTTGCATTACATTAATACCATAGGTTTCATTATCTAATTTAAATGTAACCCACTGTAATACTGCATCGTCTGAACCTGCAGCGACAGCTGCTACACTTCTAGAATCACTCATAGTTAACCTCGGTCAATCGAATCCTGACAACCTAAACCTGCATCAAGCATGTCAATTAACGCTTGTACATGCAATATGCCACACATTTGTTGTTTTACTACTCCTGCAAGCCATGGACGCTTGCCGGGCTTTTCACGCCAATTGACGTGTGATTTATCAATTTTTACAGCATTGACTAATGATTCACAAGCCAGTCCCCATCGACTGTCTTCCAACATCACAAGATATTGATAATCTATAGACTCTGCCATCTGTGGTGAATACTTCTCAGGCATAACCCATGCACATGTATCCACAACGTTAATTTTTTCTTCTCTGTGAGGCTGAACTCCTAAAAACCATTTTGGTCGACCAATTAAATGGTTAATACGCTCAACCTTCACTATGCCACCTAAACTTACCAATGGTACTGCGAGTGTGAGTCCTGCAACTTTGAAAAACAACACTTGAAACTCTTCATCAAGAACCTGCTGAAGGTTTTCAGTAATACTAGGCGGCGTTGCACCCAACTGAGTCTGAGCTACGACGTCAGATTGTTCTTCATCATTAATAATAGCCTTATTTATCGGGCTTGGGGTTGTTTCTGCTAACTTTATATCGACTAACGGTTTGATTTCTTTATCTGCAACTGCATTTTTTTGCGTTAAAGCCGAAGTGACAGATGCTTTATTAACCGCCACATCGGTTGCAAGCCCTAAGGCTTGCCTGACTTTATCTGCACTTGCCTTTATTTCAACTGCTGTCATTAGCGGCTTTGGTTGAGCCTCGATAGCAGCTTGGGGCTCTGGTTTTGATACCGCAGATAGCAGTTTCTCCAACGCTTGTTTATTTATATTTTCAATCGGATTGGCAAAGCTTCGCTCAGATGAAGGTTTGGTTATTGGTTGATACAAGCTGGCTGGCGTCGATGTAACAGAATGCTCTGATGACGGAATTCTTTTATCTTGAACAACATGTTTACTGATTTCATTTGCTTCAAAAGATATTGATTTAATCGAATCCTCAATCGCTTTTGAGGGTTCAGCTTCAATATTGAAAGGAATGTCTTGTGCAGACTTTTTTGTCACTAATGGCGTTGAGGCATCAGTTTTAGGTGCAACTGTACCTTGCGTCTTTAAATTAGATTGCACAATTGGCGATTTCTCGACAGTGTCCTCAGCTGGCTCTTTGAGAAGCAAGGCAAAATAATCAAAAACAGTTTCATCAACCGATTTTGACATGTGCGAACTCCTGCGTTTCAAGATAATCTAATAATAAACTGTATGCTTTGACACCTCGACTTGAGGGCGAATAATGAGACGCAGGTAAGTGAGCTAAACTGGCATCTCTGAATTTTGTGTCTACAGGAATAACATTATCAGGCCACAGGTTCTTATTATATTTTTCTTGCATGTAAGCTAATGCGATTGGAGATGCTTTGGTTCGTTTGTCATACATAGTCGGAACAACACTGTAACTGTAACGTGTTTTTTTTGACCGTCCCATCAGCTCCATCGTCTTTATCATTCTATCTAGCCCTTTGATAGCTAGAAATTCAGTTTGAACAGGAATAATAATATGCTGACTAGCCGCCAATGCATTGACCATTAACACCCCTAGCACGGGTGGACAATCAATAATTGCCACATCGTAACAGTCTTCTAATAACACTAATAGGTTACGCAGTACTAATCCCATGCCTTCTTGGTGACCTAGGGCACGGTCTAGTGTTGCTAACGCCATAGTTGCAGGAATAAGGTCAAGCCCTTCAATTTGAGTGGGCAAAATATATTGCTTAATAAATTCTTGAGTTAATGATTTGTGGTTAACAAACACATCGTAAAGCGAACCAGGCACTTCTTCTGAATCAATGCCTAAATAATAACCAAGAGATGCGTGAGGGTCAGTGTCGATCATCAAAACACGCTGACCTCGCTTAACAAAAGCACCGGCCAAACTTGCCACGGTGGTAGTTTTACCCACCCCACCTTTTTGATTTGCTACGGTCCAAACTTTCAAATATCCATCCCTCGGTCAGCAATGATAAGTGTAATATTGAGTTTACTTTTTATTGCGACTCATTTTTTTGAGGTAACTCTCGTGTTGTCACCCGAATGCCACCATGGGGTAAACGGATAACTTTAACACCGTGTTCATTTTCAGAAACTAGCACATCTTCTGATATTTTTTCAGATGTATTGTCAGGGCTTTGTATGTTTGTCTCTGCTAGATTATCAACATGTGGTTGCGGACTAAGCAAAACACTTTTCGGCGCATTATCAATATCAATTTTATCATCGACACTTTGCTTGTCTCGCCCAGCAAACTCAATAATAGTCTCTGTTTGTTCCGGATGCTGGGTAAGCCAATTAGCAATGTCAGCGGCCTGTTCATCAGGCACCATTAATAGCACCTGTGATGATTCTAATCTTTTGATGTCAGCCTTTAATAAATCATTTTTTTTTAAAACATCAATGTATAAACTAGAAAATACAACAACAGCCATTAACAATAAAAACAGTATCAAGTTAATACCGACACTGCCTCTATTAAATTTAACACCAACGAAGCTAGCCACGAGCGGTTTCTTTTAAAATGGCCTCGGCCATATTTTCTAAGCTAATGGAATGACTTGATATTCCAGCAGCAGCCACAGCTTGAGGCATACCATAAACAACACAGCTGGCTTCGTCCTGAGCCCAAATATTCGCGCCGGCAGTTTTGAGCATTCTTGCACCCTCTCGCCCATCTGCGCCCATGCCGGTTAATACAACCGCTAAAATATCACCACCATAAGCTTTAGATGCTGAGGCAAAGGTGATATCAACACTCGGCTTGTAATTCATGTCGCTGTTCCCGGCCAATACTTTCAATCGACCTGCCATGCCCGCTTTTTCAACGAGCATTTGCATTCCACCGGGGGCCAAATAAGCACATCCAGGCTTTAATACATCACCATTAACGGCTTCTTTGACACTGATTTTACACAAACTGTCTAAGCGAGCAGCAAAAGCTGGCGTAAATGCCGCAGGCATATGCTGGATCAGCAAAATAGGATGAGGATAATTATCAGGAAACTGTGTTAATACTTTTTGTAACGCAACCGGACCGCCAGTGGATGTTCCTATTAGCAATAGCTTATAAGATTTACCGCTAGCTCTAGTCGGGGCTGACGATTGTTGAATTCCCACATTAACAGATGCAGATACATGTCTGTCAGTGCTTTCTGTCAAACTTTTTCTGGACGTTAAAGGTCTCGACAAACTAGAGGGCTGAGCTTGTGAACCAAAATTTGAACTAACTGAAGTAGATGTTCTAGCTGTCGAAGATGGCGTACTTGAACTCATTCTGGAGATAGGACGATAGACTCTTCTTCGTCCTAACGCCTTAATACGTTGTTGCAATAAACTTATTGCTTCATCTTTGTTAGTCGCAATATCTTCAAATCGTTTTGGTAAAAAATCTAAAGCGCCCGCTTCAAGGGCGTCTAATGTAGATTTGGCACCATCATGGGTTAATGATGAAAACATCAAAATAGGGATAGGATTGCTTGCCATAATAGCACGCACAGCACTAATCCCATCCATTACAGGCATTTCGATATCCATTGTAATAACTTGCGGGTTTAATGTAGCGGCCATTTTGACAGCTTCTTCGCCATTGACGGCAACACCAACAACTTCGAGTTCAGGATCTTGATTAACAATTTCACTGACTCGACGTCGAAAAAAGCTTGAGTCGTCAACAACTAATACTTTTATAGCCATTTCATTCCTTAAATAATGGAACTTTTATTTCTTATTTTTGGCGTAATGTTTTAATAAACCAGGTACATCTAGAATCAGTGCAATACCACCATCAGAAGTAATGGTCGCTCCCGCCATACCAGGTGTTCCTTGTAGCATACTTCCTAGAGGTTTAATCACCACCTCTTCTTGTCCAATTAACGCATCAACCACAAATCCTATTTGCGTTGTGCCTAACTGCACGATAACGACATGCCCATGCTTTTTATCACCGTGCTTAAACTTGGTTTTATTACGGTGTAACCAATGCTCTAAATAGAATAATGGCACCGCTTTATTACGGAAAATGACAGTTAATTGACCATCTACAATATTTGTTTTGGTTAAATCAAGATGGAAAATCTCATTCACACTAGAAAGAGGTAACGCAAACACTTGCTTAGACACATCCACCATCAATGTTGGCATGATCGCTAATGTCAGCGGCACTTTAATCTCTAAGACTGTGCCTTTACCTTTCATTGAATCAATATGAACGGTGCCGTTGAGTTGGGTAATACGGGTTTTAACCACATCCATTCCCACTCCACGACCTGAAATGTCAGAGATCTCAACTTTCGTTGAAAAACCAGGAGCAAAAATAAGATTGTAAGCTTCAGTATCTGACATTCTCGCGGCGGCATCTTCGTCAAGCACACCACGTGATATTGCAATTTCTTTCAGTTTTTGCGGATCCATACCCGCGCCATCATCCTCAATTTTAAGCAGGATGTGATCACCTTCTTGGCTCGCTGATAGTGTAATAGTACCGGTTCGGGACTTACCATTTGCTTCACGAGTGATTGGCATTTCGATGCCGTGATCAACCGAGTTGCGCACTAAATGGACTAACGGGTCGGCTAATGCCTCTACTAAATTCTTATCAAGATCGGTTTCTTCACCAATCATGACTAAATCAATTTCTTTATTTAATGTACGCGCTAAATCACGAACAACCCTTGGGAAACGTCCAAAGACTTTCTTAATTGGCTGCATACGGGTTTTCATCACAGCGCCTTGTAGGTCTGCCGTGACTAAGTCTAAGTTAGCTAATGCCTTAGACATTTCCTCATCTTCACGGGTAATACCAAGACTGACTAGGCGATTTCGCACTAATACTAACTCACCAACCATATTCATGATTTGATCAAGTCTTGCCGTATCGACACGGACAGTCGTCTCACCTTGAGGCACAGAAGATGCCGCTTTGGCAGGCGCTTTATCCTTAGCGATAACCTCAGCAGGCTTCGCGACTGGAGCAGGAGCAGATGCTTTGGGCTGAGGTGGTGCTACCGATTTAGCTTGTGGTGTAGGAACGACCTTTTCGGCAGCTGGCGATTTAACGGTCGCAGCAGGAGTTACTGCCTCAACAGATTTAGTTGGCGCCGTCCCTTTACCATGTAATTCATCAAGTAGCTTTTCAAATTCATCATCTGTGATGTCATCTGAATCAACTAATTGTGCAGGGGAGTCAACAATAGCTGCAGGAGAGGGTTTAACTGCTTCCGCTTCCGCTTCCGCTTTAAATTTACCTGAGCCATGAAGTTCATCAAGTAAAGCTTCAAACTCATCATCGGATATTTCATCGGCACCAATAGCTACGGGTTCCGATGTTACAGGAGCTGGACTTGGTGTTGATGGAGTGGTAGTCGTTGGACTTTTGCCTTGGCCATGAAGTGCATCTAATAAAGCTTCGAATTCTGAATCGTTAATTTCATCAATACTGTTATCGCTAACAACATCTTCAATGTATTCAACTTGATGAGAGACTTCTTCGACAAGTTCTTCAATGATTTCTTCAGCGGGCTCTTCAGCAGCGCCATTTAACTCAGAAGGCAAAGGTGCACCAGAACTTAATAGCTTTAATTTATCAAGCAATGCTGGCTCAACAGGGTCTTGTTGTTCCCCTTGTTGTGTTTGCGCAAACATAGTGTTGATCGCATCAACGGCTTGTAAAATTATATCCATCAATTCAGAATTAACACCGCGCTTGCCCGTTCGGAGCAAATCGAAGGTATTTTCAGCTTCATGACAGACATCTACCATTGGCGTTAAACTTAAAAAACCTGCCCCGCCTTTTACCGTGTGGAAACCTCGGAAAATTGCGTTTAACAAATCACTGTCATCAGGATTATTTTCAAGTGCGACTAACTGCTCTTGTAGAAGCTCTAAAATCTCGCCAGCTTCTATTAAAAAGTCCTGGAGTATCTCTTCATCAACATCAAATGACATTCAATTGACTCCTAATTAGAAACCCAGACTTGATAGCAAATCATCAACTTCATCTTGACCAGCTACCACGTCATCACGCAACTCGGCGTGCATAATTGGGCCCTCTGCCTCTATTTTATTATCTTTTTCAACAGGTTCCGAGTGAGGTTTGTAATCACCAAATACCGTTAACATTGAGACAAGATTATTTTCAACTTCACGAACTAAGTCGATGACTCTACGGATCATTTGTCCGGTTAAGTCTTGGAAATCTTGTGCCATCAGTATTTCATTCAGTAATTGCCGCAAACGGTTTGAATCATGCTCACTGTGTAACATAAATTGTTGAACATCATGGCACAGGGTTTTGAACTCACCCAATTCTATGTCACGACGCATCAATTTATCCCACATAGGAGTAACTGACTGTATGTTGCTAATTATTGTATCGGCCAAAGGTAGACATTCTTCAACTGCATCCATAGTTTTATTTGCAGCTTGTTCTGTCATATCAATAACGTAGTTTAATCGCTCTTTCGCATCTGGAATTTCGGTGTTCGCTAATTCAGATAAACGATTATCTAATTGGAAGTCTTGAAGAGCACTATGAAGTTGGCGGGTTAACTTCCCCACCTCTTCAAATAATTCACGCTGTAATGGTGTAGCTAGCTCTCTAACAACTTCATCAGCTTGGTCTTGCTCCCCCGCTTTAAGCAGTTCGACAAGTTGCTGTGCCTGTTCGAGAGTAATTAATCCCGAGATTGTTGGCTGCATAACTTATCCTTTGCTTAAGCGAGACGTTCGAAGATTTTGTCTAACTTCTCTTTAAGAGTAGCCGCTGTAAATGGTTTTACGACATAACCATTCACACCTGCTTGAGCGGCAGCAATAATCTGCTCACGCTTCGCTTCGGCGGTTACCATTAATACGGGTAAATGTTTTAACGAGTCGTCAGCACGGATAGCCTTAAGCAAGTCAATCCCTTGCATACCAGGCATGTTCCAGTCTGTTACGACGAAATCAAAATCGCCTTTTTGTAACATAGGTAGGGCTGTTGAGCCGTCATCTGCTTCTTGGGTATTATTGAACCCCAAGTCTCGCAACAAGTTCTTGATGATACGTCTCATTGTTGAAAAGTCGTCAACAATAAGAATCTTCATATTCTTGTCCAAGGTTTCCTCCGGTGAGCTGATACTCTAGTGCTCAAATTAATAATTATTGTTGTTGTGTCCAATGCTTGAGCTTGCCTTTTAATCTTAGCATCGCCTGACTTAATATCTGGCTAACCCTAGATTCGCTTACTTCAAGAATTGCACCAATTTCTTTTAAGTTTAACGCTTCGTCATAATACAGCGAAAGTACTAATGCATCTCTTTCTGGTAAGGTTTTAATTGCTTCCACCAGTGCCGACTTAAATTGCGTTTCGGCTAATGCGTCAAAATTTTCATCCGGTGTTTCATCTTCTGTGACAAGCACATCTTGCGAAACACCCAAATCTTCTATGCCTATGATTTTCCCAACAGAAACATCATTTAAAATATGATGGTACTCATTGAGCGACATATCAAGTTTTTCTGCAATTTCTGTGTCACGAGCATCACGCCCGAGTGATTGTTCTAACTCATCAATCACCTGAGCAACACGGCGGTTATTGCGATGAACAGAACGAGGAACCCAGTCCCCACGCCGAATTTCATCAATCATGGCACCGCGAATTCTAATACCTGCAAAGGTTTCAAACTTAGCGCCTTTACTACCATCGAATTTTGATGATGCTTCAAGTAAGCCAATCATACCAGACTGTAACAAGTCATCTAACTGAACAGAAGCAGGTAATCTTGCCAACATGTGGTGTGCAATTCTTTTTACCAGCGGTGCATACTGTTCAACAACGGATGTTTTATTATCGAACTGAGTATACGCAGCGGCTTTATTCACTCACTCTATCCTCTTGTTTTTCTTTACGCTGAACTAAACGTTCAACAAAAAACTCTAAATGACCACCTGGTTGCTGTGGTACAGGCCAACTCATTATTTTATTTGCTAAACCATGGTATGCAATGGCTGCAGGTGACTTAGGATAAGCCTCAACAACTAATTTTTGCTTACGAACTGACTTACGTAGGTTCTCATCAAATGGCACTGTTGCAACAAGTTCTAAGGCAACATCTAAAAATCTATCTGTAACCTTACTCAGTTTAGCAAACAATTCCATTCCTTCACGTAAACTACGCACCATATTCGCCACAATTTTAAAATGGAAAACACCGTGCTCACGGCTTAATATTTTAATCAGCGCGTAAGCATCAGTAATAGACGTTGGCTCATCACACACCACAATCAATACGTCTTGAGATGCCCGTGAGAAACTCAGAACCATATCAGAGATACCAGCTGCTGTATCGACAATTAAAATATCGAATTGAGTACGCATCTCACTGAATGCTCTAATTAATCCAGCATGCTGTGCTTGAGTTAACTCTACCATTGCTTGAGTGCCAGATGTTGCAGGCACAATACCGACCCCTTTGGGACCACGTACAATAATATCGTCTAATTCGGCATCGCCAGATAAAACATGAGATAAGTTTTTCTCGGCACGAATGCCAAGCATCACATCGACATTAGCTAAACCAAGATCCGCATCTAGTACTAAAACACGTTTCCCTTTTTCAGCTAAGGCAACGGCAGTGTTAATTGACACACTGGTTTTCCCTACCCCACCTTTACCACCGGATACGGCAATTACTTTAACTTTTTCGTTATTTGGTTGATTCATCATACGTAAACCACTTGCTTGATCACGGGTCATATTCTTACTCGAATGCATAAGCCATTTCATTAGACCATGCGGTTGTGTCTTGAGACGTTTGTTGTTCGGTTTCGTTCAGTGCGGCCAAAGCTTGCTTAGCCAGCGCTAAGGTATCTGCTACTTTCATGTCCTCAGGAACACGTTGGCCATCAGTCACATAGCTTAATGGTAACTCATTTTGGATAAGAACGCTCAATGCTCCTGCAATTGATACCGATTCATCCAATTTAGTTAATATCGCACCGGCTAAAGGAATACGCTTAAAGTGATTAACCGCATCTTGTAACACTCTACGCTGTCCGGTGGCTGACATCACCAAATAACTGCGAATAGGGATCCTACTGTTTGCTGTCAAATTATCAAGTTGTTGATAAAGACGCATGTCACGTTGTCCCATTCCAGCGGTATCTATCAAAACCAATTTACGATTTCTAAATTGATATAAAATTTGTTCTAGTTCTGCAAGATCATGTGCTTGCTTTACCGGACATCCCATTATTTTGCCATAAGTTGCCAATTGCTCAAAGGCGCCAATGCGATAATGGTCAGTTGTAATCAATGCAACTTGATCTGCGCCGTGATGCGCAGCAAAACGCGCTGCAATTTTAGCCAATGACGTTGTTTTACCAACACCTGTTGGCCCAACGAAAGCAACGACACCGCCACGTTTAACAATATCATCACCCTGATTATCTAATAAATTAGCTAAACTTTGGGGTAATGATCTCACTAATTCAGCGGGGTTATAATGCTGACTAAGCGATGAAAGTCTTGCTGCGACAGGTGCTGAAAATTCAGCTGCAAGCAACTTACTTTCAAGCATAGCACCCACAGGATCTTTACGCTTTTTTTGATCATTCATTAATGAAGAAACTTGATGGGTCAGTAAGTTACGTAATGATGCCATTTCTTCACGCAGCGCCTCTACTTCAGCTGAATTAACTTTATTATTTTTAACTGGTTTATCAAATGCAGCTTGTTGGTATTGAGGCTTCGCAGGCTTTGACTCCGCCGTAGCGCCCTGTAATTGACGAGCCCATTCTGGTAGTTCAGGGTCAATTTGTTTAGAAGGAGCCTGTTGACTCAAACGACTTTGCTGCTTTTCTAATAACGCTTGCAAAGAATCAGCCACTGGTGGAGGGCTTACTTTAGTTTGGGCTTTTATAGCTGGCTTTGTTGCCAGTGAAACTTTATCTTCACGTAAATCCATATAACCAGATGACGGCGCTTTCATGGCGACATTCGCTTTAGGTTCATCGTAATCAACGGCAGCAACAATCTCAATTCCACCGGCTACTTTTTTGTTAGACATAATCACAGCGTCAGAGCCAAGGGTTTCTTTTACTTGCGCTAATGCTGCACGCATATCTTTGGCAAAAAATCGTTTAATTTTCACTACGCACCTCTTTTATCTGACGTTATCACTATTGGCCGACGGCTGAAACAATGCGTATCTGTTTCTCATCTGGGATTTCTTGATATGAAATCACCCGTAAATTTGGAATAGTGTATTTAACAAATCTTGACAGGGTGGAACGTAGCATACCTGATGTCAATAAAATGGCTGGTTGACCGACCATTTCTTGCTTCTGTGAAGCATCTAACAATGACTGCTGCATACGTTCTGCGAGGCCTGGTTCAATATTTGGACCTTCGCCTCCTGTCGCCTGCATAGACTTATGCAACATCTGTTCCAACTCTGGCGCCAAAGTAATGACTGGGATCTCTAATTCTGGACCTGATATTTCTTGGACTATCATGCGTTTTAACGCGATACGGACTGCAGCGGTCAACACTTCGGTATCATTGCTCTTAGTGCCGTACTCTAATAATGTTTGCACAATAGTGCGTAAATCCCTTACTGACACACCTTCATTCAGTAGATTTTGCATAACCTTGACCACATTACCTAATGACATAATGTCTGGGATAAAGCCATCAACTAGTTTAGGTGATTGCTTGGCTAACATATCCATTAGCTGCTGGACTTCTTCGTATCCTAATAGCTTGGCCGCATTATTACTCAAAAGTTGGCTAATATGCGTTGCTACCACTGTTGCGGTGTCAACCACCGTATAGCCTAGCGTTTGTGCATGCTCGCGCTGCTCAGGTGCAATCCAGACGGCTTCCAAACCAAATGCGGGGTCGGTTGTTTCAATACCATCTAATTTGCCGTAAACCTGTCCAGGATTAATGGCGAGCTCGCAGTCGTGTCTCACCTCGGCTTCGCCTACCACGACACCCATCAACTGAATTCGGTATGAATTAGGTGAAAGGTCTAGATTGTCACGAATATGTACCGCTGGCACTAAAAATCCAAGTTCCTGGGATAATTTTTTACGTACACCTTTAATTCTGCTTAACAATTCACCACCTTGACCTTTATCAACCAAGGGGATCAGTCTATAGCCGACTTCTAACCCGATAGTATCAACGTGGCGCACATCATCCCAGCTCAGTTCTTTAGGCTCTTTATCTTTAACATCAACCGGACCTTTCTTCACTAACTCTAATGCCTGTGCCTTCTTATCTTTAATTCGCTTATGCACAAAATAGGCTGCGCCAGCTGTAATTGCAGCAAAACTTAAAAAAGCAACGTGAGGCATACCTGGTACAATACCCATCACAAATAACAAACCGGCTGCGATAGATAATGACTTTGGATTGTCAAACATTTGGCTCATCATCATCTGGCCCATATCACCAGACTCATTTTGACGAGTAACCATTAAGGCCGCTGCAATGGAGAGTAATAAGCCTGGTATTTGTGCCACCAAGCCATCACCAATTGTCAGTAAGGTATAAATTTCAACCGCACTTGAAAAATCAAGCCCATGTTGAACCATACCAATCATAAAGCCGCCTAGTATGTTGATAACTAGAATCATAATACCCGCGACTGCATCACCTTTTACAAACTTTGACGCACCGTCCATCGCCCCATAGAAGTCCGCTTCACGCGTCACTTCCTCTCGGCGAACTCTTGCTTGTTCTTGATTTAAAATACCCGCGTTCAAATCGGCATCAATGGCCATTTGTTTACCTGGCATAGCATCTAACGTGAAACGCGCGCTGACTTCTGATATCCGTCCTGCACCTTTGGTTACTACTGCAAAGTTAATAATAATTAGAATTAAAAACACCACTAAACCAACGGCATAATTGCCACCAATTACCACTGAACCAAACGCTTCAATCACTTTACCTGCAGCGTCTGCGCCATTGTGTCCTTCAAGTAATACCACACGGGTCGAGGCCACGTTTAAGGCTAATCTTAATAAGGTTGCAACAAGTAATACGGTTGGGAATGCAGCAAAATCGAGGGGTCTGTCGGTATAAATCGCCACTAAAAGAACCACTAACGCGAGGGCAATATTAAATGAAAACAAGATGTCCAATAAGAATGGCGGAATAGGTAAAACGACCATTCCGAGAGCAGCCAACACTAATAACGGCGTACCTATGCCCTTAAAAGTGGATAGTCTAATTTGTTTGAATTGCCCTAAAGCTGCTTTTGCATCCATTAACGAAGGCCTTTTACTGATGAGTTTTTGACACGTTCAAACAGTAAAAGCAAGAACTAAGCCAATCCGTATAACATCAGAAAGTATTAGTGTTTTAAATCATCTGGAATAGGTTGTTTTAGCGGCACAGGAGTTGGCCGACGCCCTTTACCTTTTTGATATTGTTTTAATTGAAATACATAGGCTAGCACTTGAGCGACTGCCGTAAATAAGCCCTCTGGTACTTGCTGATCTACTTTAGTTGTGTGATATATCGCTCGCGCTAATGGCGGAGCTGAAACAATGGCAACATCATGTTCACGGGCTATCTCACGAATTTTAAACGCAACATCATCAACACCTTTAGCAATCAAAAATGGCGCAGATGAACGGCTAACATCATATTTCACCGCTACGGCATAATGCTCAGGGTTTACCACAATAACATCTGCATTAGGAACTTCGGCCATCATTCTTCGCTGAGCGATTTCACGCTGCATTTGCCTTACTCGACCTTTGATTTCCGGCTGACCTTCTGAGTCTTTATATTCATCTTTAATTTCTTGTTTGGTCATTTTGAGCTGTTTGTTGTGATTCCAAATTTGAAAAGGCACATCAATCACAACAATTAACAACATAGAAGAACACAATACAATAAACATCCATACCAGCAAATCTAATGCATGGTAGACATTACCGGGAAGATGATCGCTTGAAAGGGTTAAAATATCGTAAAAATAGATATCTAGTAATAAATAAGCTGCCACTGCAACCACAGAAAACTTGGCAATACCTTTGGTTAATTCAACCAAAGCTTGAGTACCAAACATGCGCTTAAAGCCATTCATAGGGTTCATTTTACTGCCTTTAGGCATGAAGGCTTTGACTGAAAAAGACATGCCTCCTAGCACAATATTACCTAAAAATGACACCAAGGCTAATAAGGCAATAAAGCTAAATAATGACCACGCAAGCTCATTACCAACAACTCCCCACACTCGATACATAGAGTTAGTATCAAAGATTTGAGCCCGTTCCATGGTAAAAATTTGTTTCATCATATTGTATAAACTTGTGGCAATCGCCGGTCCTGTTATGGCAAAACCAACCGATGCAGCAAGCAATACAGCAGCAGTGCCTAACTCTTTAGAGCGAGCAACCTGACCTTTTTCACGCGCCTGTTCAAGGCGCTTACTGGTGGGCTGCTCTGTGCGTTCTTGACCACTATCAGCTTCTGACATTTACAGCATCCTTAAAAAGTCACATCACCATCAATTTGACATTGCAGTTGTAAAATATCACACATCAATAATTGCGCAGCCAACCACACCTCATCAAAGTGAGCCATAATTGGCCCCAAAGTTAACCATAGAATCAACAAGCCACTGACCATAGTGACAGGAAAACCAATAGAGAAAATATTTAATTGGGGTGATGCCCGAGTCATTACGCCAAAAGACAAGTTAATTAATAACAAAGCCACGATGGCTGAAATTGACATAGTGAGTGCTGCGCCAAACATATAACCGCCCCACTCAGCCAAACTTCTATAAGTGGATATATTAATGCCTTGGTTTGAAACGGGAATAGTTTCAAAACTGGCCACCATCATACGAAACATCAATAAATGCCCATCCACAGCCAAAAAAATTAATGTTGCAAGTAACAAGAATGTATTACTGACAACTGGCGTCTGTTCACCCGAGCCGGGATCAACCATAGACGCAAAACCTAAACTGGTTTGCATACCAATAATTTGACCAGTTAACACAAACGTTTGCATCATCATCAAACTGACAAAGCCCATGGCAGTGCCTATCAAAATTTGCTGTAAGGTAATAAATACTGAGCTCAGTGCAAATAATTCAACGTTTTCAACAGGAGGAAGCACGGGTACGATTGCAAAAGTAAAAGCGACGGACAGCATTAATCTAACACGTGATGGAGTGGTATTCGCGCCAAAAACCGTCATGGTCATTAACATCGCAGAAATACGAAAAAGCGGCCATAGATACATGGCAATTGTCTGACTGATTTCATCAAACAAAATGTCCATTAACTTAACCTATCACTACGGGAATAAGATTAACCATTTCCAGAAAGAAATCGACCATTGTTTGTACCAGCCAGTGCCCTAAAAACATCAGCGCAAACAAGGTAACTAATAATCGAGGTAAAAAACTTAAGGTTTGTTCGTTAATAGAGGTGGCAGCTTGGAACACAGCGACCACTAAACCAATCGCTAAGCCAGGTAAAATGATGGCCGATACAATCAATACAATAATAGACAGCGCTTCTCGAAAAATATCAATTAAGGACTCAGGAGACATATCCCCTCCTATATCCCAAAGCTATTGGCTAAGGTTCCCATAACTAAACTCCAACCATCAACCAATACAAATAGCATTATCTTAAAGGGCAATGACACAATCATTGGCGATAGCATCATCATACCCATTGCCATCAAAATACTCGCTACCACCAAATCTAACACCAAAAATGGCACGAACAACATGAAACCAATTTGAAATGCAGTTTTTAATTCACTGGTAATAAAGGCGGGAATAATGACGCTCATTGGCGCTTGTTCAGGCGATTTAATGTCTTTATAGCCTGATATTTCAATAAAAGTTGTTAAGTCTGTGGTTCTAACCTGAGATAACATAAACGCTTTTATCGGCTCTTTACCCACATCATAGGCTTGATTTAACGTCATCGACTCATTCATGTACGGTTCAACCGCTTCAGCATAAATTTTATCAAACACGGGCGCCATGATAAAAAAAGTCATGAACATACTGATGCCAATCAATACCTGATTCGATGGCGTTTGTTGTAGCCCCAATGCCTGACGAAGAATAGATAACACCACAATAATTCGGGTAAAAGACGTCAACATAATGACCATTGCAGGAATAAAACTCATTGCCGTCATTAACAGCAAAATCTGCATTGTCACTGAGTATTCGGTAGCACCATCGGCACCGGTTGTGACCGTTAATGCAGGTAAAATCCCATCTTGAGCCGCCGCACCTGAAGACCAAATAAAGGCTGCGGCAATAAAGCCCCAGAATAGACCTTGCAACCCTTTACTCATGATGTCTTTCCTTAGCTTGTTGTAAATTTTTCGCAAATGAGTGGTTTGATTCTTCAATCGGTTGAGCTAATTTATCGAGTAGATTTATTTGATGTGGCGTCACGCCTAGGAGGTATTGTTGTTGATTAATTTCAACTACCATCAACTTTTCTTTTTGTCCAACTTGCGTCATTGCAATCGTTTTAATTACTGCATTTTGACTCGGAACAAGATTAAGCCTTTTGACTATGTAGGCTAGTAAAAAGATTAACGCGATAACAACGATTAATCCACCTAACATGTTGGCTAATGTAGACACATAACTTGTGCTATTACTGCCAGACGAAACAACTTGTGAAGCCGTTGTTTCTTCAATAGCGACTGCTGCGTTAGATAAAAGAACCGTAAGATATGACACAATTAATCCTTGAACCAGACACCACTAAATGTTTTAGCAACAATCTGAGGCATAAAACAGTTTAGTGGTTGTCGTTAAATACAGATCAATAAAGCAACAAACTGATCTTATTTGAGTTTCTTAATCCGCTCTGTTTGGCTAATGACATCTGTGAGTCGAATACCAAACTTATCATTGACGACAACCACTTCACCATGGGCAATCAAAGTACCATTGACCATCACATCCAATGGTTCACCTGCGACGCGGTCTAATTCAACTACCGAACCTTGGTTAAGTTGCAACAAATTGCGGATGCTAATAAAACTGCGCCCGACTTCCATTGAAATCGTCACTGGAATATCAAGAATAGAATCTAATTTTGCCGCATCTTCTTTCGAAATAGGCTTAGAATCATCAACTAATTCATCAAGTTCAACTTGCTGAGCCTCTTCAATAGCTTGCTCTGCCATGGCTGCGGCCCAATCATCACCAGTATCTTCAGTACTCATCACTTCACCTTATAAATCTGAAATATCACGCGACTTACCTTTGCGTGTTACCAATTGTAATTCTGACTTAACCGTTTCTGGTCGTGGTATTTTTTCACTAATTTTAAGCGCTAAATTATCGCGAGATTTCCCCAGTTTACAACGGTATGTTGGTAAATCTTCAATGCGCATCATAATGTGTTCAGGCAATTCAATAGGGATAATATCACCCGCTTTAAAATCCATTACATCGCGAAGCTTTAACTCATGTTCAATAATATTAGCGTCAAAGCCGACTTGCACATCCATGATTTCATCTCGTAAAGCCTGAGACCAACGCATATCTGTATCTTGTTTATCACTTTGTACGCCCGCATCCAGCAGCTCACGGATAGGTTCTATCATGGAATAAGGTAAGGTGATGTGAAAATCACCGCCACCACCATCGACCTCAATATGGAAAGAGTTAATCACAACCACTTCCGTAGGACTGACGATGTTAGCCATCGCGGGGTTAACTTCTGAATCCAAATATTCAAACTCGACATCCATTACAGGAGCCCAAGCATCTTTATAATCTTCAAAAATAATTTTTAATAGTAACTGAACAATGCGGCGTTCTGTTGGGGTGAATTCTCGACCTTCAATTTTGGCATGGAAACGACCATCACCACCGAAAAAGTTGTCCACTAATATAAACACCAATCGAGCTTCCATGGTAATTAGCGCGGTGCCTTTTAATGGACTAAAACGCACCATATTTAAGCTAGTAGGCACGAAAAGTGTGTGCACGTACTCGCCAAACTTTAACATTTGAACGCCATTAATTGACACTTCAGCGGCACGACGCATCATATTGAACATACTGATCCGCAAATGACGCGCAAAACGCTCATTGACAATTTCCAACGTAGGCATACGGCCACGGACGATCCGGTCTTGAGATGAAAAGTCATACGACCTCGCATCATTTCCACCGTCATCTATGTCGTCTTCATCAACATCATCAACCCCATGAAGAAGCGCATCAATTTCGTCTTGGCTTAATAAATCACTCACATCATCACCTTAACTATCCAGTCAGGATTACTGCATTACAAAACCGGTAAACAACACTTTTTCAACCACGGTTTTACCGGTTACGGATTGTAATGTGTTTTGCACGCTTAACAGGGCTAATTGCCGCATTTCATCTTTGCCCGCTTGCGTGCTTAATTTCTGCACATCGGCACCACTAAATGTGGTTAATAAAGCATCTTCTATTAATGGGATGTGTTTTTTGACCGTCGTTTCATCATCCGTTCCACGAACCATTAACTGTACTTTAATTTCAACTAAACGTGCTCGGTCAACCCCAGGCAAATTGAACAAAAAAGGCCTTGGCATTCCAACATAATTAGCTTCAAGTCCTGAAGTCTTAGACTCCATTTGTTCCGAAGAACCTGCAGCAGAGTCACTGGAATCAGCTGCGACAGTTTGGTCGTCAGAACCGAGAAAAAACCATGCTCCAACACCTATAAGGATTGCGACAACAATGCCAATACCGCCAAAAAGAATTAATTTATTTCCCTTTTTAGGTTCCGCATTTGTTTCATTAAGTTCTAATTCTTCAGCCATTACACTTCCTAACACGCTTGAGCGACATAACAGAGGTTAATTATATTTAGTATTAACCGAATACATAATAATATCTCTATAGGTTACCGACTTAAGCGTAATAATCTATACCTGATTGCAAACTCTCTGAATGATTTTGAAACATTGTATGCTCTAATGCTGAATTTTCATCCAAATCATGTTGTTGGCTTGTGCCTTGAGATGATTCTTGTGATTGGCCATCACGCCCCCCACCACCTTGAGAAACCTGACTATCCGCAAGTTGTAATCCCTCTTGAGCTAACATTTCCCTTAAGCGCGGAATAGCCTGCTCAATTAAATCTCTGGTTTGAGTTTGAGCAACATGGAACTGCACTTGTGTTTGATCACCATGAACCTGAATCTTGACCATTAAATGGCCTAGCTCAGGAGGATCTAAACGTATCTCAGCCTGCTGGATGCCATTGCTCACCATGGTAATTAATTGCTGTTTCATTACGGGAGAAAAACGCTGGATCATCTCCTGCATTTGCACTTGAGACTCGCCATGTTGTTTTAACGCTAATTGAAACTGAGGGACATCACTTTTATGAATGGGAGTAAAGCTACTTTGATTTTGCAAAGCCTTTGTATCAACACTTTCTTCAACGGTAGATAAACCATCAAAGATTAGGGCTTTATCAAGTGTTGCTGAAGAAGCACCTGCAGCTACAGCATTAGGTTTAATAAGCTCAACCGAAAGTTGAGTTTTATTACTGGCATCTAATGAAGGAGTCGCGCCATTGCCCGATAAATCAGTTTCTGTACCTAAAATATTCGCCTTATCGCCACTTGTAGATGCGGCGATGGCTGATTGACTTTGTTTTGCAAACTTGTCAGCCGACTCTTTGCTGACATCTTTTACTGTAGTAAACCCTGTGGTTACCTGAGCAACTTGGATTGCTTTGTCTGCATCAACCAAGTCCACATCAACCAAATCAAGAATAGAATCATCAAGAACAGGAGACTGTAAGTTAAAGTCATCGACTATTTTAGCTAAATCACCATGTGATAACGAAGCGAGCTCTGCTTCTGTTAACGATGCAAACGTCTTAAGCTGTTCCATTTTAGAAGCTGGTAAAGAAGTTAAATAAGCAGCATTTAACTCTTCCGGTAAAGGGGCATGAATTGTTTCGACAAATAATTCATCAGTTATCATTTCACTGCCTGATATAGCCTCTACCGCTTGAGTATCTTCGGCAAATGCCTCATCGAATATAGGTAAAATTGTTGAGTCAAAGACGCTTTCATCTAACATCACCTGGTCTTCATTCGATGCAATATCGTCATGCGGCAAAATTTTTCCGTCTGTTTTTACCTTGTCAAATGACAGCGCCATATCAAGCTGAGCAAAAATGAGAGCAACATCTCCTTCATCAATAGGCTCTGACAAGTCGACTTCAGTACTCATGATGCCTGATAACTCTGATGTTTTTTTAGTATCAGCTAAATCGGCATTTTTAAATGATGATGTTTGGTTAGCTTGATTAAAGACAGAAAGGAATGACTGATTATCAGACACTTGCATTGTATCTTTTACTTGCGAGGACTTATTTGTACCGTTACCCGCTAAAAGGATATTGCTCATCTGTTGCATATTATATGCTCCGCAAACTCAACCTAAAGAATAAATTAATCATCATTTCCATATACGGTTTTTTAGTATAAAAACACAATAAACTAAAATGAAAAACGTCACTTCACTGACGATTAATTTTAATATAACGAGTATGAAGCAAAATGGATGCCAATTATTTTTTGAGAATTAAACCGTTATTTGTCTCGGCGTTGGCGAATATATTGTTGCATGGCAAATTCATCCGACATTTTTTGTTCGCGTCTGGATTCTGCAATTTGAGCTTTTTGAGCTTTTTGCGTGAGTAACATCTCAATGGCTTTGCGTTTTTGCTGTTTCTCCAACCAATGAGTTTGACGGTATCCTACTTGTTGCTCTGCATCTTGAACTGCAGCCACCTGCTGAATAATGGCGTTATCGACTTGCTTAATAAATTGATGGAATTGATGATATTGATTGGCACTTAGGCTTTGACCTTGTTGTCCTTTCATTTGTTTCATGTAATCAAGGCGGTAATTATTTAAAGCATCTAATTGGCCTTGTCTTTTTTGTTTTTCAAACTGAGCAGATTTAAGCTGCATTGCAGCTTGCTCTTCTGCTTCTGTCGCTAATTTAAGGACGATGATTAACGGATCACTTGCCATGTTTTTTCCTAAAGACCGTTATGCAATGAAAGGATTAATTCTGACATTGGCCCGCTATTTGGCTCATCATAAGGGCACTATTTTCAAAACTAATGGCATCTTTAAAGCCTTGACGTAAAAACGCATTCATCGCAGGCTGTAATCTAATAGCGTTATCTATTCGAGGATCACTACCTTGTGAATAGGCTCCAATGGAAATCAAATCACGATTTTGTTGATATAAAGAATACATTTGTTTTACACGGCGCATTGCTTCTAAATGTTCAGCACTGATAACCATAGGTGCCACACGACTAATAGATTGCTCAATATCGATAGCAGGATAATGGCCTGAATCAGCCAGGCGACGAGATAACACAATATGACCGTCTAAAATGGCGCGTGATGCGTCAGCAATAGGATCCTGTTGATCATCACCTTCAGTTAATACGGTGTAAAATGCGGTAATTGAACCTTGTCCAGGACCACCGTTACCAGCTCGCTCAACTAATCTAGGTAATTTAGCGAATACCGAAGGAGGATAGCCTTTAGTCGCTGGCGGCTCTCCAATCGCCAAGGCGACTTCACGCTGCGCCTGAGCATAACGGGTTAAGCTATCCATCAATAGTAGGACGTTGTAGCCTAAGTCTCGAAAATATTCTGCTATTCGGGTAGATGTTTCACATGCTCTAAGACGCATCAGTGGTGAAGTATCAGCAGGAGCCGCTACAACCACAGAACGTGCACGTCCCTCTTCACCTAAAATCTCTTCAATAAACTCTTTTACCTCGCGACCACGTTCGCCCACTAGACCAACAACAATTACATCGGCATTAGAGCCGCGGGTCATCATTCCTAACAGCACACTTTTACCGACACCAGAACCTGCAAATAACCCCATGCGCTGACCTTTACCCACTGTTAACATCGCATTAATCGCACGAACGCCAACATCTAAAGGTTCGGTTATCGCGCGGCGAGAAAGTGGATTGATATAAGGAGGGTGGCGAGACGCTTGCTCATTGGTTGTTAACGGACCAAGTCCATCTAAGGGTTGACCACTGCCATCTAACACACGGCCTAATAGGCTAAATCCAACACTTAAACCGGATTGCTCACCCAAAGGCTGTACACGGGCTCCAGGTAAGACTCCGCGCAGTTCTTCAACTGGCATCAAATAGAGTAATTTATCATCAAAACCCACCACTTCTGCAATCAATTCACCTACCATGGTTTCTATCGAGCACAAACTACCAACGGGGGCTCTGCATCCTGTAGCTTCTAATGTTAAGCCAACAACACGCACCAATTGACCACTGGCAATAGGCCTAAGTGGCACAACACTTTGGTGATGAACTTTTAGTTTATTCAGTAATTGATGTTGACGGTTTATCATCGACTTCACCTTGATCAACTGCATCCTCTGCATTATCGCTATTGAGCATAGAACGCTCGTCCGAGATTGGATTTAGGGGGGCGCTCTTCGTTTGAAGATTTACTTCTGGCTGCAAAGCTGGCATATCACTTTGGGAGTGAGCAACGCTCTCTTCTTTCCCCGAATTCACATCACTATCTTGCTCATCAGTGTTAGGTGTTTTAGTGAGTGCATTGGCTAAGTCATCTACAGTTTTTGAGCGATAAACACTATCATCTTGTTTTGCTAGATTAACTTGATGGCTAAGTTGCAGCGACTGCGCATCCAAATGAGTAAAAATTTGCTCAATCCGTTGTGCTAAGGTTAAATTGACCGTGGAACGCAAGCTTTCAATAAACACGTCACCTTGGGATAAACTCGGATCGCTTTCTAATACCCAATCATTTTGAGTTAATTGAGATTGGCCATATAAGGTTGTCACTAAATTGACATCTTCAGGGTGCAACCTCACTTTTACACGTTGCTCTTTTATAGGTAAAGCATCAACGCCTTGACGAATAGTTGCGGCAATATGCTCTGGGTGCATTTTTAATTCTTGCTGCACAACAGCTTTAGCAAGTGAGAGTGTCATAGCCAGTAATTCGGCTTCTACTTCGGCATCTAACACAGCTAAAGGCTGTTCAAATTGGTTTATTAATTGAGTAAATTGAGCGATTAATTGCTCTGCCTTAATTGTGCCGGCTTCATGCCCTTGTATTTCCCCCTGAGCAAAACCTTCTTCATGTCCCTGGGCTAAACCTTCTAATCGACCTTGTTCTAACCCTTGTTGAAAACCATCTAGCTTACCTTGTTCAAAACCTTCTCGTTCAGCATCGGCTCTGATCTCTTCAATCTGCGCCATTGTGGGCATTTTTACCGCCTGCTCTACCGCAGGTGTTGATGATTGATAGGCGCCAGCTTTTTTACCGTACAAATTTGAAGGCTTATCGGCATTATCAAGCGTCACATCCGGCAATTGCCAATGGCTGAACTCATGTTCATCCTCAACATTTAACACTTTTTTGGATATTTTTGAGTCTGTCATAGTTAAACCAATTTTAAATGCCTATGTAATGATACTTTTACTGCGGTTAAAGGAACTCTTCTCCACCACCGCCGCCAAGCATGATTTCACCACTATCGGATAATCGTCTGGCAATCGATAAAATTTCTTTTTGTGCCACTTCCACTTCACTAATACGAATCGGCCCCATTGCTTCAAGATCGTCACGCAATAATTCAGCTGCACGTTTGGACATGTTACCTAAAATTTTCTCTTTTAAGGCTTCATCGGCACCTTTTAGTGCTTTCATTAATATGTCTTGCTGAACCTCACGTAAAAGCGCTTGAATACCTCGGTCGTCGACATCAATGAGATTTTCGAATACGAACATCATATCCTGGATCTGCTGGGCCATTTCTTCGTCAGACTCACGCATGGTTTCCATAATCTGACTTTCTACCCCTGTATCAAGGTAGTTCATAATGTTGGCTGCAGCTTTTAAGCCACCCATTTTGGCTGCCTGTGCACCGCCCTGACCAGCAAATTGTTTCTCCATGATATCGTTTAATTCTTGTAATGCCGCAGGCTGCACTTCTTCAAGGTTTGCAATTCGCATCATTAAATCAAGTCGGGTATTTTCAGGGAATTGGCTAAAAATCTCTGCGGCTTGATCCGGTTCTAAATAAGATAAAACAATGGTTTGAATTTGTGGATGCTCATTTTGAATAATGGTGGCAACTTGGCGTGCATCCATCCATTTCAATGAGTCAAGACCTTTGGCACCACTGCCCATAATAATTTGTTCAATCAAATTACCCGCTTTATCTTCGCCCAGTGCCGCGGTTAATGCTTTTCGCACAAACTCTTCACTGTTAAAGCCTATGGAGGAAAACTTTTGAATGTCATCTAAAAAAAGCTTGTGCACGCCAATCACTTTCTCTTGACCAAAATCTTGCATTGCCGCCATAGACATACCAACTTTTTGCACTTGTTTAGGTTCAAGGTGCTTTAAAATTGACGCGGCATCGGCTTCGCTCAAACTCAGCAACAGAATAGCCGTTTTTTCAATCCCAGATAAAGACTCAGGATCAAAGGCGCCTTTTTCAGCTTTTTCTACTTTGTCTACTTTTTCATTAGCCATTGTCTTGTAACCAGTTTTTAACTACTTGAGTGGATAATTCAGGTTCATTTGCAACAAGTGCACGAATCGCCTTAATCATATCATCATCTTTATGTAAGTTAGGGATAAGAATTGAACCGTCATCAGCATAACTGTATTCGGCTTCTTTACTGTTGAGCATTCCCAAGGTATCCGCAGCATATTGATCTTCAATCTCTGCGAGCTCATGCCCTAGACGCACATCTTCAGGCATATTAACACCATCAGGATTAATAAGGCGTTTAAGCATTGGACGTACAACCGTTAATATCAGTACCAAGACAACTAAGGCTCCTAGCACTAACTTGATAGCTCGCCAAAACCAAGGTTGTTCCCACATATCAGGTTCAGGTAATTCTTCCATCAACTGATCCATGAAGGGTACGGTAACAACCTCTAATGCATCACCACGTTGGCTACTAAAGCCAACCGCGCCTTCTAATAAACGTCGAATGTTTGTCAGTTCTTGTTCCGTACGTGGTACTCGCGTAACAACACCGTCTTCACCTGCGGGGCCTGGTTTAAAATCTAGTGCAACAGAAACACTGACTCTACGCACTTGACCAACCTGCTGACGCGTATGGCTAATGGTTGTGTCATGATCAAAGTTACGAGTGGCTTCGCGATGAGTATCAGAAGATTTCGTGGTTTCAGATGCGCCACCAGCTTCCATAGGTATGTCTGCATCCATTGGAGGTTGATTAGTAAGTGCGCCTGGAATACCGCCTGTACTGCCACCCGAAGAGTTACTTTCAATGGTCATTTCACTTCTTAGTGCAGGTAAATCTGGGTCAAAACGTTTTGATGTTTGTTCTACGGCAGTAAAGTCCATATTCACATCAACTTGCGAGGTATAATTTTCAGGGCCAAGAATAGGCATTAAAATTGAGTCAATTTTTTTACGGTATTCAGCTTCTTTTTGTTGCACTATTTCTAATTCACGGCGCGCACGAGCTGATGCGCCATCTTGACTGCCTGAATTTAATAAACGTCCATTTGAGTCTGTCACTGTTACGCGTGCAGGCTCTAACCCTTGAACTGCGGAACCAACGATATCAACAATAGCATCAATTTCTTCTTGTCCTAAACCGCCTCGACGCAAGCTTACAACCACGGTAGCACTTGGCTTTGATGCATTTCGAGCAAACACATTTTCTTTTGGTAGCGCCAGAATAACTTTAGCGCGGCTAATACTTTTTAACTCTTCAATCGTGCGGGCAAGATTTAATTCTTGGCTATGTTTTAAGCGCGCTTGTTCCATGCGTTGGCTAACGCCAAAGCCGCTGTCTTTACTTAAATAATCATCATTTTGGGTACTGCTTTCGATACCCGCTCTGCTAAGCAACAATTTCACATCTTGATACTGATCTTCTGGAACCTTAACGACATCAACATTGATTTCGTATTTGATTTTGTTTTTATCTAAAACGTCCAAAACTTGGATCATTTCAGAAGTTTCCATCTTACCCAGTGGACGGTATTCAGGTTCCTGCGCCCACATCATGATAATAACAGCTAGCGCTAAACACACCGCCAACGCCAAGATCATGGTCACCTGACGCATCATATCTGCACCGCCCATATTGCTCAGCAAGCCAGATTTATTCTCTTGCTGAATGCCGCCATCAAGTGCCGCATCTGAACCTACCATTATGTCTGTGCTCACAATATGCCCCTACTATTATTCTTTTTCATCAGCGAACCGGTGTTTGCCACCCGTTAAACCGGCATGCTCATAATTTCTTTATAAGCTTCAACCAGTTTATTTCTCACTTGAACGGTTGCTTCAAATGCCACGCCCGATTTTTCTCGGGCAATGACCGTATCAGACAAGGTCACGGTTGAATCGCCCATGTCTAAACGAGTCGCTAAATTTGATGATGTTTGCTGCAAGCCACTAACATGCCCCACAGCTTGTGAGAGCAGTTGGCCAAAATCAGCACCGCTGGTGTTATTAATTTGCTGAGTTAAATTAGGACGAATGATCGAGTCCATACTCGAAGCATTAGATGGTGTAATCGCGCCACGAAGCGACTGCATTTCTTGAAGTAATGGATTGGCGTTAATCTGCATGCTGTACTCCCATTCGTCGATTATTTGACGATAACTAGATCTGTTAATAGGGATAAAGCAAGTTGAGTGCCAATATGAAGAATAAAGCAAAAAAGCTACCTTTTACGTGTAGCTTTGTTGATAAAACAATAGAGTTGCGGATTAATCGAACAGTTTTGATGCTTATGCAGGTAACTGGATCCCCGCATCACGCATTTTAGCCATTTTGTAGCGAAGTGTTCTGGCACTGATGCCTAATTTTTCTGCGACAAGTTTTCGACTACCATTACATTGATTAAGCGTTTCAAGAATAATGACATGTTCTTGTGCTTGTAATTCACCGCCTAGCCCTTCAGTTTCCGTGGTTTTTTCAGTATGTTGAGTATCTAGATGCATATTGACATCAGCAGAATCGATAATGATATCTTGTTCACAAATCTCACCTCCAGCATGTAAAATTAAGGCACGTTGAATGACATTATCAAGTTCCCGCACATTTCCTGGCCAGCGATGCGCCAGCAACCGACGCGTCGCTACCTCACCTAATGAAGGAACAGGTTTGATATTAAATGCCTTGGCATGTTTCACTAACAGGTGTCTGGCCAAGGGTAAAATATCAGCTGGCCGTTGATTTAGCGCTGGCCAAGTCAGCGGAAACACATTAATGCGATAATATAAATCTTCCCTAAATTCACCAGTACTGGCAATGGCTTTTAAGTCTCTGTTCGAGGTAGCTAAGACTCTAACATCAAGTTTTATGGTTTTACGACCACCTAAACGTTCCACTTCTCGCTCTTGCAACACTCGAAGTAACTTAGCTTGCAAACCTAATTCCATTTCCGAAATTTCATCAAGCAATAGCGTCCCACCCTGAGCTTGCTCAAATTTGCCAGGACAAGCTTGGTATGCTCCGGTAAACGCGCCTTTTTCATAACCGAATAAAGTGGCTTCGAGCATGTTTTCAGGAATTGCGGCACAATTAATCGCAATAAACGGTTCATCTTTACGGCTACTGTGCTGATGAATATATCGTGCTAGCACTTCTTTACCTGAGCCACTCGGCCCCATGATCATGACTGAAGCATCTGAGTTTGCTACTCGCTGGGCTAATGCCAATAATGCTAAGCTTTTCTCATCAGCTACAACGGGTTGATCGGTATTTTGTTTTTGTGGTAAGTATCTTGATACTTGATTTAATAATACTTCTGGTGCAAAAGGTTTCGCTAAATAATCTACGGCACCTAATTTTATTGCACTCACGGCACTGTCGATGGTTGCATAAGCTGTCATGAGCAATAACGGTAACTTCGGCTGAGCCTGCTGTAAGTAATTTAATAAACCTATGCCGCCAATCCCTTCCATTTGCACATCACTGATCACCAAATCAAAATGATTCGCCTTTAGGGCGATTATCGCTTCTTCAGCACTGCCGACATCAACACATTCATAATGGGCTAACAGTAAGGTATCGAGTAATGCTTCACGTAAATCAGCATCATCTTCAACTAACAGCAATTTTGCTTCAGACATGATTAATCTCCTGAGCGTTAGACTCTGCATCAACCACTTTTAACATAGGAAAACTTAACCTCACCTGGCAACCCATTTGTGGCTTACAGGATAATTGAATTTTACCGCCATGATTGCGTACAACAGACTGCACAACAGCCAACCCTAAACCTGTACCCTGCGCTTTTGTGGTAAAAAACGGCTCTAGTACCTGTTGTTGGGTTTTAGGGTCAAGGCCTTTACCATTATCGATAACATCTAAAATAACCTGTTCATCATCTTCAAATGCACAAATTTTTATTTTTGTCGCACCAGCTTCGAGGCTGTTCATCACTAAATTATTTACCGCTGAACTCAGTGCATCACCATTTGCTATTAGGCTTGCGTCGGTTAAACACTCTTGAAAAATTTCACACGATTTTCGCTGAGCAATCACTTCACAATTAGCCATTACCACATCGATGATTTGCGCTATAGCAACATTATCAGCTTTCGCATCTTGTCGACCTTTGGCCATCAGCAGCATATCGTTGACCTGACGTTCAAGCTCATTAAGACGATCAACCAATTTTGTTTGAAAACGCGTTTTCGAAGGTTCTGCAAGTTTAGGGTTACCTAAATTTGAAGCATAAAGTAATGCCGCTGATAACGGTGTGCGAATTTGATGTGCCAGTGTTGCCACCATTTTACCCAGCGCAGATAAACGCTGTAGATGCGATAAATTTTTCTGGAGTAAGCGGGTTTCTGTTAAATCGGTTAGCACAATTAACTGACCAGGTTCAGGAGTCAATGGCGAGATGGCTAACTTAACTCTGCGGCCATTTTTTAATGACACTTCATGCCCATCATCGTCCTGAGGAGAAAATGCCCGGTTTATGATTTCAAACCAGCGTAGCCCTTGTAAAGGTCGACCAAGTAATTCTGCCGCCATTGGATTAGCTAACGTCACGACACCATCGCCATTAATAATCACCACCCCAGAAGGGAGCGCTTGAAGAATATGCGCCATTTGATTTGACATATTCGCGGCCTCTTGCACTTTGGCAAACTGACCGTAAGTCAATTTACTGTCATGTGAAAACTCAGGAGCGCTATTGACTCGCATTGAGGACACAGCAGAAGATTCCAGCGAAAACATGTTTTGCTGAAAATCTGTTTGATTTTGCTGAGTTATGGCGTGTGCGTTTAGCATAACGACTCCGTCAAAAGAATTACATTTAACGGGTTACTGCATTAAGTGTGCCAAAAAAATAAAGCATATCGAGTCGATATGCTTTAGAAAGTATTATAGGCTAGTTTGAAATAGGTGCTGTTAAATTTTTATTCTTTACTCATGCCATATTTACGCATTTTTTCAACCAAGGTAGTACGACGAATGCCCAGCATTTCAGCGGCTCTTGCTACTACATTGTCTTGCAATTCTAACGCTTGCCTGATCATATCAATTTCTAACTCAGCCAATAAATCTTTAAGATTTACCCCCTCAGGAGGAATCTCTGTCGGAAAGCGAGTTTCGGGAATATCAATCGGCTCATCATCATTAAAAATTGATGCCAAAGCATCCCTTTCTAATTGTTCTTCACTAATTTCGACACAATATTCAGGCACATCTATATGGCGATACTTTTGCGGTAAATCATTTACATCAACTAATCCGCCTGGATACAAAATAGTAAGACGCTCAACTAAATTCGATAATTCACGCACATTACCAGACCAAGCGTGTTCTTTAAGCGATTCGATTGCACGCTGCGTAAACCTTACTTTACCTCGGCCTTCGTTAAATACTCTACTGACCAACTCTTGTAACAGTAGAGGTACGTCGTCACGACGCTCACATAATGCCGGCATTTCGATAGGAAAAACATTCAAACGATAGTACAAATCTTCACGAAACTCATTTTCAGAAATCATGGTTTCTAAATCACGATGGGTAGCGGCAACAACACGCACATCGGTTTGAATGGTTTTACTACCACCCACACGCTCAAATACGCGTTCCTGAAGCACACGCAGCAATTTAACTTGCATTTGCAATGGCATATCACCTATTTCATCCAGAAATAGCGTACCGCCTTCGGCTAATTCAAAGCGACCTTTACGGGAAGATATTGCACCAGTGAAAGATCCCTTTTCGTGACCAAACAGCTCACTTTCAAGTAATTCTGGCGGAATAGCGCCACAGTTAACCGGAATAAAAGGCCCATCTCGGCGTTCAGAAATATAATGAATATTACGCGCAACCACTTCTTTACCCGTACCAGATTGCCCAAGTACTAACACTGTCGCATCAGAACTTGCTACTTGGCTGATCAAATGGCGAACATTCGCTATCCCTTGGCTTCGGCCAACAAGACTTCTAAATAACTTAGTTTGATTACCACTGGTAGGCACTTGCTCTTTCTTGGCTTGGCCAAAAACCTGGCAAAAATGTAATAGCTCAGTAAGTTGGGGATAATTGAAAGGTTCTTCGATAACACCCAAAATGTTTGATGTTTCGACCTGAGCATTACCTAACAACAGCAAAGGTTGCCATGGTGCGATAGTTGCGATATTTTTGATGCTTTCGGTCATCATACCATCAGATACAAGCACAATGGCACGGTATCGAGACTCTTCTATTAATGGTATTAAGGCGTCAACAGAAACAATGTCACATTGTTCACCTAAGAATTCAAAAATGCAGCACAGGCGTGTTACACGCTCAGAAACGGTACCGACAATTAAGATTCGTTGTTCAATTTGCATCATTTAGGGGCCAAAAGCTTGTTTATAGGTTTTTAATATCCATTGGCATTATTACGGTTTTTCAGTAAAAACCAAAGGATTTTTTATGGTCACAAGGGGTGACGATTCGTTGCAAATGCCAGTAAAAAAATCCGTTTACTCACACTTGCTGCCTACTTTAGGCAGAAATTCTTTTTTCGAACGTAAATATTGTATTAACCGAGCCTCATAAGCAAGTCAAACGACGTCTTATTAGCTAACAGAATTAATATTAGCGCATAATCGATTATTTTTCACGCAAGTACCCTGTTTTAAAGAATAAATATCTACAGAGTCCAAGTTTCAATTGAGAGTCAGCTTCAAAAGTGCGACTTAAATAACCACTACTTAGACGAATGCGATTTTTAACAAGTCTTAATTAAGCTCATTAAGTTAAACTCAGGTTTATATCAAACAATTTTAGTGAATAACCATTCAGTCATCAGTCATGCTATTGATACTTTATAAAGAAAATAAAAAACGCTAGTAAGCAAAGCTAACTAGCGTTTGATCAGAGTATGTCAAAAGCATCAGAGCATAGAAACTAATTTGTTTCCGAAGTGAGGTGATGTTTATCTTGTGGTATAGCATCCCAACCTTCTTTAATAGTTCTTAAAACTGCTGAGACATCATCAATAGCTTTTACATCATTATTGATATTAGCTTCGGTGATCTTAACCAACATAAAACCATATAAATCACTTAAGTTATTTGCTATTTCACCACCAGCATCCATATTCAAGCTATTGTTCAATCCATTAATTAAACCGATCGCTTTACCAATATAAAGAGACTTATTCTGTAAATCTTTTCGTTCAATCGCATAGCGACTTTGGGCGAGCCTTTCTAATGCCCCAGCAAACATCATTTGAATAATACGATGCGGTGACGCTACAGCAATCTCGCTGTCTAAAGACACTTTTCGGTATGACTGCAGTGAACTTCTCATTTTTACCTACCTATCTGAATCAATGGCCTTATAAACCTGTATTTTTCGCTTATTTGATTTACCAATACTCAATAAATCTTTTCTATTTTGCGATATAGCTTGGGCTCTTTTAGATAATTGATTTGTCAAATCGATCTGTTCACGTAGAGCCTTTTCATCAACACTCAACTCATTATTAATTATCTGCTCAATAAAAAGTTGACGCTGCTGAAACAACTCATGCAATTTAGAGACCAAGTTATCAGTCTCTTCATTTTCAGCAGGTATTGATTCAATCTCGCTCAACAAACGAATTATTAACTGATTAATACCATCAAGCTCAGACATTTATCATCCTTTATACATGACCACTATTGAGGAACTACACCCGGTAATGAATTTAGTCTATCGTATAAGCCTGCGCTTTGCTGATTTAACTGAGCCACAATGAGATCCATGGTATTAAATTGCTTATATAACCTTGCCTCTAATTGTTCCATCTTCAAAGTAAAAGCTTCTCGTTGGTCATCTAATCGAGAGGTCTGTTTAGTATAAGTCTTGTTTCTGTCATCGATTAAGCCGCCGGTTTTAACATAATTTTCAGCAAGATCGTCCAATTGATTTGCAAGCCCTGTTGTTTCGCTTGCAAACAGGCCTTCAATTTTATCCATATCATTAGCTATCACATCATCAAGCTTGCTATCATCGATTGTCAGCTTACCGTATCTATCAGTACTAATTCCTATTTCATACAATGCAATAGTTTCACCATTAACATCAACTCTATCACTGACAATTCCCCTCAACTGCGACTCTAGGGAACGGATAATAGAATCCCCCTGTAATGCCGAGGCTTTTTTGGTATCGGCATCATAGGAAGATAATTTATCAATAGACGCCATTAACGCATTATAAGAATCAACAAAGCCTTTAATATTCTCTTTAACTGCTTCTGTATCAAGCGTGATTGATAATGTAGAGGTTTGATTGATATCTGCCTTTGTTAAATCTAAAGAAACACCCGAAATAGCGCCAGCAACCGTGTTGGTTTGTGAAGTCACTTTTTGTCCATCAATATAGACAATTGAGTTTGTAGCGGGTTGAAGTTCGGACAAACTCACGCCATTGAACATATCAGCCAAGCCTGTGCCAGTTGTATCTGTAGCATTGACAGAAATTTGACTATCTGTCCCTTCAACATCTGAACTAAATACTAATCGACTACCACCATCACTGGTAATCACAGTTGCAGTCATTCCGGGGTTATCTGAGGCATTGTTTATTTTATTAGCAATTGCGTTAAGATCATCACTTGCTTCAATATCAACACCAAAAGCTTCAGAGCCAATAGTAAAATCTAAACGCCCTGTGCCCACAGTTTGCTGAGCATCGGTTGCAAAGGCGCCACCCACTTTATGGGCTTTAGCTAATTGTTCAACCTGAATACTATAAGTGCCCGACTTTGCCGAACTGGTTGTCGAGGCAGTAAAATATTCACTACCTCCGGTTGATACTTTACGCTGATTAAGAGAATTACCGTCTTGCAATTTGGCGAGTGCATCTTGAAATGTAGTCAATGCACTTTTTAAGGTACCAACAGCAGATACTTTCGCTTTAATCGCATCTTCTGTTTTATTAAACATTGCTTCTTTTGGGACTTTTTCGGCATCTACAAGCACTTTAACGATTGTAGATATATCGAGGCCGGAACCAATCCCCGTAGCTGTTAATGCCATAACTAACTCCTAATTAATCCAAAAAAGTGAAGCAATAAATAGACCAAACTATTGAGGTTAAACTTCAATTCTCATTAAAATACCCGATACTTCACTGAGCTTTTCAGCAAGAAGCAATGCTTCTTCACTGGGTATTTGCCTAATTATATCACCTGAGGCAATATCTTGAACTTTTATCACCTGCTGACCAGACTCTTTATCAACAGAAAATTTTAGCCCTTTTTGCATCATTGACATCATGTCGGTCAAATCTTTAGCGACTTGATTTAACTCTTGATCGTTAGGCTTGTCCTTATTGCCTTTCGGCTCTTTAGACTCACTCGCCTCTTTAACTGCCTGGATAGAAGATGCCCGTTTAATGGTCGCTTCTAGGTTACTTCCTTTGCTTAATGCTAATGGCTCTTTATCTAAACCATTTTTAGTTACATCAGCCTGAGCTAAAAAACTCGCGGTTGAATTATTATGATGAATTTCCATATGTCACCTCATTAATTCAGTAATGTGTTCCAACTATAACCATAACTGAAATATATCTGTAGGATTAAACGACAAAAGGAGATCCTTTGAAGAACCTCCTTTTCATCTAACCTTTTGACTAGCTTACTAATATTATAGTAATGATAGTGCAACCTGTGGAAGTTGATTCGCTTGGGCTAACATGGCAGAACCGGTTTGCTGTAACACTTGGTTCTTAGTCATGGTAGATGTTTCTTTAGCGAAATCCACATCAACAATGCGAGACTTAGCATCGGCAACGTTAGCTTGCGTATTAGCACTGTTACTGATGTTGTGTGCTAGTCGGTTTTGTTTCGCACCTAAATTAGCTCGTTGAGAATCAATAGTAGCAATAGCAGCATCTATTTTAGTTAATGCGGTACTTCGAAGAGCTGCTGTACTATTACCCAAACCAGTGACACTTAAGGTAGTAGCATCTGACTTAGCTACACTAATAACAATATCTTCTCCATTTTGATGACCAACTTGAAAGCTTTTACCAGTAGCAAAACCACCACTTAATAATTTTGTATCACCAAATGCAGTATTTTCACCGATTTCTGTAATTTCCAGTGCTAGCTCAGTCATCTCAGCTTTAAGTGCTGTTAAATCAGCAGTACTATTAGCACCATTTTCTGATTGAACGGTCAAGTCACGCATGCGCTGAAGCATATTGGTTTGCTCTTGCATCGCACCTTCTGCGATTTGAGCAATCGAAATAGCATCATTAGCATTACGCATGCCCACTTCCAATCCACGCACCTGTGAATTCAAGCGGTTAGAAATTGCCAGACCTGCAGCATCATCTTTTGCACTGTTAATTCTTAAACCAGAAGATAATCGCTCCATAGAGGTGGCTAAGGCACCGCTTGATGCGTTTAAGTTTTTCTGCGCTTTCATTGATGTTACGTTAGTATTTACTGTAATAGCCATGATTTAATTCCTCTATAAATTGCCTGACTTAATCGTTAAGCCTGTTTGCTTATCGGGTAAGTCAAGTCAGGCATTTCTTACTGGTTACAGTATATTTAACGGCCAGATGTTATTTTGCTTTAGCTTTTTTTTAAAAAAAATATCAAAACTGACAATTAAGCATCATTTATCTATATTTATTAATACGTTAAATGTTCAGAAAACGTGCTGGGTATCTAAAGAGCTAATAATGAGGACTATGATTAATAATAAAAAACCTTTTATGACTTGACGCCATAAAAGGTTTTAATCGTAATAAGGCTAATCTAGTTAGGTAAACTAGCCAAGTAGTGACAGTGCAACCTGTGGTAACTGGTTAGCTTGAGCTAACATCGAAGAACCCGTTTGTTGCAATACTTGATTTTTAGTCATGGTTGCCGTTTCTTTAGCAAAGTCGACATCAACAATTCGAGATTTTGCATCGGCAACGTTAGCTTGGGTATTGGCACTGTTAGCAATGTTATGTGCTAAGCGGTTTTGTTTTGCACCTAAATTAGCTCGCTGAGAATCAATAGCCTTAATCGCAGCATCTATTTTAGTTAATGCGGTACTTCGAAGAGCTGCTGTACTATTATTCAAAGTCTTGACACTTAAGGAAGTAGCATCTGACTTAGCTACACTTATCGTAATATCTTCTTCATTTTGATGACCAACTTGAAAGCTTTTACCAGTAGCAAAATCACCAGTTAATAATTTTGTATCACCAAATGCAGTATTTTCACCGATTTCTGTAATTTCAAGCGCTAGCTCATCCATCTCAGCTTTTAGTGCTTTTAAATCAGCAGTACTATTAGCACCATTTTCTGATTGAATGGTTAAATCTCGCATACGTTGGAGCATATTAGTTTGTTCTTGCATTGCACCTTCTGCAATTTGCGCAAGTGAAATAGCATCATTCGCATTTCTCATTCCAACCTCAAGGCCACGAACCTGTGAGTTCAAGCGGTTAGAAATCGCTAGACCGGCAGCATCGTCTTTTGCGCTGTTAATCCGCAGACCGCTAGACAAACGTTCCATTGAGGTTGCAAGTGCGCCACTTGATGTATTCAAGTTCTTTTGCGCTTTCATCGATGTAACGTTGGTATTTACTGTAATAGCCATAAATAATTCCTCATTCCTAGTTTGCTGCCAAGACTGTGGAGCTTGGCTAAATTTTACAATTTAACGTTCGGTATTGCTTCGTTAGATATAATCAAACAAAGACAGTGACCCGACCTTTCCAAAAACACTCGAAACCGCATTGAGCGCCAGTTGTTGTTTTTCGAACTCGGTAATTGCTTCTGCATAATCCAAATCTTCTAATAATGACAATGCGCTATTATTGACTATCTGTTCTTCTGCATGGTTTGTTGAAAAGCTTTCTAAGGCTTTTAAGCTATTACCGGCAATTCCTCGGGCCAGACTGACTTGATTTTGACCACTATCTATATCATTCAATAGTTGTGCCAACTTTGAGCTATTTTGCGGCGTTGCATTTGCATTAGGGTCTTCTAGCAATGCAATTGCATCATTAAAGCTATCAAATATGCTGACGCTACTCTTAGGCTCCATGGTAAAGCTATCACCAGCTACAGGAGTGCCACTCACTTTTACTTCAATACCATTAACATTGACTGGGACAGTTGGGTCAAAGTTAGGTACGGTTGTTACAATACTTCCACTAGAATCCGCTACCTGAAGTTCTAAAACGCCTGCATTATCAACAAAGTTAAAGGTATAGGTATCTTCTATATGCGCGCCAGTGTTAGTTATTTTGGCGCTATTAATACTGAAGTCACCTTGTTGAGACGCTAAATAATTGACACCGTAATCACCCAAAGGGTTAGGCGCATTCATAAATACCGTGTCTCCCGGAACATTCGTTCCCATGGTCACCCCGCTGGCAACAATGCTTTTTCTAACGTCATTATTTCCGCTGTATATCATTTCGCCATTAGTATCAAACTCGAATGGCAAGGTATTACTTTCGGTGCCAGCAAATAAATAATTGCCTGATTCATCACGGCTATTGGCAATAGATAACAACTCTTCAAGGCTTTGTTTCATTTCTTCGGCAATCATTTGCCGCTCATTTTGACTTAAGCTGCCGTTTGCTCCGCGCTGTAATTGTTCACGCATGGTTGAGGTCAATGTTTCTACACTGCCAATTTTACTTTCGGTTACTGATAAATGGTTTGTGGCGTAGTCAATATTCTTAATAAACTGATCAACTAGGCTATTTTTTTGCTTTAGGTTATCAATTCCAATCGCTGCTACAGGATCATCGCCTGCGGTATTGACTTTTTTGCCGCTAGAAAGCTGCTCGAGTATTTTGTTGGTCGCGGTTTGCTTTTGTAGAATATTGGTCGCGTTTTGATGAAACATTTGCCCGGTAGAAATACGCATAATTTAATTCTCCTATCGAACAGAACTAATTAAAGTGTCAAATAATTGTTGCGCAGTGGTCATAATTCGCGCGGAGGCTTGATAAGATTGCTGAAAACGCATTAAGTTAGCCGCTTCTTCATCAAGGTTTACTCCGGATTCACTTTGCACGCGGTTGTAAGCTTGCTGATAAATGGCATCGGCGGATTCGACACGTACTTCTGCTGCTTTGGTTTTATTACCCACATCAAGTTTGGTATTTTCAAAAACACCCGTTAATGTGGTTGTTCCGCCATTCATTAATTTAGCATCAGCAAGCTCTGCCATGGCTACTGCGTTGCTGTTGTCACCTTCGGCGAACGATAAATCAAAGGTAAAGCTGTCAGAAACACCTGCGGCTGACCTATCATCAATTTCAAAACTGAACCCAAAAGGTGTGTTTATTTGTGGTGGTGTGAATGCGCTTGGCCCTGCGATAGAGGTGCCTGCAGCATCAAAGACTTCAAAGGTATTCGTCGCACTGTCAATTTTTACAGTCAACTCACCACCCGTTGTCGGAAATCCAGCAGCGGTGCGATTAATATTATTGACTTTGACATCCATCTCGCCTGAATTTGCTGCGTCGGCAGTGATTTTTGGCGCAGCAGCAGCAATCCCTTTAGGATCGGTCATCACTGTCGTTAATCCTGATGCCGCTCCTGAGGTGGGACGGATTTCAAATTTATCGCCATCAGCCATAGCTCCACTACCTATGTTAATCGTAAAGCCATCGCCGCCGACCAATTCACCTGGTGGATTTAATGTTAATGGAGTGATGTTTCCCGTTTGAGTATCTTTCAATTCGTATGTAGCTGGCGCGGTGAATGACAATTCATATCCGCCGCCACTCAATTGACCAACATCGTCAATATTCACGCTTAGCTTTGCAGTGCCGGTATTAGTAGAGTATTCACCCACTCGACCTGATGACATTAATGGGTCGTTAATATCGCGAAAGATGTTTTGACCAATGTTGCCGTTTAAATCAAAACCTTTAGATTGCATATCATTAAACGCATCGGCAATACCCAGTGCAAGCTGACCTAATTCTTGGCTTGCTGGCACTAAGGTATCTGAGCGAAAATCAAATAAAGCCCCTAACTGGCCACCTAATTTAGAAGGATCAATTACAAGTGATTGATTACCTGTCGTTGCGGTAATTCGTGGCTCATTTGGATATGGGTCGCCGGTGGTCACGCCCACTGACATCGACACTTCACCCGACACCAACATCACCGAACCCCCTAACATAATGGATTTAGCGCCGGTATCTAATGGAATCACATTGACTTGCGAATATTGGCTAAGCTCTTGAATCAACGCATCCTGTTTATCCAGTAACTGACTATCCTGGCCGCCCGTTTTCATTAGCTCTAAGTTAATGTTACCCAGCTCTTTGCTAATTTCATTGATGCGGGCAGTCATTGACTCAATTTGGCTATTAGTCTGTTTCGTTTGATTATCTAAATGCGACTGCATTTGGTTTAGCGTTTTTGCTAATTGATCCATTGAGCTTAATGCGCCATTACGAATACCTAAATCGGTTGGTAAATCTGCAATGCTATTAATATTGGCAAAAACATCATTTAACCCTGCAGGTACCATTTTGCCAATTTGAGAATAAAGCTGGTCTAACTCACTCATTTTTAAATACGAGGCTTCAGCCGCACTTAAACTGGTTTGTCCGATACGTAACTCACGTGCCGCAAACTCGTTGTACACCCTTTTGACGTCTGAAACATAAGTGCCTGTACCGTAGAAACTATTACCTAAACGTTGTGATTCAGTAGCGGCCTGAGTAGCCACTTGACGGTGATAACCTAAGGTATTAACGTTATTAATGTTATTACTGGTGACACTCAGTTGTGACTGAGATGCTAGTACGCCCTGACGGGCAATGTTTAATAGATCAATAGCCATTATTTAGTCTCCCCTGGTATGACAGACTTAAGCCCTTCTGTGACTGATTGCATAACGCGGATCACCTTTTTGGCATATTGAGGGTCTGTGGCGTAACCCGCTTTTTGTAAAGCATGAATAAATTGACGTGGCTCATTAGCCACTTTACGAGCATCCTGGTATCGATCGTTTTGTGAAATAAACGACACGAAATCAGTAAAGCTTTGCTCTAAATCTTCATACATTCTGAAGTCGGCACGTTGCTGAACCGGAATTCCTTTTTCAAACTCAAGCGTGTTAACCGTAGTTTTGTCGCCATCCCAACGTTTATCAGCTTTGATATTGAATAAATTGTTACTCATAGTGCCGTCTGGTTTGCGGATAACTTTTTGTCCCCAACCTGTTTCTAACGCTGATTGCGCAATTAACACTTCAGGTGTGGTACCCAGTTGCTTCGCGGCTTTTTCTGCGTGAGGATAAAGCACTGAAATAAAATGCTGTGGGTCATTAAATTTACTCAACTGCTCACGTTGACGTTTAATGGGTTGTACCACATCACTTGAAACCATTGCCGTCGGCAAATCCTTGCCGTTAGCCTTGTCTATCGGATTGGCTGGTGCTTTGCCTGCTAGAATTAAATCCATCATCTGTTTAGAAGATGCCGACGTCACTGATAATGCAGCATGGTCAGATAGTGGAATGGCTGATGGATTAACATCTGAATTAGCTGCAAGCAATGTTGGTACAGCTTCTGATCCACTTGGGTTATTAACAAACATCGATGGATTAACCCGATTATCGCTGTTACCACGTAATACCGAAGCTGGAGTCATAGGGCTGTCATCGGGGGAAAGCTGATGCACCATTAACTCTGCCAAACCCAACATGCCTTTGTTGGATAAATCCATCGACATTTGCTGATCACGCATTTGCTCATAGAATGCTGTTGCATCGCTGTTAAATGGACTATCAGATTTAAAGGCTTCGTTAGCATCGCGCATGCTTTTCATCAGCATTTGAATAAAGATACCTTCAAACTGCTTGGCGACTTCTTTAAGCGCGCCCTTCTCGTCTTTCTGGGCCTGAACACGGAGTGAATCCAGTCCTCCTAGATCCAGAAAGTGCGAAGAATTTGACAGCTTTTCCATAGTAATCCCGTTACAGATGTCGGCTTATTAAATTGTCTACCGCATAAAAAGTGACAATTTTTAGATGATGATAAGTTCACCATGCAAAGCGCCTGCCATCTTTAACGCTTCTAGAATAGCTAAGACATCAGAAGGCGCGGCCCCCACTAAATTCACTGCACGAACCAACTCATCCAGTGTGGTGCCAGGATTAAACATAAACATGCGGCGATCGCTTTGCTCAACATCAATAGTGCTATTACTGGTCACCACGGTTTGGCCGCCCGCTAACGCATTAGGTTGAGAAACTTGCGTGGCTTCAGCAATGGTGACCGTCAATCCACCGTGCGTTACAGCAGCGGGTAATAACTGGACATTTTTACCGACAACAATCGTACCTGTTCGAGAATTAACGATAACCTTAGCTGATTCATCTGCGGGCTCTACTTCTACATTTTCGAGGGTCGCTAAAAACGATACACGCTGCGAAGCATCTCTTGGTGCACTGACTTGAATTGAACTGGCATCTAAAGCACGTGCCATACCTGGCCCGAGTAAATCATTGATGGCATCGGCTGTTCTTTTGGCGGTTGAAAAATCGGCACGACGTAAGTTAAAGGTTAAATGATCGCCACTAGCAAAAGGTGACAACACACTTCGCTCAACAATTGCACCACTGGGGATTCTGCCTACCGTTGGAGTATTTTGAATAACTTGAGAGCCATCTAATCCTTCAGCACTAAAACCACTAACAACCAAGCTGCCCTGAGCGATGGCGTAAACATTACCGTCAACCCCTTTCAAAAAGGTTTGCAGTAATGTGCCTCCGCGTAAACTTTTAGCTTCACCGATGCTCGAGACGGTAACGTCAAGAGTTTGACCTGGTTTGATAAATGCTGGCATATCCGCATGAACAGCAACCACAGCTACGTTTTTAACTTTAGGTCTAACAGAGTCAGGTAAATTTATGCCAAAGTTTTTTAGCATGGTTTTAAATGTTTGCTCTGTATATCGGGTTTTTTCACCGGTTCCAGGTAACCCCACAACAATACCGTAGCCCACTAGCTGGTTATTACGCACCCCCTGTACATTGGCAATATCTTTGATTCGCTGTGCATCAACAGGTGTAGCGATAACCATACATGCTGTCAATAACATGGCTAAAATTGGTTTAATGTTCATGTCATACCCCTTAGAAAGGCCACCACTCACCCATAAAGAACGAGCTTAACCAGCCCACTTTTTGAGTGTCGGCAAAAGTGCCTGTACCGCTATATTGAATTCGGGCATTTGCTACTCGCGTTGATTCAATGGTGTTGTCGGGCGTAATATCTTGGCTACGAACAATGCCGGTAACACGAATAAATTCGTCACCATTGTTAATCGATATCCACTTTTCGCCCCGAATAACTAAATTACCGTTACCTAAAACTTGCATCACATTGGCTGAAATACTGCCATCTAAACTGTTAGATTGATCGGCATCCGCTTCACGCTTGGTGTTCATGCTATCGGAGTAACGTAAATCTAACGGCACCCCTTTAATCGTGACGTTGCCACCACCTGCGTAAATGGGGTCAACACTTAAATCACTGCCTTTTTTCAATTCATTATTAGCGCTCTTTGTCGCTTGGGTAGACTCTTTAAGTACCACGGTAATAATGTCACCAACTTTATGGGCGCGAATATCTGAATACAAACTGGATGCTTGCGAGTCCATATAAATAGACCCCGTCGCCACAGTTTGAGTGCGTGGCTCATCTGGATAAACCGGCGCATAAAACGGATCATCAGGGATCGGCTTTTTCTGAGTAGAACTACAACCGACCAACAGCAACATGGCTGCTAACGCTAGGTATTTACTCATCGCCGCCCCCTTATAGGTTTTGGTTAACGTAAGACAACATCTGATCTACCGCTGAAATCACTTTTGAGTTCATTTCATAGATCCGCTGACTTTGAATTAAATTCACCAACTCTTCAGTCACGTTGACATTAGATGTCTCTAACGCGCCCTGGCGAATTGCCCCTAAACCATCTAACGATGCTGTTCCTTGAATAGGTGTGCCACTGGCACCGGTTTCGGTATATAAATTTTGACCTAAAGGATCTAGCCCTGATGGATTAATGAAATCTGTCATGGTTAGCTGGCCGATGGTTTGACTGTCTGTCGCCCCGGCTAACTTCACTGACACTTCGCCTTCAGCTGATACAGTAATACTCATCGCATCTTCTGGGATCGTAATCGGTGGCTGTAATACATAACCTGATCCTGGTGTTACAATCTGTCCGGTATCATCTAGGCTAAATTGACCATTACGGGTATAAGCAGCTGTACCGTCAGGCATTTGAACTTCAAAAAAACCAGGACCTTCAATCATTAAATCTAACGAGTTGTCTGTCGTTAGCATGTTGCCCTGAGTAAACATTTTTTGAGTCGCGACCACTTTAGTACCTGCGCCTAAATTTAAGCCGTTAGGTAATTTGGTATTGTCAGCACTGATCCCACCGGCCTGGTTGATAGTTTGATAAAGCAAATCTTCAAACACCGCGCGGCTTTTTTTGTAGCCGATAGTACTGGCATTGGCGACGTTATTAGAGATCACCGCAATATCAGTTTGTTGGGCGTCTAAACCCGTTTTACTAATCCACAGAGCTGGATGCATAATTAAGACTCCTAACCAATTCTTAATAACGACGAAGAAGCACGATCGGCTTCTTCCGCATTTTTCATCATTTTGACTTGCATTTCGTACTGGCGTTGAATGTCGATCATCGCCACCATTTCATGTACAGGATTAACATTACTGCCCTCAATGGCACCGCTTTCTACTTGAACCATAGGGTCTTTAGGGGCGGGTAATCCTGACATTAAGCGAAACAGACCATCTTCACCGCGCATCATTTGGTCGTTACCCGGATTAACGAACTTTATCCTGGCCACTTCTTCAATCACTTCAGCAGTTGCGCCTTGAGGCCGGACGGAAATAATCCCTTCTGGTGAAATTTGCACTTTATCAATAGGAAGCGGTAACACAATCGGCCCTGCATCGCCCATAATCGGGGTATTGCGACTATTGATAAGCAAACCCGTATTATCAAATTTCAAACTGCCTGCTCGGGTATATGCTTCTGAGCCATCGGCAGCCTGCACCGCAATCCAGCCATCACCTTTTATGGCAATGTCTAAATCACGTCCGGTACTTTTAATTGGACCTGAAGAAAAGTTAGTGCCTGGGCTTTCAATCATCGAAAACACGCGAGTCGGTAAGCCTTCACCAAACGCCTGCATCGCTCTTGCTTGGGTCATGTCAGACTTAAAACCATCAGTGTTGGCATTGGCTAAATTGTTAGCACGAACCGCTAAAGCATTCATGCCTTGTTTAGCGCCGCTCATTGCAACATACATAAATTTGTCCATCTGCCGCTCCGTCAATAATTCTTCAAGTAAAGATATTAACTAGTTAATGCAAACAGAGTGCCAATAATTAAAGTGCGTGTAAGACGTTGATTCTATGTGGTAGGAAGGGGTTGTCGCGAGGAAGATTAAATATACAGTGTCAAAAAAACACCTGTTAGATTTATTCAGGCTTATGAGCCACTAAAATAGGCAAGGTGTTGCCGCTGATGGCAACACCTCTATCTATAATGGTTGTTTAAATAGCCTAAAATTATCTGATCTGTAACACGGTTTGGTTTAAGGTGTTGTTCACTTCAAGCGTTCTAGAATTGGCCTGGAAGTTACGTTGCGCAGAAATCAAATCCACTAACTCAGTGGTTAAATCAACATTCGACTGTTCAAGCGCTGAAGAACGAATACTACCAAAAGTACCACTATTAGCCTCACCCGCTAAAGCAGGGCCAGAATCCAAACTGGCTTTCCAAGATGTATTACCCACTTGAGTTAAGCCTTGCTCATTGGCAAATCGCACTAGGGCTACTCTTGAAAGTGGTACAGTAGACCCGTTACTGTAACTTGCAGTAACCAGTCCATCGGCACCAATACCCACATTTGTTAAACGCCCAACTGTAGTTCCGTCTTGAGTTAACTCAGTTACTTCGAATGGTGATGCATATTGTGTTGGATTATTAAAGTTAACAGTAATTTCTTGAGAACCATCAGCACCGGGACCTAATACATTGGCGCCGCCAACACCCAACACTTCAGTTTTTATTACCGCAGGGTCGCTACCGGTATAAGCGCCTGCATCATTAAATTTAATCACGGCACCTTTCCAACCAGAAGCATTCACTGCGCTTCGGGTATCATTTGGAGCTGGATCAGGTTGACCATCACCATCTGTATCAATTTTATACTGCCCTGCCGCACCATCTAAACTTACCGGTTTGCCATCGACTGCGTAATAAGCAACCCAGTTACTTTCACCGGTATATGACCCATCTTCAGGTTTAATAAAGTAAGTGGTCATAATATGTGATTCACCCAATGAGTCATAGATTGTTACAGAGGTTGAATTATTAAATGTATCGGGATTTGTTGGGTCAAAAGCTGCAGGGTCTAGTGCTGACTCTCCTACATTTAGATTCATTTGTAAACCGACTTTACCTGACATTACCGGGCTACCAGCAGTATCAGGGATTTTAATCGGCTGGGTGGTAGTTAAACTCACTGAAGTTGAATTACCATCTTTATCAACAGGAAAACCTTGTAAAAAATTACCTGCCGAATCAACCATATAATTTGCAGAATCGACCTTAAACGCACCAGCACGAGAAAATGACTGATCACGGGTGCCAAGCTCAGATGAGGTGACAAAAAAACCGCCACCACTGATCGCCATATCTAATGAATTACTGGTAAATTGCAAGCTTCCCTGGTGAAATTGTTGTGCGACCTGAGTGGTCGTTGTACCACCACCCACTGCCGTTTTACTGTTTGAGAAGATTGAATTAGCGTAAACATCCGCAAATTCGGCACGTGACTCTTTAAAACCAATGGTATTGACGTTAGCAATATTGTTGGCTGTGGTATTTAAATCTTTTTGAGCGGCTGCGATACCACTTAGTGCGATGTTAAAAGACATATTTCACCTCAAATAATCAGGTTTTCTTAAATGACAAATTATTGTCACAAGTTAAATTGTTAAGATTCAGATACCGCGAGTACGTCGGTCAACTTAATGCCGCCAATCCCACGTAAATTCAAAATAGCGCCAGTTGCGGCAGTACCTAGTGAAACACTAGTCACATGGGCATATGTTGACACAGGTAAGTCTTGTGATTGCCCATCAACTTTACCGCTCGCTTTAATGGAATAACTTCCCTCAGCGACAGGCTCACCATTTTTATCTAATCCATCCCAGGCCACATCCACATTGCCGCCTGCACTGCCATCAATTTCATAGGTTTTAATCAATTGACCAGCTTCATCTTCTATTCGAATCGTAATCTTATCAATTGCTTCTGGTGTACTTACCACACCTTTTATTTCAGAACTGCCTGCGGTAATTGCACCTGTATCAGATGGGATTAACACTTTACGTCCCACTAAACTAGACGCTTGTAAAGCTTGGCTAGAACTCATCACACCATTTAAATTCAGAATTTCTTTATTTAAATTAGCAATACCATCTACCGTTGAAAACGAGGCCATTTGTGCAATCATTTGATCATTATCAACCGGCTTAAACGGGTCTTGCATCGAAAGCTGTTGGCTGAGCAGTGCAAAAAAATCTTCCTGCTTAAGCATTTGATCTTTCGCTTCAGGCGTTTCCGGTTTTTCTGGTAAGCGAATACCATCTAGAAAAGGATTACCCGTACTTGTGGTAGTCGAATTTGACTGCACAGTGTTTTTACTTACCGTACCGGTATTCGTTGATGTCGATGCCTGTTGCGGCAAAGACTGACTGCTATAAGGATTAACGAGGCTCACAACTTACCTCCTACAATAGTCATGTTATTTACCCATTCTAAGTGTTTGTTGCAGCATAGATTTAGCGGCATCAGCTACTTGAACATTCATTTGATACGAACGTGACGCTGAAATCATATCGGCCATCTCTTCCATGACATTCACGTTTGGCTTGTAAATAAAGCCATCTCCATCAGCCATTGGATGATCTGGTGCAAATTCTTTCATCAGGGGCTTATCACTTTCAACAATGCCACTGACGTTAACGCGATGGGCACCAGATTGCTGGTGATTCGCTTTTGCCATTTCAGCTTCAAAAACGGGATGACGTGCTCGATATGTTTTATCAATGCTACTTGATACAGAGTCAGCGTTGGCGATGTTACTTGCAGTGGTATTGAGCCTGACAGACTGAGCCGTCATACCTGAACCCGCTACATCAAAAATATTAAATAAGCTCATAGTTAATCACCTCGCAATGCTTTACGCATTCCAGAAAACTTACTTTCTAAAAACCCCAATGACATTTGGTATTCAAGAGAGTTTTGCATAAAGGCGGATTGTTCTTGCTGCATATCGACCGTATTGCCATCACCCGTATCAGGCTGATTGGGCACTCGAAACTTTACATGCTGCTGACTGAGTGCAGTTAAATCGAAATGTTTTTCGTTGGAAGAACTCATCGTCAAACCTTTTTGACGAGAACTTGCTGCTTGCATCGCAGAGGCAAAATCGACATCACGCGCTTTATACCCTGGGGTATTTGCATTCGCTATGTTGCTTGATAATACTTCAGCGCGTTGCGCCCTAACACCCAGAGAGTATTGATGTACCCCAAGTGCATTATCAAAATTAATCGCCATAAAATTGCCTCCATCAGCTAACTGATAGATATAAAGCAAAGGTTATGCCAATTATTTATTAATAAAGGGGAAATATAGAGAGGAGAGCATGTGTCAACAATAACACATGCTTTTCAATAGATTAACTAGGTTTTCTTTTGATAATAAATGCCAGGATTACAACGAACCATATCAAATTCATCTGTTAACCCAGCAATAGATTCTGACGCTCCAAGAAATAAAATCCCTTTTGGATTTAATGCGGCAGCAAATTGCCGCAAAATTTTCGCCTTTGCCTCAGGGGCAAAATAAATCAGCACATTGCGGCAAAATATAATGTCGTACTTACCAAGAAGCGTATAACTTTCAAGTAAATTATGTGCTCTAAAGTTAACTAAGCGTTTCACATTATCTTTGATTTTCATATTACCGTTAGGTAAAGCATCAAAAAACTGACGCTTACGCTCTTCAGATAACCCACGCGCTAATGCCAAACCATCATATTCTGCATTTTTACAACGCTCCAACATCGACGGAGACAAATCGGTTGCCTGAATGGTGATACCGCCAGGCAGTGCACCAGGTTTACGTTGCTGATACTCTAAAGCCGTCATTGCTAATGAGTACGGCTCTTGACCAGAAGAACACGCAGCAGACCATATACGCAATGAACGACCTAATTTAGAGTATTCAGGCAACAAAGTGTTATGCAGTAAATCAAAAGGATAACGGTCACGAAACCACAAGGTTTCATTAGTGGTCATAGCGTCAATCACCTCAGCACGCAACTGGCGTTCTGTCGGTTTCATTGAATGTTTAACCACTTCTGAGAGTGAAGGTAAATTGTACTTGCCCATTAACGGCGCAAGACGACTACGCACTAGATATTGTTTGTTCTCACCTAATACGATGCCGCTGTGTTGTTCTAGGAACAACCTAAATTGATTATATTCTGCTTCTGCGAGTGATTTATCTGTCACATTCACATCCTAATATAATGAGTGATTGTTGCCCTATTTCATTAGGGCTTTTACGCATTAACAATACTCATGAACTTGCCATGTTGTCTACTGCGATCAATAGACGATGATTATAAGCTTAAATGTTTGTTAACTGCCGCGGCTAATTCATCTGGATTAAATTTTGCAATAAAGTCATTCGCGCCAACTTTTTGTACCATAGCCTGATTAAACACACCACTTAATGAAGTATGCAGCACGACTTTAATATTTTTCAATTTTGGATCATCTCTGATTTCAGCAGTAAGGGTATATCCATCCATTTCTGGCATTTCAATATCTGAAATAATCAAAGGGATCTCGACAGAAACATCATCCATTTCTTTGGCAATGTTTTTAAGTTTTTCTAACGCTTCACGGCCATCTTTAGCGGTATCAATTTGCAACTTAAGTGACTCAAGTGAACGAATAATCTGCTTACGAGCAACCGCAGAGTCATCAATCACCATAATGTGATAATGCTGTTCTCTATCAATGGTTAATTGCTCATTGACTTCTTCACTGATCGCCGTTTTAACGGGTGATATTTCATCAAGAATTTTTTCAACATCTAAAATCTCAACAAGCTCACCTTCAATTTCCGTTACTGCGGTTAAGTATGAATAACGTCCTGCGCCCTGTGGAGGAGGCATAATTGCAGCCCAATTCATATTAATAATCCGTTCAACCGAGCTGACTAAAAAGCCCTGCACACTGCGGTTGTATTCAGAAATGATAATGAAGCAATTCTCAGTAGACGTTAATGGTCTACCACCTGTAGCAGCACTTAAATCGATAACAGAAATAGTCGCACCACGAATATGTGCCACGCCTTTAACAAACGGGTTCAATTTTGGCAAAGTCGTTAACGGTGGGCACTGAAGTACCTCTTTAACTTTAAAAACGTTAATACCAAAACGTTGACGTCCATTAAGTTTAAACAACAGTAACTCTAATCGGTTTTGACCAACTAATTGAGTTCGTTTGTTGACGGATTCCATGATACTCGACATAACACTGCCTTTTTTTATTAAAATATCCGAATAAATAGATACTAGCCTGTTTTGCTTCAAAACATAAATTGAAACTGGATTTCTTGTCGGAATATGACAATGTAAAATCATCGTCCGCAAGTAAACTGAACCAATTAATGCACTTTGTTATGCCGCTACTTTATATAGGCATATTTTTTGCTTGTTATTACTTGTAAATCATAAATCAAGAATAATCTACTAAAGCAGTCAATCTACTGTCATTACAGCTTAGCAACTTATTCATCATTTCACGTAAAATTAAGTATAGGTGCAATCTAGCAAAACAAGCTAGTATCTCCACTATGAAAGTATATTTTTTGTGTTTTTTCTATTTATTGTTCAATTCATTAGCAGTTTTTGCGAATGAAGATGCTAGCGTACCTTCCTTATCGACCATTAGCCAATTGGCTGAAGAGGTTGTCAGAAAAAAAATTCAATTAGAACCCAATGCTAAGTTACTCATTACGCCACAAAATTTAGAAGGCAGACTGACACCGCCCCGCTGTTTTGCCCCAATAACCGTTGAATTAGCCAGCGATCGCGAAATTGGCAGAAACAATACCGTCAAAATAAGCTGCAACAGTCCAGATTATGATTACCCTTGGCAGATTTACTTATCAGTTCGAGTCGAAATCATGTTTCCAGTTGTGGTGAGTAGTGAAATCATCTCACCAGATACTTTACTCACAGAACAGCAATTACAAATCGAATATATTGACCAGTATAGTCTTCGGGGGCAATTCTATGCGGATATTAATGACGTTTTAGGCAGTAAAACCAAACGAAGAATTAATAAAGGAACGCCCATTTTGAATAGCCACTTATGTTTTGTCTGTAAAGGCGATGCCGTATCAATCTACGCCAACAGCCAGAACTTACAAATAAAGACATTAGGTGAAGCAATGCGTGATGGAAATGTAGGTGAATCAATTAGAGTTAAAAATGTTAACTCAAACAGAGAATTAGAAGCCACAGTGATTGGCGTTGGCGAAGTAGAAGTTAGAATGTAAAATAAGCTAAAGTTTTTCCCCACAGTGCCGATAGCCTGTATGGAAAACCAAAATTAACGCTGGAGCCTATCATGGCAATTGACATTAACAAACTTAAAACAGCTACGCCTACGCCAGTTACTGCGCGTGATGCAAAATCAACAAACAACGCAGCTAAAGCAGCACCACAGGCAGCAACTGCAAACGTAAAAACAGATTCGGTAAGCATTACGCCGCAAGCACAAGAGTTACAAGGTGCACAGGCTAAAATGGCAAGCTTACCCGAAATAGATCAAAAGAAGGTGGCTGAAATCAAACAAGCCATTTCTGAAGGTCGCTATAAAGTTGACCCTGAAAAACTTGCAGCCAACATTGCAAGCTTTGAAGCTGAACTTAGCGGACTGAAGTTCCAAGAAGAATAGCAGACGTTTTACGGCAGCTGCCTACAAGGACAGTTTTTGCTTTAGTCTATTCTTGAGAACAGTATAGTATGAGAATCAGGCACCTATTGGTGTCATAGACAGGTATTTCCAAAGCAAAATAATCTGAGTATCAGTATGACAGCACTTTCAACCTTACTTTCACATCAGCACGGTATTCTTACGTCGCTGAAGTCTCTAATTTCTGCCGAAAAGCAAGCATTACAAGCGCAAGATGCAGACAAGTTATTGAAACTTGCCCAAGAGAAACAACAATGCCTGATAGCATTAAAAACAAATGATGAATCTCTGGCTAATCATCCAGAACATTCATTACTGACAACTGATCCAGAATTAGTTGAAAAAGTTTCCGCCGCCAAAGCAATTTTAGCCGACTGCAAAGATATCAATCAGCAAAATGCCAGTTTAATTGAATTAAATATTGCAACCTTAAATAGGTTCTCCCAGGCTATGCAGGCGAGTCGTAATTCATCCAGCTTAACCTACAATGACAAAGGCAAAACCTCGACTATTTCTACCCTTGGGAATGATTTTAAAGCATAAGTATTGATCATACTCATTAAGGTTTAGTTTTAAAATTGGGCAATATAAGACTCAGGGTATCTAACAAACCTTAGTAACCCCGAATGAATGGCAAGAGTTTAGGGTGCTTAGTGCTTAGTGCTTAGTGCTTAGTGCTTAGTGCTTAGTGCTTAGTAGTAAAGTTGTTCAAGATTTACAATTGAAACAGAAATGATGCGTTCGCATCATTTCTGGTTACTAGATAAGATATTAAAGCCCTAAAAGACTTTGTTTCAAGCTGTTCTGAGCGGGTGCATCACCCAACCAAATTTTTATCAAAGCTTGGCGAAATAACTCCCCCTTCACCTCTCCCTGAGGCTGCTCATTCTTGAAACTGGTAACGCCTTCATTCTTGGTTAAGACGAACGAAAACTGATCACCTTGTTTAATTTCAGCATTGAAAAGCCCCATAAACTGGGTGATTTCAGCTTTTATACTCGAAGAATCGCCATTTGTTGCAGCATCAAATCCTTCGCTGATAGCATCAACCATTTTATCGGAGGTGATCATGCCCGACGTAATATTCAAACGAATCACCGCAACAGATTGTTCAAGCACAGCCGTTAAATTATCCTGGGGTGTCGGTAAATATAAGCTACCAACATATAAATCCATGAAGAACTTACTGCGAACGCCAGCTCCATTTAATATCAGCTCTTGCGACTGGATCGTTAAAACCTCCTGAACATCAACACCCGAAACGGTTTTGGCATGGAGTAACGGACTGACCAGCAGTGCAGCGGTTAACGTTAAAACAGATAATACTTTCATGTAATTGATTCTTTTAATAAGGAGCTACGAAGGGAAGATTTAAAACCATCAAATAAATTAACCACGAATGCCTAATCTATACTGGCCATTTTGCTCAAACATCAAAGCTTGTTTGTGATTTGGTGAAATCAATAATGGGCCATCATCAAAAAACAAAAAGCATTTCCAATTGCGAACAAATACATCCCATCGAGTTTCAATCACCTGATATTTTTCATAACAAAAATACACCAGCGCATCATCAGGCCATTGAATATGCTCAATTAGCGCTTCAGGTAACGAATTATCATTTGAGTCCCAAGCAGATTGCCAATGCTCGGTTGCACTCCAAGCATCTTGCTTAGCAGGCCAATCACCTTTAGCAAACTGCTCTGCACGACTGCTTTTATTGCTAATCCATTTATTCCACACCTCCATCGAGCTCTTCTCGGTAAGAGGCTTTATCAAGAGTTTATCATCTTCACTCACAGGTAAATCTTTATGGTTAAAGATCCACTTACGCTTATAAGATTCAATTGGAATATAAGAAATTGACAAAAATCACTCCTTTAAAGGGATTAGCAAAAAATAGAGAGGGATTATAAAGAGTTTGCAACTGCTTTTAAAGCTTACCTGAAGTTGATGTTTCAGCTTTACAACTACATTTCCAATGCACACCAACCTAAATGAACATTTTAGATTGGTGTGCATAATAAACACATTTAATCAGAATCTTACAAGCTAATTTACCGCCCACGATTAATTTTTTCTAAATAAATCGTTGCAGGTTGATTTCGGGGCTCTAAAGCCAAAACATTTTGGAAGCAGGATTTAGCCTCATCTATTTTACCGAACTCTGCTAGAAAAATGCCGAATTTGAGCAATATAGAGATATCTTCAGGATATTTGTCTAAATAATCTAGATAAATATTCAAGGCTTCTTGAGGGTTATTACCCAATCTTAACGCATTCGCATATTGAGGTAGATATTGGTCACTGAATTGAATGATTTTTGAATAATAACAAGTAGCTAATTGCAGTTGATTTAACTCTAAAGCAAGCTTGATAATGTGTTTAAATTCAGCCTCGTGACTATGCTTAATCGGTGATGTCAACATTGTATCAAGAGCAAGCTCTGGCTGATTTTCTAACATTTGCTGGTAACTTAAGGCTAAATGGTAAAGTCGAGAAACCTCAGGATCAGAGTCAATAAAAGGTAACGTATATTGCACCATTTTAGAAATACCAATCAAGTGGTTGCTCTGCCGCAAAAACTCTAACTTTTTGAAAGCGTTATCCATGGATGGTACTGTAGTTTTCACCGTATCATCAATATGCTGTTTTACTACAAATTGTGTATAGTATTGACCTTCTGCTTTTTGGAGAAGCCTAACTTCCTCTTCATTTAAAAGCTTGTATTGCTCAGGGTGATTTAATTTCCAGGAAATAGCCCTTCCCCACTGCTTATCATTATCCCACTGTGCATATAAAGCATTAATATCGCATGGTGAGTCAAATTCGTTAATGCGGGAGCGAACTCTCTTTATAGCTGATGTGATGAGTTCTGAAATTTCATTGGCAATTATTTCAAATGCCTTATAGTATATAAGCATTTGTTTATCAACATCTTGTCGTGCCCACTCATCTTCTTTCTTCGTTGATAAAAACTGCGAAAATTCATAGAGTCCATATAATTTGATTAGGTAAGCTAGTGGCGCGAACTTGCAATTAATTTTTTGCTCTAACTTATCAAGTTTCTCACTAAACACGGCTGCGCGTTTGGTCTCTTTTTGATTTTTTGTCATTTTACTAATGAGCATTAACGCATCTGACAACAATAGTTGCAGCTTCTGTAGTTTATCTTGAGTCGTGGTTAAGTTATCTAATATATCATTCAAGTAACTTATTTTTTCTCTTGCTGGTATTTGATAATTTTTGGGGCATAATATTTGACGTTGTTCATTAGTGATTTTTTCAAGAAATATATCCTGAGAAGCTTGATATTGCACGCCATTAACTTTTGCAGCATCGTTCGACAAATTGATATAAGTTGTATTAAGGTTAATTACTGCGGCTTCTTGTAACGACTCAATCGCATGTAACAGCTGAATTGGCGTTTCTGCCATATTACCCGAATAGGTTTCAACCCACTCAAGCATGTTTCCAAGACTAGTGCTCAAACTTGCACCATAGGTACCTATAGTATGAGTAGCACCTGTTTGAGAATGACAAAAGTCAACTCCACAAAGAAGCACTTGCTTAAAACCCATTTCTGTCGCTATTTCGATTGCAGCATTAGTTACTGTTGGGCCAGCTGATTTTATATTGTCTTGATCAAGTTCATTCTCCCAAGGGAAACGAGAGCCTGTATATAAAGAAGCGCCCCGCCATTGTCCCAAGATTTGCGGAGTAACATGATATGAATTAATAAGCAACGAGCTATGCTCAAGCTGCATCAAATCTTTGTTAACATCAAAGCTTACTGATTGTGGATCAACAGATACAATTATATCAGCTTTGATATTGAGTTTAGATAACTTACCCGCCACACGAGATGCAGCAATGATAACTAAACGTTCAGAGTTAGCTTTTATCCAATCAATTTTACCATCTAATGATGGACCTCCACCTAATACAATACAGCTTTTACCGATAAACGCTTGTTTTAATAGCTTTGCAGGAAGTTGGTTTTCTGATAAATTTTGTAGCTGAGTTTTAATAAATATTTTCTGTGTAAAACCAGTACTTTGTTGAAAGTATTCTTGTTCAAGTTCCTTTACAACTCGAGCATTAAGCGTGCAATAGGATTCTAGATAATTGCCCGCTACTGCAATTGAACGGTGAACTTTAAACTTTTTCTTCGCTATATAGAGATTGTTTTCGGATATTTTTATGAATTTAGTAAACTCATCTAAAGAAGTGATAATCAATTCACCACGAAGTGTTGTAGGAATGTTAATAGTCAATAACTCTAATATTTCAGGCAGTTCAACAAAAATATATTTACTTCCCTTCGCTAACGGATGCTCCATGATGTAATTAGCCAATAAACCAGAGTCTAACCCAATGATGACATGTAATGTATCAGCAGTGCTAAGTTCACCTTTGAATCTCTCGTTATACAGTGTGACTGAATCTATTTTTTCAAACGTATGTCGATTAACACTTGGTAAGTAACCTTCGTTAAATTGACTTATAGCAAATGTTTTGGCTATTTCTGATGGTATATTAAGCATAGTGTCCTCAGCGATTAATTGTCCACAGTTACTGTCAATTAATTGTCATTATTAATAGGTTAATCAATATAATTAAACAATTTATCTAAAATCATTCCGTTACAATGCAATATTTCTGCCACAATAAAAACTAAGCCTACTTTATAGCCATTTTTTTAGAAATTTAACCAAATAGCTTATTTTCATTCCTCATAAGAAAAAAGGTTAGACAAATAGAATTAAGTTACTAAGATTACGAATGTTTATATAAGTTTGCGCCCTAAAGTTGTCACAATCATATAGATAGATTAGTGAGTAGCGGTTGCGATTATAAAAATTATGGTCTAAAAATTGCTAATTTTGCATTAATAAGAAAATTTGTCCATTGTATGTTTAATATCTATAAGAAAAAAATGGGCTAACAAGACAACAACTTGGAGAAATTATGTTCAATAACAAGTCAATTCTGATTACCGGAGGCACAGGCTCCTTTGGGCATAAATACACCCAAACTCTACTACAACGCTATAAGCCAAAGCGGATTATTATTTTCTCTCGCGACGAATTAAAACAGTATGAAATGCAGCAGGTCTATAACGATCCTTGCATGCGATATTTTCTTGGCGATGTGCGCGATGGAGATCGTCTTATGCAAGCGTTTAATGACGTCGACTTTGTTATTCATGCCGCGGCAATTAAACAGGTCCCTGCAGCCGAATATAATCCCATGGAATGCATCAAGACCAATATTTACGGCGCCGAAAACGTGATTAAGGCGGCTATCGCGAACAAAGTTAAGCGCGTGATTGCCTTGTCTACCGATAAAGCGGCTAATCCTATTAACCTTTATGGCGCTACTAAATTGGCGTCAGATAAACTGTTTGTTGCTGCCAACAACATTGTCGGAGCAGGAGAAACCCGATTCTCTGCAGTCCGTTATGGCAATGTGGTTGGATCCCGTGGTTCTGTAGTGCCTTTCTTCCAAAAGTTAATCAATAATGGTGCTACCTCTCTGCCAATTACTCATCCCGACATGACCCGCTTTTGGATAACCTTGCAAGGTGGAGTCGATTTTGTGCTTAAGAATTTTGCACGTATGCAAGGGGGAGAAATTTTTGTCCCTAAAATCCCATCGGTAAGAATTACTGATTTGGCCGATGCCTATGGACCAGGGCTAGTGCATGAAATTGTGGGAATTCGCCCAGGTGAGAAAATGCATGAAATTATGTGCCCTGCAGATGATTCACACCACACCATCGAATTTAACGATCATTTTGTGATAACACCGAGCATCTCATTCTTTGGTCGAGAACATGATTACACAGCTAATAACTTGGGAGAGAAAGGGTATACTGTTCAGCAAGGGTTCGAATATCACTCTGGGAATAATCCACACTTCTTGTCGTCAGATGAGATTAAACAATTTGACAAGGAAGCGTAAATCTAATGATTCCCTACGGTAAACAACAGATTAACCAAGATGATATCGATGCAGTTGTTGAGGTATTAAGGTCAGATTTCCTTACTCAAGGACCGAAAGTACCAGCTTTCGAACAAGCGATCATGGACTACACAGGAGCCCAGTACGCGGTGGCGGTGAACAGCGCCACCTCGGCATTACATGTCGCGGCTTTAGCTCTGGGAGTCACTGCAGGCGATTATGTCTGGACGACGCCAATAACCTTTGTCGCTTCGGCTAATTGTGCCCTTTATTGTGGTGCCAAGGTCGATTTTGTGGATGTCGATGCTACCACTGGTAACATGTGCCCTAGCGCGCTTCAGGCTAAGCTTGAAACAGCTAAAGCTCAAGGATGTTTACCTAAAGTGGTGATCCCTGTGCATTTATGTGGGCATAGCTGTGATATGGCTGCGATTGCTGCACTGGCCAGTGAATACGGTTTTTACGTGATTGAAGATGCTTCTCACGGTATTGGTGGTATTCATCAGGGAAATAAGCTCGGCAGTTGTCGCTATAGCGATATTAGCGTATTTAGTTTTCATCCAGTGAAGATCATCACCAGTGCAGAAGGTGGCGTGGCAACCACCAATAATGCCGATTTAGCGGCTCAAATGGAGCTGTATCGCAGTCATGGCATTACCAAAGAATCCCACAAAATGCGGCGCCCAGATGAAGGTGATTGGTACTACGAGCAACACGCATTAGGGTTTAACTACCGCATGAACGAAATGCAGGCCGCGCTCGGACTATCTCAAATGAAGCGACTTGATTATTTTGTTTTGAAAAGAAATAAGTTGGCTGAGCTGTATCGTAAAAAACTTAATCATCTACCTTTTAGCTGGGTAGATCCCTTGTGTGACTCGCAAAGTGCTCGGCATCTAGAAATTATCCGTTTAGATGATATCTCTATAAGAAAGCAGCTATTCAACGAAATGCGAACTGTTGGGATACAAGTACATGTTCACTATTTTCCTGTACATCTACAGCCCTATTACCTCAATAAAGGATTCAGAGCAGGGCAATTTCCGGTAGCGGAAGATTTCTATCGCCGAATTCTAAGTTTGCCTTTGCATCCTGAGCTTACTGCGGAGCAGCAAGCAACAATAGTAGAGACCTTAGTGACATTTTTTTAGTCTATTCTATTAAAATGTGGTTACTCAAATAGTGACCATGTAACTGGCGAGTTAGAACATACATCGGTTGTAAGTTTACGCCCGATGATACTATCATAAAATTTTGGAGCCAAGCCAAATCCCGGCCTCACACTGCGAATATCTTCGTTCTGTATACATTCGCCTGCCTTCTTATCATTGACTATGTATAACGAACGTCGATATTTAAGAGCCGTTTTTTCGCTTTCTTGCTGTGAGTAATCTACTTTACCCAGAGCCTGCCAGGCGATATAGGCATCTTTGCAGAGTAGACTCAACTCACACTCTTCTATGGAAAAACTGTCGTCAGGGCCGCCAGATCTGCGATCCATTGTCACGTGTTTTTCAATGATGGCGGCGCCGACGGCCACGGATGTTATCGCAGTGACATTATCTATAGTATGGTCAGATAATCCACCTACTACCCTAAACTGCTTTTTTAGATCTTCGATGGTTTTTAAATTGTATTCAGATGATGGTGCCGGATAACTACTGACACAATGTAAGAGTGCCAATTCGTTACACCCCCCACTTCGAGCAGCCTCTACTGCTTCTGCTATCTCATCCCTATTAGCCATACCTGTAGAGATAATCATCGGCTTTCCTGTGCCAGCGATATATTTTATCAGTGGCAGATCAATAGCTTCGAATGACGCCACCTTATAAGCTGGCGCATTTAAATCCTCCAACAGATCAACTGCAGTCTTGTCAAACGGCGAACTGAAAATGGTGATGTCTATATTACGGGCATAATCGAATAAAGGTTTATGCCATTCCCAAGGCATTTGCGCCCATTGGTAGAGTTCATACAGACTTTTTCCGTCCCATAAGCCACCACGAATCATAAAATCTTCATTTTTTGAATTTAAGGTAATGGTGTCAGCACTGTAGGTTTGCAGTTTAACTGCATCGGCATTGCAACGTTTTGCCATGGCAATAATCTGTTTAGCCCGTTCGATATCGCCGTTATGGTTCGCCGAGAGTTCAGCAATAATATAAGGGGGATAATCTGTGCCTATTTTTCGACCTGAAATAGAAATCATAGGGTGAGTCATAATAAGCCTTTAAAAGTTAAGATACCAATGTTGTTTATTTCCTGTGAGCAGAACAAGGCGTCAAGGGGAGTTCATAGGGTGCAGGTTCTTCCGGTACCTTATTGATTCTCCGCATGCGCGTGAATTCATCTTTGGGCGGTGCTAAATGAAAACCCAATAGTTGTTTTTGGTTATGGCTCATCTGAGCATAGATGTATTCCGGTGTGTTCTTCATAAAATCAAAGGAAGGCTTGATAAACCATCTTGCGTAACCGAGCAATAGTGCCCACCGGCTGGAATCTGTGACATTAGGCCCTCCACCATGCCACAAGTTGGCGTTAAAAATCAGTGCACCACCTTGTTTTCCGGTGATCAATATTTCAGCTGGATGTTGTTTACCGTTTTCAGGGTACTCAGTCCAGTTTTGGCTACCAGGCACCAGTCGCGTTGCTCCGTTAGATGCTGTAAAATCATCAAGCAACCATACTACATTGACTTTTAAACAGTAATTAACACCTGGTAAACCACTGTCAATATGTAGTTGTTGACCTTGATTTCCATTTAAGGGGCATCGAGCCGATATATTATTCAGGTAATATGGTTCTAGGTCGTTATATGAGCCTTGCTTAAGTGCAACATCTAGTAAGTCTATGACATTTGGATGCTCAAATAATTTAAACCAATCCATGGATTTATTATGTAGATTAAAGACTACTTTTTCTGTTGATTTGTCTGAGAGAGTGCCTATGGTCGAGGAGGCATTGGCATAGCGGGCTGCATATTGTTTATAATCTTCTTCAAGCAATGTTCGAAAGTGCTGGCAATCTTGTGTAGTAAGTAAATCGGGCAACAATACGTAACCATGAGTCAGGAAATGTTCAATATAAGTCTTCATATTAATTGGCCTTTGCATAACAGGTAATTTGACGCCCCAAATTGGCATCGGCCAGTGATTGGTAAAACTGTTGTAATGTCTTTTCTTCACCAAGTTTACGTAAGTTAAGCTCAAACTGAACTCTGCGTTGATGGCACGCTTTACCTATATCCCTATTTTCCACATAGTTGTCACCCATTAATAAAAACATTTCTAAGGGAAATGATGATACAGCGAGTTCATTTGTAAAATTGCAGCCTTTTAACAATGCCTGCAGGGAACCACGAGAAAAGTAATTGAGATGTGCAGGTGGCGATACCCACCACTGTGGCAACTCATGCAATCTTTGCGCTGAAACCTGCAGTGCATTGAAGTCATTTGGGACAGTGACAATGAGCAGTCCGCCAGCTTTGAGTACAGTGTTTCTTATTTCAGTAAGTACGTTGACCGGATCAGCAAGGTGCTCCAATACATTGTTTAGCATAACAACATCGAAGCGCTTGTTGTCGAAAACATTCATGCTTTCGACACCGCAATGTTTCACGTTCAGGCCTTGATTGACACCATAGTCGACAGCTTCTTTCGCAGGGTCGAAGCCATAGCAGCTGGCCCCATGTCGCTTAAAGTAACTTAAGGCTTGCCCCCAACCACAGCCCACATCCAGCAATTCAGTCTCAGCAATAGATCGTCCGAGCTGCGCCTCAATTATTCGTGCCTGGTCATTCCAGGTTCCTTCGTAAAATTCCTTGTCGATAAGTTGTACTTTCAGGGAGGAATTATTAAAGTTTTTATACTCGTTGGAGTAAAACTCATTGGCGTAAAACTGGTCAATCTCCGCTGCTGTAGGCGTAGGCGTGACTTGCAGGAAACCATATTTCTGGTGTGGTTTCAGAGTGTAGCTGTCATCTTTTTTCATGGTTAATTACCTAGATAAATTTGTGTTATGTAAGCCTTGGAATCACACCAACCTATATTCATTACCACATCCAGCATAGATAATTTCTCGATAAAATGGTCGGCTTTTCTTTGAGGATATACTTGTGGTGTAAATTGCTGAAAAGATAGACTGATACTAGTCTGTTCAGTAAAACCATCTGCAATTAAATACTCTCTTGCTCCTTGTGGAGACAAGTATTCTGTCGCATTAACACTGTGTAATATTGATATTAATCGCTGAGTCCTTATACCCGGAATGTCGAGCTCACTAGATCGTATGATTTGACATTTAATACCAAGTTTTTGAGACATTATTTTTATAAGAGCAATATTAAGTTCAGCCAGAGAGGTAAAGTTGTCATTGGAAATGAGTTCGATAAAACTACCGATCTCATCATTAAAGCTATGCTTGGCATAGGCTTGCTCAAGTAGTTTCGTCATTTTTTCACGCCATGGTGTAGTATTTTTAAGGCGTGTTTCGAGCAGGGTTTGTTCCAGTTGTTGATGCAGTACCGGCACGGTTAACCAGTGCGGTGCATTATTCAGAGGAATACGATTGCGGTTATGCCAGGAACTTTTTTGAAATTGGGCATCATCGAGAAAAATAAAAATGTCGACCTCAGACATTAAATGAAAGTAACCACTCCAGGGTAAGAAAGTGGGTTGCATGATGGCACATTTCATATTGCTTTTCTCAATTGTTGTACATTTTTGTTGGCAAATTCTGGCGCGACTAGATTATCGCTACTGGCGACGTAGCCTAATTTATCGTAAAACGATAAGGCCGCATGATTGTCTTTTTCAACATGAATTACTATATTATCGATGAGTAAGGCTTGCTTAATAAAAGCTTCCAGCAGGGTCATGGCTGTCGTTCCCAAACCTTTTTTTTGATCTGGCTGTTCACCAATGTAAATCCAAAGTTCGGCCTCATTATTTAGCACATTCACATGTTTAACACCTAGGTTACCCACGTGCTTCCCTCGTTGAATAATACTGAAAGTGTATTGTGTCCGACTTTTAAGTAATGCTCGCCAATAGACAAAGTGAGAGGCTCTGACGGGGGCATTGTGTTGTACAAATTGTTGTCTCAGCTTGTCACTCTGCAGCCAATGGAAAGTACGCCTGATATCTAGGGGTTTAACATCGGCTAAGGTGACATCCCTGGCCAGTAAGGTCTGACATACCAGTGGTGCACCAAATAGCACTGGTGCAGATACCAAAGGTAAAGGTTGCGAGCAAAATCGGGTGAGAAGGTGAGCTAATTCGTTAAAATCTCTGAACATTTCAAAGAAGCCTGATTTACTCATAGACAGTAAAGGTGCGATCTGGTTGTCAGCAATCGGCGTTAATAATGATGGCAGTTTCAGGAACAATCTTTCGAAGGTGCTGCCACCACCAGAGCCAATGGCTAAATCGGCATTTGCCATGAGTTCTGCCATATTGCTGGCATTAGTATGAATACGGGTATCGGTTGGCATGCAGAGAGCGGCAGCATTTAACGAGGCAAAATGGGGGGCATTGGCACTGACCACAAGGTCAATACGCTTCAGAGCCAACGCAGGTATGTTTTTGAGTAACTGCAGGACTCTTTCACTGTTATTGTCGGTGTCTAAACCTCCGAATATGATAAGCACTGTCTCGAGTCGATTATTATTTCGGCGACGGATACTATGGTATTGCCATTGTTTAAATTCGTCACGCAATAAAACATATTTACCGCCGAGCAGTAATTGACATTGTTTTGGTACCAATGCCTGATATGCGTTTGCTGCTACGTTCAAATTGTAGTCGAGCAAGATATCGCATTGGTGTTTCCTGTCGGCGAGGTCATCAATAACCATGAGTTTATTGCAATATGTCTTTGCCTTAACCTCCCATTTCGCATCCAGTGCATAATGATCTAGGATGATGATATCTGGCTTGAGTGATATAAAAAAGGGAATGCACTGAGTGATATCCTGCTGCCAACTAGTCTCCAACCAAACCCCGTGTTGTGGTACATCCAGATCAACTGCTATAGAATGAGTATCCTGGGGTAATAAAACTAACTCGAAGCCTTGTTGTGTTATCAAGGTTCCTTGGTTATTGGCTAAATTTCGGCAAATAAAAAAGCATTTGCAACCATACTGTTTTAACGTATGAGCCAGCGTAAGGCAGCGCATGAGATGTCCATAACCTATCAGATGACTAGAGTCTGTTCTGAACACAATTATCTGCTTGCTGGATAGTACTGCTTTCAAAATAACCACCAATAGTTTTAAAGTGACTTCATAGCATAACTGGCTTTAAACATTAATTCAGCTCTTATCCAGTCATCTTCAGTATCAACGTCTTGTACCCGATAACTAGGTATGATTACTGCTACTGTGGGGGCTGAGAATATTGATTTTTCCCTTAACCAAGCATCTACAGTTCCCCAACAAAATTGCCCTGCGTCATGAAATGCCATGGGTAGATCCTGTGAACGAGTCATGAAATGTTTCGGTTGCAGCATATTAAGTTGATTTTGTTGATTGACTACTACCGCACGTTGGATAGGAAAATCAAAATTTGTTACGGCTAGTGCATAGTCGTTTTCTCCAGCCGTTAGAGCTATAAAACCGCGCTTGATATCTTCGTCATTGATAAACGGTGCCGTAGCATAAATGCAACACACATGGGTGATGCTGCTTTCACCATTTTGTACAGATGTTGATGCGCTATTAAGCCACTTAATTGCATGAGAAATTACGGCCATAGTCCCCGTCATATCATCTGATAGTTCTGCTGGGCGCATAAATGGTACTTCTGCTCCTGCGTGAAGCGCAATATCTGCAATAATTGGATCATCGGTAGAAACAATGACTCTATCGAAACAACCGCTGGAAAGAGCTGCTTCAATAGACCATACGATAATAGGTTTTTCATGGAAAAGACGAACATTTTTTCTCGGTATTCTCTTACTGCCACCTCTTGCAGGTATTATTGCTATTTTCATAAATTGATTCTCTGCAAATATAAAATAATGAATGGTTCAAGTTTTAATATTAACATGTTGCTGTAATAGTAAAGTTAGCTCGTACTCTAAACTATCGGCGAGGGAAAGCCAGTCGTTACGCTCCTGCGCAGCCAGCATGTCGCGAAATAACTCAACCACAGTTACGGCATTTTGTAACTCAGGCAAGATAGGGTTAAGAAGGTCGATGCACTGAGCAAAGTCATGTGACCCATCGGCTTCATGGCCTAAGCGAAACTTATGCGCAGCCGAGGTCAGCATTTGGATAAGGGCGTCAGTTGCAGTACTTTTCATCACTTACACTCCTGATATTGGGCGCCATCAATGGCTGCACCATCTAAACTCGCATTATAAAAAGTCACCTCAGGTTTAGTGAGAATATAATGTTCAAGGGCAAGTAAATAGCCTCGAAAATTCAGATCGGTTGCCACTTTTTCTCCATACCCATTCATCACCCAGTGTCTTTTAGTATGAGCAATAGAAGGGCCTAATTTACCATCTTGCCAAAAAGCATGGGTCTTATTATGCGGATAACTAAAATCGCAACCAAATAATGTTATCGATTGACTGTTTAAATGTACGGCTAAATCGATGGCAGGATGGATGACGCTACCATTGGCAAATAGGCGCAGTTTAGGGCATTGCTGGTGGAACTCATCATAGATTTTACTGTGCGAGTAAGCGGTAAAACGTTGCCCAGGCCACCATTGCAACACTGCTTGCTGTGACTTAGGGAAATAGACCAGTTTCACGCTATCAGGCACGTTATCGGGCAAAAAGTCACGCGTGACATTTTGATCTATGCTCACAACGATATCGGGAACAATCTGTTCATTGAGTAAGGCTTTTAATGCGGTGTCGACGCTAATCATCAATGGTCTAGTCGGCTCTGGTAATGCTCGCTGCGCCCTAAGGTAAGCATAATGCTGCTCGAGCGTGGGACCAGTAGCGATGACCAATGTTTGATTAGGTTTATATTGCAAGCTTAAAGTCGCGGCATCAGCATCTTGTTGCATGATCGCAAGATTATCAAGCATGCGCTGCTGAAGCTCTGCGTCATCACTGCGATGGCTCCTGTTGGCAAAATCAAGGTTATTGTTAAATACCAATAAGTCACGCAATTTGGCATTGTCATCATGGTTCAATAAGAGTTCGGGTGTGACGGTAATGTAGTGAGGCGGCAGTCGGTGTTGTTGAAGCGGGTGCACCAGTGCTACGCGCGGATCGCTCAACCATTCGCGCTGATCTGTATAAGTCATTAATAAGGCAAACAGGCTAACATTGAGCAGGCAAATATGTATACTTTTTATGTTAGGGTTCTGCACTAAGACGGTGGGGACATCACCCATGCCGACACCATAAACCGTTACTTCACTGCAGTTTGCTGGCAGTTGCTTAATCAACAGCTGCGCTTCGGCGAAACGGTTATGACGGCTACTCAATTGAATACCATTGACACTGATTGTTTGTTCATTGCCATTAACGAGACAAGCATCGAATTGATCAATTGAAGTATTTTCTAATTTTACAGCAAGAGCAGGCCAACGTAGGCGAATGATGTCAAGATTTGCTAAAAATAGTTCAGTCATTGACGCACCTCTTCTAGCTTATTTATTATCATAAATATGGTCTCCCCACAGGGACTCGAACCCCGATCGGCCGCTTAGGAGGCGGCTGCTCTATCCTGTTGAGCTATAGGAAGACAAAACAATTATACTGTTTTTTGCCTTGATGAAAAGCGCTTATTTGGGTTTAAAACTGTTTAGATTTAATTGGTTAATAAACAAACGCCATTGTATAAATGGCTAGTTGCTTTAACCAACAAATCAACTCAACATTTACTGATAAAACCCTTACGGTGATTACAACTTAATGGCTATATCATGAACCTGAATATTATCTGCAGCATCAATATTTTCAATCATTGCGGTGGCGGTGTCTTCACTGACTTGATCGATGATAATTTCAGCGCGATTTTTAGTCACTAATGCACGCATATTATTGAGACGGTCTGGAATATTCTTTTGCAAAACGATTTGAAATTTGTCAGCTAATTTAACCCCATTTTTACGGCCTAAATTAATAATAATACGGTCGCCCTGCCTCGCTATAATCTGTCCTAATAATGGACGACAGTTCAACGTGTTATCTAATGAAATAATACTTTGTTGCAGCTGCTGGCTAATTGCTGCGCCATAGGATGAAGACCAGAAACGTTGACTGTTAGGTACCACGGTTTCTTGGCGTTCAAACTCCCATGGAGCATTGGTGGTAAAAGCCTCACTCCAAACCACTTCACCACTGATCCCGTGAAACAGGGTCAACTCGAAACTGAACTGCCTTAAAGGCGTATCATCCACAAACCCTAGAAAACTGGTGGTGTAAGGCTCTGTAGACATATCTATCACTTTAGTTTTTAAAATATACTGACTATCGGTGATTTCACCTAACCAACTTGGAATACCATAACCTTTAAAGTTAACTAATTCGTTTGTGTCGTCTAAACGTTCATCCGCATGCACTCTTGCAAAACTGGTCACAGACTGACTATTAATCAGCTGACCAAATTGAAAAGTTAGCGCTTTATTGAAACCAAATAGATGACCATGATTAAGCTGACTGCGATCGGCAACTTCAATTTGCGGCAATAAAATGGCAGCTTTTAAAGATTGGGCTTTACATTGGTCAGTTTGGCTCGTGTCATCAACATAGAGTGACAGCATCACGGTTAACGTATCACCGCTGACCATCTCACTTAGCAGTTCAATGTTATTGGCTGCGCCCATACGCTGCATAGAAAAGGTATCCTGCGTTAACGATCCTTGGCTAATTTGCTGTTGGCTTGAAAAATTAACCCCTGCTCGCAAACTGGCATAGTTTAGTGCTTGATTTATAGCGTCTTCACGAGCTTTATCCATATTACCATTAACGATTTTAGCTGTGCCTGTCACTTCGACTTGCTCCGCAATACCATTAAAGCTGATAAAAACAGGTAATAGCATTAATACTCGTGCCCAGTTAAGCCAAGTTTGTGCGCTATTTTGATTTTTTAATGCATAAAACATATTTCACCCTGCGTCAGATATCTGTCGTCTGCATTGCAAATCCGCCATTTTACGGTGATTGCATCGCTCTATAACTAAGAATCAAGCAATAACTATGCCTAAACGCTAGGTGAGGCGTGAGTCTTTGGTTTCATCACAATCAAGCTATAAAGTTAAAGTAGTCAGATAATCGCTGTAAAGAAAATCGCTTCAATGCCGATAAATAGTTATTAATCGAATTGCATTGCTTTTTAACCTAAAGCGAAGGAATAACTCATGCAGCAAAAGTACCCTATTCTCGCGCTGATGCTAACCACAATTGGTCTTGCTGGATGCAGTAACGCAGTCAATCAATCACATAACTTGGACTATGTTCAAGATGGGCAACATATTGGCTATCAAGACCAAAATAACATGTACCAGGAAAAACTGGTTTATGATGTTAACGCTTCAGGATTAGCCCCAAAAGGCCAGTTGAATGTTTGGGCAGAAAAATTAGTCAATGAACTGGTGTTACAAAATGATGCATTAAGACCTGATCAACCCTTGCTTGTTACTACACCTGTAATGAGTGATGATTTTAATCAAACCAATGAATTAGCCTTGCAATTACAACAAAGTTTACAAGCGGCTTTTCATGCCCATGAATTTAACTTGGTTGATTTGAATGTTGCTAATTCGCTACGTGCAACAGATCACGGTGAACTTATTTTAAGTCGTAATTGGGAGCTACTCCCTACCGATTTACCCGTGTCACATGTGCTAGTTTCAACACTCAGTTTAACTAATGAAGGCGTAAGCTTTAACGGCCGCGTGGTAGATGTAACTAATAATCGAGTGGTTTCAGCGGTGCAATCGTTTGTAGCAGGTAAAAGCTTATCTGGATACGTATTGCCAGCCAATAAAGTACAAACCCGTGGCGGCATTATCTACCGTACAGAAAACACCAAAGAGAGTCGTTTTACCGTTTTAGGAGATGAGCAATGAAAAATATAATGCTATTTATCGCATTAAGCTTATTGATGCTGGGGTGTTCCAGTAATGACAAATACGTGCAATGGGAAACCGAGCCACCGAGTCATTTTCCTAAAATTACTGCAGTAGGCTATGCGCCGTTAGCGACTCAGCCGAGTGATATTCAATCACATAAAATGCTTATGGCGATGCAAGCTTCTAAGGTTGCGGCATATCGTGAATTAGCAGAGCAGGTGTATGGGCAAAAAATTGATGCGGTAAGCAATGTGAGTGAGTGGCTACTGACTAATGATAGTGTTAAGTCATCCGTTAGCGGAATTATTCGCGGAGCTAAAGTCGTTAAAACCTACCCTTCTGGCGACTTTTATGTCACTGAGCTTGAGCTAGATTTCAAACAGGTTTGGCATTTGTATGAACAGCAAAATCGTTCAAAACGGATTAAAGATGTCACTTACTTTTAGATGATGAACCGACAAGAAACGCCGCGAATTATCGCGGCGTTTTAGTTTATGTGAAGTTCAATGAGGGACTTATACCCCATTGGACAATCAAGATTAGAATTTCACTTTAAACGCAAGCGCTGCCGCGGCTTGATTACTGATGTCTTCGCTAAGTTGTGGATTGCTAAGTTCTATGTCGCCATTAAAGTAATAGCCAGCATAAGCATTTAAACTAACACTCTCACTGATATTCCATCCAGCGCGTAAAAAACTTACCCACTCTTCAATCTTAATCGCCTTGTCGTCATTTTCGATTAAAAAGCTTTCCGTTCGACGAGAGCTGCCAACACCAAAATTCCAATCCTGTGATAACTCGTAAGTTAACTCTAAACCCGCAGGGCCACTAAATCCGGCCTGAAAAGGGTTAGCAAGTACCCACTTGTCAGTAATTTGCCAGCGAACAGCTAAATAAGGCACGGTGCGGACTTCAGTAATATCATTCAAATACGCTACACCTATGCCAAGCATATTTCCCGATTCAAAACGGTACATACCCGAAGCAACTACACCGTAACTTTGTGCATTAGATGAGGAAGCGGTATTGGCATAAGCATATTGAAGTTTTGGGGCAAATAAGAAGGTCCAATTATTATCTGGGCGATAAATTAACGATAAACCTGCGCTGTATTGATTTATAGTTGACCAAGGTACATTACTGTTTATTAGTGGGCTTTGTTGATTAACACGCCAGCCGTAATCAAGGTTTTCATAGCCGATATTAGCCCCAATCATCCAGTGCTTATTAAGTGGCATAGCAGCAGAAAGCTTAGTGATCCAAACATCTCTTTTAAGCTCATTACCATTTTCCCCCACATCGGCGGATTGCACTGAAGTGCGAGCAACGTTCAACTCAAAAGGTGAGCGTTTACTCGCCTGTGCATTCATGCTGCTTAAACCAACGGCGACAACAATGATTGGCACAAGCTTAGATGTAGACAGCAAATTTCGTTTTTGAGTTTGTTGATAAAAAGCACTTGTCATTAATTGCATCCCTTCAGCTTAATTGATGTTGGATTATTTATTGGTAGAACAATACGTCACACTATACAAACTAGTTCAAAATTATGAAGCTTTATCAAAAATGGCATTTAATTTAACAAAATGTCACACACTATACACGGTGCGCCCTTAAGAACATTAAGGCCGTCTCTTTCAAATAGCTCTGCCTTTTAGGAAGAATATCTGCCGTTGATAAGCCTAATTCTAAACGCATTCGCAGCTCACCAAATAACATTAAGCTCAATCTCACTGCACTGTCGTGTGGGTTTTCGAAATAATACTGACCATGCTGATTAACTTTACCTAAATATCCTTTTACTAAATTCAAAATATGTTTCGGGCCAGCATTATAAAATAATTCAGACACCTCAGGATGAGTGTCGGACTGGGCAACACAGGTTGTAAATACCCTAATCGCCTCTTCTGAAACAATCATTGCACCAAATTGCTGTGCAAAAATAGTCAGTACAACCTCTGGTTGAGAAGCATCCACTAATAGGTTTTCAGTGAGTTGATGCACCACACATTTTGATTCTATTGATGCAACAAAAAGATCGTCTTTAGAGCCAAAATGGGAGTATACCGTTTGCTTAGAAACCCCTGCATGTTTAGCCACCTCATCCATACTGGTATTGGAAAAACCTTGATGGCAAAAAAGCTCAATAGCCGAATGAAGGATCTGCACCCGTTTTTGTTCACTTTTCGATAATGTTGCATCCAAATTTACAGCTAGCACATGGTCTTCTGTCATCTTTTACTCGTAGTGTTTTTACTTATATTCAACATTTAATACTATTTAATCACAAAATAGACTAGACAGTCCAGTTTCATATAATTAGACTAGACAGTCTAGTTTAACATTAGTGTTACATTGCTACGTTACATAGCCGAATAAGCATTTTCTGCTATGGATTAATAAGTTGTTTGCATCACGTATAAATTATTATCCTAATGGGGTACAAAAATGGAATATCAATCGATCGGCCAAGTGCGACTATTAATGGTAGGCCTATGCAGCTTACTGGTAGTTAGCGGTTGTGGATCTGAAGTAAAACAACACTCTGAGTCGGTTAGTTATCAAACCGTAGCAACCACTGCCCTCACGCCGTCGGAATATTATCAACACAAACAAACCTATACTGGCACTATTCGCTCAGCTAATACCACGGGTATTGGTTTCGAATTAGCAGGTAAATTAAATAGTATTCAAGTGGATAGTGGTGACAGTGTCACCCTGGGACAAACCTTAGCATCCTTAGATACTGACCTTTTACAGGCCGAGAAACAACAGCTTGAAGCCAGTTTGCAGCAAACAAAAGCAGACTTAGATTTAGCTGAAAACACATTAAAGCGTACCCTTAGTTTAAAAGATAAAAACTACGTTTCTGAGCAGCAGCTAGACGAAACTAAACAGCAAGTCACAGGTTTAATCGCCAACCGCCAACGACTCAATGCAAGCTTATACGCTACAAACTTAAAACTTGAAAAATCGATATTAATGGCACCTTTCAATGGCAAAATCAGTAAACGTCACCATAACCTAGGTGAAGTGATTGGTTTGGGTAGTCCCGTATTTACCTTAATCGGTGATGATCAGCAGCTTGCTTATATTGGTGTGCCTATTCAAGTGGCATCTAGCTTGAAAAACAATCAACAAGTGCCGATTCGCGTTGGTGATAAAACCCTTAACGGCAGTATTGCCGGAATAAGCGCCGAAGTTGATGCTATCACTCGTACTGTGCAGTTAAGAATTAGCCTGCCCAAAGATGCTGACGTATTAAATGGTGAAATCGCCTATTTTGAATACCAACAGGATATTCCGGTTGCTGGATATTGGGTGCCAATTTCCGCCTTAACCGATGGCGTAAGAGGATTGTGGAATGTTTACGTATTAAATAAACAAGCTGATACCAGTGGTGTAAATCACTTCAGTATTGAACGTCGTGACGTTGAAATTATTTATACCAATCAAGATAAAGCCTATATAAAAGGCGCATTACGCAATGATGACACCATTATCATTGAAGGGTTACATAAACTGGTCGTTGGACAAGTTGTAACGCCTGCGACCACCGCTGTTGCGGGGGCCATATGATTAAAGCATTTTTAGAAAACGGCCGTCTAACCAGTTTATTTATCGCTCTGTTAATTGTGGCGGGATTTGGTGCGATTTCCAGTTTACCGCGCACAGAAGATCCGCACATTACCAATCGTTTTGCTTCAGTGATTACCCATTACCCTGGCGCTTCAGCTGAAAGAGTAGAAGCATTAGTCACCGAAGTATTAGAAACACAACTACGCCGTTTAGAAGAAATAAAACTTGTTCAATCGACTTCCCGCCCGGGAATATCAGTTATTCAGCTTGAGCTGAAAGATACCATCACTGAAACTGAGCCAGTTTGGTCTAGGGCGCGTGATTTAGTGGCCGATGGTAAGCACTTGCTTCCAGCTCAAGCGCAAAATAGCACTCTAGATGATCAAGTTGGCTATGCCAGCACGGCGATTCTGGGGGTAGTGTGGGCGGATGATTCGCCGGTAAGAAGTGATATTTTAAACCGTTACGCCAAGGAGTTGCAAAGCCGGATCAGACTATTATCAGGCACTGATTTTGCCAAGCTTTATGGCGCGCCAGAAGAGGAAATTCTCGTAGAGCTTGATGGGAATAAAATCAGTCAGCTGAAACTGACCCCTGGGGTAATTGCACAAATTTTAACAAATGCTGATAGTAAGATTTCAGCCGGTGAAATTAACAACCAGCAATTTCGCGCGTTAGTTGAAGTTTCTGGCGAGCTTGATTCGCAAAGTCGTATTCGACGAGTGCCGTTAAAAGTAGATGAATACGGGCAAATTATTCGCCTAGGCGATGTGGCAACCATTAGCCGCCAATCCAAAACGCCGGCTAGCAGCATTGCGCTGATCAACAGTCAGCAAGGTGTGCTGATTGGCGCGACCATGCTTAACAGTAATCGCGTTGATATATGGCAGCATCAAATAGAGCAAACGATTGACACCTTTTCACAAAATTTGCCAGCCAATATCAAAGTGCAATGGTTATTTGATCAGCAAGGTTACACCAGTGTTCGACTCGGCGATTTGGTCGTTAATTTGCTGCAAGGCTTTGTGATTATTGTTGCCGTATTAATGCTGACCTTAGGGTTGCGTAATGCATTAATTGTGGCGTTATCATTACCTCTTACTGCCCTATTCACTTTAGCCTGTATGAAATACACAGGTTTACCCATTCATCAAATGTCGGTAACGGGTTTGGTTGTCGCATTAGGCATTATGGTAGATAACGCCATTGTTATTGTTGATGCGATTGCCCAGCGCCGCCAACAAGGTATGAGTAAATTAGAGGCCGTATCTAAAACACTACATCATTTATGGCTCCCGCTTGCCGGCTCAACGATTACAACTATGTTAGCCTTTGCGCCAATAGTATTAATGCCAGGGGCGGCGGGTGAGTTTGTCGGCGGCATTGCTATTTCGGTCATGTTTGCGCTATTGGGCTCTTATATTATTTCCCATACCCTTATTGCAGGGCTTGCAGGTCGTTTTAGTCGAAGCGAGCCAGCTACCGCCTGGTATCAACAAGGCATGGCTTTTCCTCGAATAGGCCGAGCCTTTAAAACCAGTTTAGCGTTTGCACTTAAACGACCATTATTAACGGCGCTTGTAGTGGGCGTTCTGCCTATGAGTGGTTTTATGGTGGCAGGTAAAATGACCGAACAATTTTTCCCGCCATCAGACAGGGATATGTTCCAAATCGAAGTGCATCTGGCCTCACTGGTAAGTATAGAAAATACTCGCCAACAGGTTGCCTTGATTGATAAAAAGCTTCAAAACCTTGCCGAAATAAGCGAAGTCACCTGGGTTGTTGGTGGTAATACACCATCATTTTATTACAATCTGACTCAACGTCAGCAAGGTGCAACTAACTATGCTCAGGCAATGGTGAAAGTCACTGACTTTAACACCGCAAACAAACTGATCCCCCTGTTACAACAATCACTTGATGTTGAATTTCCACAAGCACAAATTCTAGTAAGAAAACTGGAACAAGGTCCCCCCTTTAATGCGCCTGTCGAACTCCTTATTTACGGACCGAATCTGGACATGCTAAAAGAAATTGGCGATCAAGTGCGGGCACTATTAATTGCCACACCCGACGTTATCCATACCAGAGCGACGCTGTCACCAGGCGCGCCTAAACTATGGTTACAAGTCAATGAAGACGCAAGTTTGATGAGCGGTTTAAGCTTAACTGATATCGCCAATCAGGTGAAAATGGCCACCACAGGCATCATTGGCGGCAGTATTTTAGAGCAAACGGAGTCGTTGCCTATTCGTGTGCGTTTAGGTGATAGCAGCCGCGAACAAGCTACGCGATTAGCAGAACTTAACTTAGTCTCGCCAACAGGCACTGGGATTCCATTATCGGCATTATCCTATAATGAAGTCAGTGCCAGTCGTGGGGCGATACCCCGTCGTAATGGTGAACGAGTCAACACCATTGAGGCATATATCACCAGTGGCGTATTGCCAGCTCAGGTGCTTGATGATGTGAAATCAAAACTCAATAACATTGCGCTACCCTCTGGATACCATATTGAAGTGGGCGGAGAAAGCGCTAAACGCAATGAAGCCGTTGGTAACCTAATGTCTAACCTCGTTGTAGTTATTACCCTATTACTGGCTACTGTGGTGTTGTCATTCAACTCATTCCGCATCACTGGCATTATTCTATTCAGCGCGATTCAGTCTGCCGGATTGGGGTTATTAGCCGTATTCGTGTTTGGCTACCCTTTTGGCTTTACAGTTATAATTGGTTTATTAGGTTTGATGGGATTAGCCATTAATGCCGCCATTGTGATCTTGGCTGAACTTGAAGATTTGCCCGAGGCAAGACAAGGTAATATGGCAGTAATTATCAATACCGTTAGCAGTTGCGGCCGCCATATTGGCTCAACCACCATCACCACAATCGGCGGTTTTTTACCCTTGATTATTGCCGGCGGTGGATTTTGGCCGCCCTTTGCAATAGCCATTGCTGGCGGTACCTTATTAACCACTATGCTGTCTTTAGTGTGGGTGCCTGTGATGTATCATTTAATGATGAAACCCAAAAAACAGACACTGCTGCCCGACATGCTGCCCGTTTAGCTTCAAAGTACTTACATGATATAAAGAATGACATGATAAAAAGAGTGATATGGCAACATGTCACTCTTTTTTATTCGGGCATCACCCCAAAGTCCCCCACCTTGGCTCTGTTAATTAACCGCATTCAATAAATACTTGATCCCCAACGATGCTTAAATGACTTGATTTAGTCGAGCTATTGACGCGTAACCTTCTCTTATTATCAGTATTCAATTCAAGTTTGACGCAAAGCAGGTGAATGTTCGCTGAGTCAATTTTATTTATTCATTTCTCAAACGAATTTGAGGTTAGCTAATGTGATTTGAGTCAAGGCCTTAACTTCGGATTTGCTATAAATTAACCATACAGTAACTATCCGGAAATATTGTCATGAATTATAAAAATTGGCCGATTGCAAAACAGATCAGCTCGCTTGCCTTACTGTCATCCATTGCCATTTTTGTGGCGATGTCTTTATTTTCATATCAATCGGCCTCTCACTCGTTAAATGACAAAGCGGTTCAAGCCATTGGCGCGCAAATGCACAGTAATGCCGAACTGATTGAATTGCAGTACGACAGCATGCTTACCCTCGCCAGAAGAAACGCAGATATTCTTCGGACTTTATATCCCAGCACGTTCTATTTAGGTGGCCGAAACGTAAAAGTGCTCAGTGTCAGCTCACCCTCATTGAAACATGGCAATGAGCAAATTAATGCATCACGCAGTAAAGTGGACAGATTTTCAAAACTCACCGGTGGCGTGGCGACAATTTTTGTGCGCGATCAGGATGACTTTACCCGTATTTCAACGTCATTAAAAAAAGCCGACGGTAAACGCGCCATTGGCACAAACTTGGGCACCTCGCACCCTGGATACAAAAAACTGATTAACGGTGAAGAATATGAAGGTTATGCCAAATTATTCGGCCGTGATTTCATGACAATTTATCGCCCTATTAAAGATGTCAGTGGCAAAGTCATAGGTATTTTATTCGTTGGTTTTGATATCACCCAATCGGTTCAGCAAATCCAACAAACCATGAAAAAAATGACCTTAGAAGAGTCCGGCTCCTATGTCATTATTCGAAATTCAGACAAACAAATCATTGCTCATCCTAAATTAACAGCAGATGCCCCTTTTGATGCTGCCTTACTTGATGGATTAACCATTGAACAAGCTTTAACCGATGAACAAAGCTGGTTTTATACTTCGCTAAATAACGATGATATGTTTTCTTACTCAGTCGCCATTAAAGGCTGGAATTGGACCTTAGTGGGATTTGTGCCGCAACAGGAATTGAATAATGAAAGCGTGACTATGTTGCAGCAAAATCTGCTAATTGCGGTAATTGGTATTGTGCTTATTTTCATATTGTTGAGTACGTTAATCACCCGCGCAGTTAAACCACTACAGTTATTAGAGGCCAAAATAGCCAAACTCGGTGAAGGTGATTTATCCCAAACATTTACCGCTTGCGATCCACACAGTGCAAATGAAGTGGATCAAATCACCATTAGTGTCACTCAAATGGCCACCAATCTGGCTGGGCTGATTAAGTCATTACAACAGTCAGTATTAAGCTTAGAAAGTCATGCCAATTTAAGTCAACAAACTGCAACAGATAATGGTAATGAAGCTAAATCATTACTCAATCAAACAGAACAAATCGCTACCGCAATTGAAGAAATGTCAGCGTCAATTAAAGATGTGGCACAAAACTCTGGCCAAGGCGCGATTCAAGCTCAAGAAATTGATAAAGCCTCAAGCGATGGCCATAACCAATTAACACAAGTGGTCAACGATCTGCAATCACTCAGCGAACAACTCACCCAAACCCAACAAAATATTGAAGGGGTAAGTTATGAGAGTCAGGCCATCAGCCAGGTCACTGAGGTCATTAACGGTATTGCCGAGCAAACTAACCTACTGGCATTAAATGCTGCTATTGAGGCCGCAAGAGCAGGTGAACAAGGAAGAGGCTTTGCTGTTGTTGCCGATGAAGTACGATCTTTAGCACAACGCACCCAACAATCAATTAGCGAGATCAGTGTCACCATCAACAAATTACAACAACAGGTCAAACTGACGGCCACACAAATGAACCATTGCCAACAATTGGGGATTAAGTCTGCCGAGCAAGGCGATGATGCCAATACTCAGCTAAGCCAAATTAATACAAATATTGCCGAAATGGCCATGTTCTCCTCCAGTATAGCCAGTGCGACCAAACAGCAAACCACTGTGGCGGATGAAGTATCGAACAGCTTACATTCTATTGCCTCTTTGGCACAAAACAGTGAGCAAAGAGCCATTAAAGCGGTTGACGATGCCGATGTGTTAACCCAATTAGCCGGTAATATTAAACAGCAAATTGGTGTATTTAAAGTAGACTAATATTGTTCTGGATTAACAGCCGTTGTTCAATTTGAGGTTTAAGCAGCAAATTGACAATCGCTAATTAAATGGCCTGAGGCATCTTGCTTCAGGCCATTTTTTGTTTGCATGCCCCCTTTAAGCATTAAGTTCAGCTAATTTATAGACGATGAATTATGCTAGGTGATTGATGCCAAATGATAAGAATAAGTAAAGGTGTTAATCGATAAGGTGAATTGCCCTGCGACTAAAGATCACTGGTTTTTGTTGATAGTGGACGATAAATCTATTTTCAGTGGCGATTAGCAACGCTAGCAGTGATGGCTTTACTGGCAATGGGCTAGTTGTTGACGCAAAACACAACACGGTTATTGGTGCAAATTATCGCCGCTATGGGCTGTTTGATATGCATTGATTATCCATAGCAGTGTTGGAATTCATTAGCGGTTGAATAACCAAGACGCGGCAACATTTATTTAAGCCATAAAAAAACCCCGCAAATAAGCGGGGTTTTATTATTTAACCAACAAAACTCGTTAACTTTCGCTATTTTCTTGGCGATCCATGTTTTCAGTGTTTTCTAACCATAGCGCATTAATAATGCCGAAAGAACAAGCCAGTAATACACCTAATATCCACGCAAAATACCACATAGATGATGACTCCTATTAATAAAGTGAGGTTTTATTGTCTTCAATAAAACTACGATTCAAACGACCATACATCTTGTAGTAAGTCCAAATCGTATAACTTAATACGGTTGGTACAAAGATAATCGCGGCGAAGGTCATCACTTTTAGGGTCATTTGGCTTGCTGTCGCATCCCACATGGTTAAGCTTACATTTGGCTCAAGCGATGACGGCATAACAAACGGGAACATCGCTGCACCACAAGTTAAAATTACGCCTGCAATGGCTAATGAGCTAAATAAGAACGCGAAACCACTGCGGTTAAAGCGGCTAGCAAATATTGCTAACACTGGCATTAATAACCCTAAAACAGGGAATAACATGGTCACCGGATACTTATCGTAATTAGCTAACCAGGCACCCGCTTCAATCGCAACCGTTTTCGTTGTTGGATTAGATGGGCCCGCTAAATCAAGTGTTGAGGTAATCACATAACCGTCAATGCCATTTGCTAACCACACACCGGCAGCTGCAAATAGTACGACTAACAAACCACCACAAATCTGGGTCATGTTAGCGGCACGAACACGTAACTCACCTTCGGTCTTCATTTGTAACCATGCAGCACCTTGCATCATGATCATGCTGACACACACAAGGCCAGTAAGAAGCCCAAATGGATTCAGTAACCCAAAGAAGCCACCATGGTATTTAGCACGTAAAAACTCATCAAAGTTAAACGGCACGCCTTGTAACAAGTTACCAAACGCTACACCTATGATGAGTGGCGGTACAAAACCACCGATAAACAGTGCCCAATCCCATGACTTACGCCATTTTGGATCTTCAATTTTCGAACGGTAATCAAAGCCTACTGGACGCAAGAATAAGGCGAACAGCACCAGCATCATCGCGACATAAAAGCCAGAAAATGACACGGCATATACCATAGGCCAGGCTGCGAATAACGCACCACCAGCGGTAATTAACCAAACCTGGTTGCCATCCCAATGCGGCGCAATGGTGTTAATCATAATACGGCGCTCAGTGTCATCTTTACCTATGATTGGTAATAACGCACCTACACCCATATCGAAGCCGTCAGTGACGGCAAAGCCGACAAACAACACACCGATTAATGCCCACCAGATAAATCTTAAAACTTCATAATCAAACATAGTCAGGTCCTCTGATTAAGCATCTTGGTTTTCAAAGTGATAACGACCAGTCTTCATGCTGCTAGGGCCAAGACGGGCATACTTGAACATCAAGAACATCTCAATAACCAGTAATACTGAATAGAACAAGGTAATTGAAATGATACTGAACCATAAATCAGACACAGTTAAGCTTGATGCTGACATAAAGGTCGGTAATACTTCTGAAATCGTCCAAGGTTGACGACCATATTCAGCTACAAACCAACCACACTCAATGGCAATCCAAGGTAACGGTAAGCCGTATAGTGCCGCTTTAAGCACCCACTTTTTCTCAGCAATCTGATGACGAGTACTTTGCCAAAACGCTGCAGCAAAGATAAACAGCATCAACACACCCGCGCCAACCATAATACGGAATGACCAGAACATTGGCGCGACATTAGGAATAGAGTCTTTCGCAGCCGCTTTGATTTGCTCTTCTGTCGCATCAACTACGTTTTCAGTATAACGCTTCAGCAATAAGCCATAGCCTAAGTCATGCTTAGTTGCTTCAAAGTTATCACGCAGTTCCTGACTGGTATCGCCAGCACGAAGCTGTGTTAAGAATGAATAAGCAATCATACCGTTACGAATACGCACTTCATGCTCGTCAATCAAATCGATAATACCGGTCACTTGCTCATCTAAAGAGCGCGTGGCAATGATACCCATTGCATACGGAATTCGAATCGCATAATCATTTTTCATGGTTTCTTCATTTGGGAAACCAATGGCAGTAAAGGCAGCTGGAGCCGGCTCAGTGTGCCATTCTGCTTCAATTGCCGCTAATTTCACACGTTGTACTTCACCGACTTTATAGCCAGATTCGTCACCCAGTACGATAACAGACAGAATTGACGCCATACCAAAGCTTGCTGCAATCGCAAAAGAGCGACGAGCAAACGGTAAATCACGGCCTTTTAGAATATAGTATGAACTGATTGCCAGAACGAACATGGCACCCGCTACATAACCCGATGCCACGGTGTGAACAAATTTCACCTGTGCAACAGGGTTGAAAATAACTTCAGCAAAGCTGGTCATTTCCATGCGCATGGTTTCATAGTTAAATACTGAACCTACCGGGTTTTGCATCCAACCATTAGCAACCAAAATCCACAACGCAGACATATTTGAACCCAGCGCAACCAACCAGGTTACCGCTAAATGCTGACGTTTACTGAATCGGTCCCAACCAAAAAAGAACATACCCACTAAGGTTGATTCGAGGAAGAATGCCATTAGGCCTTCAATCGCCAATGGCGCACCAAAAATATCACCTACATAGTGTGAAAAATATGACCAGTTAGTACCAAACTGGAATTCCATTGCCAAACCGGTGGTAACACCTAAGGCAAAGTTGATTCCGAATAATTTACCCCAAAACTTAGTCATGTCTTTATATATCTGCTTATCTGTCATCACATAAAGTGACTCCATGATCGCCAGAATAAAAGCTAGGCCCAAGGTGAGAGGAACAAATAGAAAGTGATACATGGCTGTCAGCGCGAACTGCAAACGCGATAGCTCAACTACCTCTTCGATAATCATTGGCGACTCCTTACTTCAGTACAACCAAATGCAAATTAAACAACATACCTGTTGCCAATATGGGTGTTTACTTATTGCCATCCAACCAACGGGTTTAACACCATTAGTTAACAAGGTGTTAAAGCACGAGGTTACAGCAATAAATGACTCGTGTGATTAAAACATGAAACCTGAACAAAAAAATCGCTCAACATCTCATTTAAAGCAAAAGTGTGATCTCGCTTTATGCAAACTTATTCAAAAATAATTTTAAGTACCAATATCAGCGACTTACATTTCAAATAAATTCAGAATACGCAGATTTTATACCATTGAAAATTGACCCAAATCAATCTAAGTTGCAGCTTTAAGTGGGTTTTGAGCATGTGCGCATAATACCACACTTGAGATATTGACAAGTGCATAATTCATTGGTAGGTAAAATTTCATAAATCTATAACGTTCATTACTAATGTAGATGATTAAGCTGTAACTACACCCAAAGCAACGACACCAAAACATTAACAAATTAAGCAACAGATATACTAACCCAAACAAATTACATTTTTCTATTAAAAACAACAACATGAAAAACCACAACAATAAAACAAACCGCTATAACATTAGAAAAACTAATCTTAAATATCATTTTTACTAGTTTGAAAGTTTTCATTAAGCTCAGTATCATACACACATTAAGAAAACGAGTAGCATTTATGCCAAGGAGCCGTTGACTTAACCCTAAGGTATTTAACGTTCTTTGATGAACCAAACAATTGAGAGATGTTGCTATGACTAAAGTATTTGAAAACGTTGTCAACTTATACAAACGTGCTTTTGTTGAGATGTACACCGCTAAAGAAGTGAAGTAAATCACTAACAGTTTATGTTTTGTTAGCGCAAAGCAGTCGTCATCGTGATAAACAATACGATGACTGACACAAAAAAGCCCATTCATAATTGAATGGGCTTTTTTACGCCTGTCTTTTTTGTATTGTTTGCGTAGTGTTCATAATTCTGTGTCATTTCAGTAAACTGTACAAAAACAGGAATGACACATGACTCAACCTTTTAACTTTGAACAAGCCCTTAAAGATCTTCAAGCAGGTAAAAACCTCACAGGCAAAGACAGTATTCTTGGCCCCTTGATTAAACAACTTACCGAAGCGGCGCTTCAAGCCGAACTTGAACAGCACTTGGCTCATGATGAGCAACCTAACCGCAAGAATGGTAAGACGGCTAAGACGATTAAGCACCCGTCAGGCAACTTTGAGTTAGAAACGCCTCGTGATAGAAATGGCTCTTTTGAACCTCAGCTCATCAAGAAGAACCAAACCACGCTCACCGATGAAATCGACCGCAAAGTGCTATCGATGTTCAGCATGGGCATGAGCTACCGCGACATCAATCAGCACGTCGAGGAGATGTACGGCATTAATGTCTCCAGCGCGACCATTAACGCCATAACTGACAAGCTTATTCCTGAGCTTAAAGCCTGGCAACAGCGCCCACTGGACAGCCACTACCCGATTGTCTGGCTCGATGCGATACATTACAAAGTCAAAGAAGATGGCCGTTACATCAGCAAAGCGGTGTACACCCTGCTAGCCCTTAATATGCAAGGAAAAAAAGAAATACTCGGCCTGCATTTATCTGAAAATGAAGGCGCTAATTACTGGTTATCTGTGCTGACCGATCTTAATAATCGCGGCGTAAAGGACATCCTTATCGCTTGTGTTGATGGCCTGACGGGGTTTCCTGAAGCCATCGCCAGTATCTTCCCGAATACAGAGACGCAGCTGTGCATCATTCATCAAATACGCAACTCAATGAAGTACGTGGCCTCGAAAAACCAGAAGGCGTTCATGGCCGATTTGAAGTGTATTTATCGTGCGGTGAGCAAGGAAGCGGCGGAGCTAGCGTTAGATGAACTAGAAGCGAAATGGGGCGAGGCTTACCCACTTGTTATCAATTCTTGGCGCCGTAAGTGGCACAATCTATCGCACTATTTTAAGTATCCAGAGCACATCAGAAAAGTGATTTACACCACCAATGCGGTGGAAGCGGTACACCGTCAATTTAGGAAGTTAACCAAAACCAAAGGGGCTTTTCCCAATGAAAATAGCTTGTTGAAGCTACTTTATGCTGGCATATTGAACGCCTCGAATAAATGGACAATGCCCATTCACAATTGGAGCCTTTGTTTATCTCAGTTAGCGATTTATTTTGAAGGACGTTTAGACAGCGTGCTAGAAATTTAAACTTAGCCTGACACAGAATTTCGAACGCCCTCATTGTTTGGTGATGTTTTCTATCGAACACCAAAGCATCATCGCACTCAGTGGTTTGTTACTCGTCTAAGTGGTTTTGTCTTATCCAGTTCAATATGTACAAACGTATTTCAGCACCAAACACATTCCAAGGTAGAAGGCTTAATAATGAAAAAGGCGACTTAATCGTCGCCTTTTGATGGGATTAAAAGAGGTTACTAACCAATTTTAACACGCGCATTACGGAACATGCGCATCCATGGGCTATCTTCACCCCACTCTTCAGGATGCCATGAGTTGGCAACCGTTCTAAATACTCGCTCTGGGTGTGGCATCATAATAGTCACACGACCATCTGTGGTACAAATCCCCGTTAAACCATTTGGTGAACCATTTGGGTTTAATGGATATTGAGTCGCGATTTGACCGTGGCCATCAACGTAACGCAATGCTATCGTGCCTGAAGCTTCAGCTTTTGCTAATGCATCTGCATTAGCAAACTCAGCTAAACCTTCGCCATGAGACACTGCGATAGGCATACGCGAACCCACCATTCCCTCAAAGAACACTGACGGTGTTTGCTGTACTTCAACCAAACTGAAGCGCGCTTCGAAGCGCTCAGAACGGTTACGTACAAAGTGTGGCCAATGCTCGCTACCAGGAATAATTTCTTTCAGGTTTGACAACATTTGACAACCGTTACACACACCTAAGGCAATGCTTGAGTCACGTTCAAAGAAACGACTGAACTCATCACGGGCACGGGCATTAAATAGAATCGACTTAGCCCAACCTTCACCAGCACCCAATACGTCACCATAAGAGAATCCACCACAAGCCACTAAGCCCTGGAACTCTTCTAAGCTGATACGACCTGACAGAATGTCAGACATATGCACGTCACGGCTTTCAAAGCCTGCACGGTCAAATGCTGCAGCCATTTCAATATGAGAGTTAACACCCTGCTCACGTAAAATCGCCATTTTAGGTGCTGCACCTTTTAATATATAAGGGGCGGCAACATCTTCACTTGGGTTAAAGCCCAATTTAACCGTTAAGCCGGGTGCATCAGCTTGTTGCTTAAGCTCAAACTCTTCTTGCGCACATGCTGGGTTATCACGAAGTGACTGCATACGGTAAGTGGTTTCTGACCATAAAGTACGAAGTGCAGTACGGCTGTTCTGATAAATAACACGCTCACCATCAGTAATCTTGATGCTGTCAGCAGACGCTAAACCACCAATGTTATGACACGTCACGCCTTTAGCTTCAAATTTAGCGGCAATATTTGCGGCATCCGCTTGGCTTACTTGAATAACCGCGCCCAACTCTTCGTTAAATAAACGTTCTAAATCAGTGCCGTTTAGCGCTGCAAGATCAATGTTTAAACCACTGTTACCAGCAAAGGCCATTTCAACTAACGTCGTGAACAAACCACCATCACTGCGGTCGTGATAAGCAATAACCGATTGGTCTGCGACTAGCGTTTGCATGACTTCAAAGAAGCCTGCAAGGTTAGCCGTTTTATCTAAAGTTGGGGCAATATCGCCTAACTCGCTATAAACCTGTGCTAAACAAGAGCCACCTAAACGATTTTGGCCATTGCTTAAATCCAACATTAATAAGGTTGTATCACCTTTATCAGTGCGCAATTCAGGGGTAACGGTTTTACGAATATCTTGCACCACACCAAAAGCGGTGATCACTAGAGACATAGGTGAAGTGACGGTTTTCTGCGTGCCGTTATCTTCCCATGCCGTTTTCATTGACATTGAATCTTTGCCAACAGGAATGGTGATACCCAATGCTGGACATAAGTCTTCACCAATTGCTTTAACCGCTTGATAAAGACCGGCATCTTCACCAGGGTGACCCGCTGGCGACATCCAGTTTGCAGACAGTTTAATGCGCTTGAATGAACCGATGTCTGTGCCTGCAATATTCATGATAGATTCAGCAACCGCCATACGGGCTGAAGCATCAAAATCAAGCAAGGCTAGCGGCGTACGCTCACCCATTGACATGGCTTCACCGCAGTAACTGTCGTAACTTGATGCAGTAACCGCACAATCAGCAACGGGAACCTGCCAAGGACCGACTAATTGATCGCGATTCACTAAACCCGTTACAGAACGGTCACCGATGGTGATTAGAAAGGTTTTATCAGCAACTGTAGGTAAAGTCAGAATACGCTTAACCGCATCAGCTAAATCAATCTTAGATTGATCTAACGCTGGCGATACAGCTTTAGCAGATACCACATCGCGACTCATCTTAGGCGCTTTACCTAATAACACTTCAAGCGGTAAATCAATTGGCTTGTTGTTAAAGTGGCTGTCGGCAAGCGTTAGGTGCATTTCTTCAGTCGCTTCACCCACAACGGCAAAAGGTGCACGTTCACGGGCACAAATATCAGCAAATTGTTGTAAGTTCTCTGGCGCGACAGATAACACATAACGCTCTTGTGATTCGTTACACCAGATTTCAAGCGGGCTCATACCTGGCTCATCAGATGGTACGTTGCGTAAATTAAATACACCACCACGATCACCATCATTAACTAATTCAGGGAACGCATTCGATAATCCACCCGCGCCAACATCGTGAATAAACTGGATTGGGTTTGCATCACCTAACTGCCAACAACGGTCGATCACTTCCTGACAACGACGTTCCATTTCTGGGTTTTCACGTTGTACTGAGGCAAAATCTAAATCTTCACTTGATTGGCCTGATGCCATAGACGATGCAGCTCCGCCACCTAAACCAATGTTCATAGCAGGGCCACCAAGCACAATAAGCTTAGCGCCAACGGTAATTTCACCTTTCTGCACATGCTCATCACGAATGTTACCTAAACCACCGGCAATCATAATTGGCTTGTGATAACCACGCACTTCAACACCATTGTGGCTAGACACCTGTTGCTCATAGGTACGGAAATACCCTGTTAAAGCAGGACGACCAAATTCGTTGTTGAATGCTGCGCCGCCTAATGGGCCTTCAAGCATAATTTCTAACGGAGTGACGATACGATCAGGCTTACCGTAATTCCCTTCCCATGGCTGAACAAAACCAGGGATCTTCAAGTTGGACACGGTAAAACCCGTTAAACCGGCTTTAGGCTTTGAACCACGACCCGTTGCACCTTCGTCACGAATTTCACCACCAGAACCAGTAGCGGCACCTGGATAAGGGCTAATTGCGGTTGGATGATTATGGGTTTCCACTTTCATCAACACGTGCATCGGCTCAGTGTGATAATTGTATACGCCATCAGGATCAGGGAAGAAACGGCCAGCAACAGGGCCTGTCATTACTGCAGCGTTATCTTTGTAGGCTGATAACACGTTATCTGGGGTCACTTCAAAGGTGTTTTTGATCATTTTGAACAATGATTTTGGCTGAACTTCACCATCAATCGTCCAATCTGCATTAAAAATTTTATGGCGACAATGTTCAGAGTTAGCCTGAGCGAACATCATTAATTCGATGTCATTTGGATTACGTTTTAAACGAACAAAGTTCTCAACTAAATAATCAATTTCGTCTTCTGCTAACGCAAGTCCTAACTTAACGTTAGCCACTTCAAGAGCACGGCGACCTTCTGCAAGAATGTTCACACTGTTAAACTTAGCAGGTTCAGTGCGCTTGAAAAGCACTTCAGCACCAGCAAAATCGGTTAACACCACTTCCATCATGCGATCATGCAATAAACCTAATAATTGCTGCTGTTGTGCTGTCGATAACTCAGCTGACTCAACATAATAGGCGATGCCACGTTCTAAACGCTTTACTTTACCTAAGCCGCAATTACGCGCGATGTCTGTGGCTTTGGAAGACCAAGGTGAAATGGTGCCAGGACGAGGCGTGATAAAAACTAATTGTCCTTGCGGGGCGTGGGACTCAATGGCTGGGCCATAGGTCAAGATTCGTTCAAGCTGAACACGCTCATTATCATCTAGTTGTTCAGTTAAATCTGCTAAATGCATATATTCAGCGTAGATACTTTTCACAGGAAGATCTGCGCTATCGCAGGCCTCCATGAGTTTTTGAACTCTAAATGCAGAAAGTGCAGGGGCTCCGCGAATGATTTCCATCACGTCTATTCACCTTATAAATTATATAGGAGGGTCAGAATTGGCGCTATTATAGGGAATTGCACCGTACAAATCACCTGCCATACAGTGTGAAAACAGTGTTTCCTTTTAGGCAAAATATCGTCGTTAATTGCAGTTATTTTCAGGCCAGATATAAAGCTACAGTTTAAGATTTTAAAAAACTGCTGAAAAAGTTCCCCATTAAAAATACCAAGCCAATATCGACGTTAAAACAAAACCAGCCAAGATCTTAACATTAAAAAACGTTCACTTTTTAACCGCGACTATGCGATTTCAATAACACCTGTTAAAATAAGCACCATAACAAGCCCTACAGCTCTGCTATTTGCTCTTTTCTTACTTAGCTTTATAACAGTAATTCTTTTCGATTCTTAACGTTATTTTAGAAAGTAATTCATTAATAATTATGATAAAAAAATTATTTGTCATTTTGTTTGCGGTTACATTACTCGCTTGCCAGCCAGTTGAAACACCACAATCAGAAGACGTTATTTCTCCGGTCACAAAACGTACCGAACTTCGAGTTGGTACACTTTATGGACCGCAAATTTATCTTAACTCTGAAGAGTTAGGAGAGTCTGGCTTTGACTTTGAAATGGCCAACAAATTTGCTGATTACCTTGGTTTACCATTACAGATGGTGCCTTTTACTAACCGTAAGCAGCTGTTTCAAGCTCTTAAAGAAGGTAAAATTGATATTATTGCCGCTGGTATAGCCAAAACCCCCAGCCGTTCTCAACAATTTAAACTGGGTCCGACCATGTATAAGGTAAACCAGGTATTGGTTTACAAAGAAGGCACACCGGAGCCGAAAGATATCGCATCTTTACCGGGTGAAATTACTGTTGCTTCGCATTCATCATCGGTCCATACCTTAACCCAATTACAGAAAAACCATCCGGATCTCGCCTGGAATCAGGTTAACGAGCAAGATTATGACGATTTGTTTGCTTTAGTTGCCAATGGTGATATCAATTACACCATCTCGGACTCTAACAGCTTATTGATCAATCAGCGTTTTTTACCCGAATTGCGTGCGGGGATGATTTTAGAAGAGAAGCTAGAAGTCGTTTGGCTTTTGCCAGCCGATGAAAGCGATCGTTTAATGAGCAAACTGTTAGCATTTTGGCATAAAGAAAAACGCGCTGGAACCTTAGAACATTTAAATGAAAAGTATTTTGGCCATGTAAAGCGTTTTGATTATGTCGATACTCGTGCCTTTATTCGCGCAATTGATAACGTTTTACCTGAATATAGGTCGATGTTTGAGCAATACGCTGGTGATTTTGATTGGCGTAAACTTGCCGCCACCAGTTATCAGGAGTCACATTGGAATCCATCAGCTCGCTCCCCGACAGGTGTTCGAGGCATGATGATGCTAACACGTCCTACGGCTGAATATGTTGGCGTGAATGATCGACTTGATGCTGAACAAAGTATTCGTGGTGGTGCCATTTACCTTAAAGACATGATTGATCGCTTGCCTGAGTCAATTCCTGACAGCCAGCGTATTTGGTTTGCACTAGCTTCATACAATATTGGAATGGGTCACGTGGAAGATGCGCGAAAATTGACGCAATCTATGGGGATGGATCCCAGTTCATGGCGAGATGTTAAAAAGGTATTGCCTTTACTTCAGCAATCTAAATATTATAAACAAACACGTTATGGTTATGCCCGTGGCAGTGAAGCCGTGCATTATGTTGACAGTATCCGTCGTTACTATGACACGCTTGTTTGGGTTGATAATCAATCTAAACAAATGGAAACATTGACGCCAGAAAATGAGGCAGAAGCCGTAGCAGAAGTGAACAACAATCTAACAAAAAGCACACTTTCCCCTAAAGGCTAACCCTTAGTTTTTAGCGTACAGTTAAGAATATGGAGTATTTATGAGAAGACGTTTAATGAGCAATATTAGCTCTCGCAGACGCGTGATGTTGAAGCTGCAAAAAAGACGTATTAAAAACAGGCAACACTCTTTCTTTTCTTTTCAAACTACGGATGCTTAGGCATCCGTTTTTTTATCAAATATGTCGAGAAAACCCCGTGATCCGAGCGCAGCGAAAGTCGCGGGGTAGTTCACCTGTCATTTACCTCAGATAAACGTTAAAGCTAATGTATCGCTATTTGCTTCCAGTATTGACCTTAACCGTGGTTAAGCGATTGATTCATTGAATATATACTCTACCACCTCAACCAAAGATTTTTGATTGATCACCGTGTCATTTTACCCGCCAAGAGTTAGATTATTGCAAGTCAATCCTACGCAGTTAACCTTGAAAATAGCCGCTGAAGATAGTTATTCATCAGTGTTCAGCTGATTAACTGCCCTTGCCTGTTTTAAGGCTTTTATTTCCTGTCTGCGTCGTTTAAAAAAAGCACTTAATTGCGCGCCGCATTCGTCTGCCAACACTCCAGAGGTTACTTGTAACTGATGGTTAAACTGGGCATGTTGTAATAAATTAATCACACTGCCTGCCGCTCCTGTTTTTAAATCATCAGCACCATACACCACTCGCTTAATACGGCCGTGTACTATGGCGCCGGCACACATGGCGCAAGGTTCTAAAGTGACATATAAGGTGGTATCGAGCATACGGTAATTTTCTAAAACCTGCCCCGCTTGGCGAATGCATTCCATTTCAGCATGGGCGGTGGGATCATGATTTAGGATACTTAAGTTAAAGCCACTTGCGATCATCACATCATCTTTAACCAGTACAGCTCCCACAGGCACCTCGCCTTTAAGTTCTGCCTGCTCGGCCAATTGCATAGCAACGGCCATCCACTTTTGGTCGATTGCTTGCTGTGCTATATCAAGGGGGTCTGTCGTATGTTCGCTTAAAGTCACTTGCCTAACCTAACAAAATCAATAATGATTTATTCTAACAAATAAAAAAGACGCCGAAGCGTCTTTTTTAACAAAGTGTCAGCCAACACTTAATAAGATTATTCCCATTCAATCGTTGCAGGTGGCTTACCCGATATATCGTAAACCACACGAGAAATGCCATCCACTTCATTGATAATACGATTAGAAACACGACCTAAGAAATCATAAGGTAAGTGTGCCCAATGCGCGGTCATAAAGTCGATAGTTTCTACTGCGCGAAGTGAAACAACCCAATCATATTTACGACCATCACCCATTACGCCTACTGAGCGTACAGGTAAAAACACCGTAAATGCTTGGCTAACTTTGTTGTACAAATCGGCTTTGTGTAATTCTTCGATGAAGATAGCATCTGCACGGCGCAGTAAATCACAGTATTCTTTCTTCACTTCACCAAGAACACGTACTCCAAGACCTGGGCCTGGGAACGGGTGACGGTAAAGCATGTTGTATGGTAGACCCAATTCTAAACCAATTTTACGTACTTCATCTTTAAATAATTCACGTAAAGGTTCAACTAAACCAAGTTCCATATCATCAGGTAAACCGCCCACATTGTGGTGCGATTTAATCACATGTGCTTTGCCTGTTGCACTACCTGCTGATTCAATCACATCTGGGTAAATAGTGCCTTGTGCTAACCATTTTGCATTGGCACATTTTTTCGATTCTTCATCAAAAATTTCAACAAACACACGGCCAATAATTTTACGCTTAGCTTCAGGATCTGCAACGCCAGCCATCGCATCTAAGAAGCGGTTTTCAGCATCAACATGAATGATATTCAGTCCAAAGTGATCGCCAAACATTTCCATGACTTGCTCAGCTTCGTTTAAACGCAATAAACCGTTATCAACAAATACACAGGTCAACTTGCTGCCAATTGCGCGATGTAACAACATTGCCACGACGGATGAGTCAACACCACCAGATAAGCCAAGAATAACTTCGTCATCACCAATTTGCTTTTTCAAACGCTCAATCGCATCTTCAATAATTGAAGAGGGTTTCCAGTTTGCAGGGCAACCACATATTTCAAGGGCAAAATGCTCAAGCATACGCTTACCTTGACGGGTATGGGTTACTTCAGGGTGAAATTGCACGCCGTAAAATTGTTTGTCTTCATTCGCCATAGCCGCATAAGGACAAGTATCCGTTTTTGCAACTGCCACAAACCCTTCAGGGATAGCAGACACCTTATCACCGTGACTCATCCATACATCAAGTAAGGGTTTGCCATCAGCGCTAACGGCATCTTCAATGCTTTTGAATAAAGCAGAAGTGGTTTGTAATTCAATTTGGGCGTAACCAAATTCACCTTCACCTACACCTTGAATGACTTTACCGCCAAGTTGCTCTGACATGGTCTGCATGCCATAACAAATACCTAAAACAGGTACACCCGCGTTAAACACATATTCAGGAGCGCGTGGAGAATTTTCAGCAGTTACGCTTTCTGGGCCACCGGCTAAAATAATACCATTAGGGGCAAAACCGCGGATTTGTTCTTCGGTGACATCCCATGCCCAAAGTTCACAATAAACGCCAATTTCGCGAATACGGCGGGCAATAAGTTGGGTGTACTGAGAACCAAAATCAAGGATCAGTATCTTATGCTCATGGATATTACTCATGGAGTACCTTCAAATAATGATTAATGCACTAACTTAAACGGGGTGTTTAAGTCATTAAATAAATAAACAAGAGCGGCTTACGCCGCCCTGATTAACATTAAGAACCTGAACGGTAGTTCGGCGCTTCTTTGGTAATAGTCACATCGTGTACGTGTGACTCTCCCATACCTGCTGAGGTAACTTTTACAAATTGTGCTTTTTCATTAAGATCTTTAATGGTTGCACAACCCGTTAAGCCCATACATGAACGTAAGCCGCCCATGTGCTGATGGATAATTTCTTTTAGTTTACCTTTGTATGGCACGCGACCTTCAATACCTTCTGGTACTAATTTGTCAGCAGCATTGTCACTTTGGAAGTAACGATCTGATGAGCCTTGAGATTGGCCCATTGCGCCTAGTGAACCCATACCACGATATGATTTATAAGCACGGCCTTTATACAGTTCTGTTTCACCAGGAGCTTCATCAGTACCTGCAAACATTGAACCCGCCATAATGCATGATGCACCTGCAGCTAATGCTTTGGCTAAGTCACCAGAAAAACGTACACCGCCATCGGCGATAACTGGAATACCCAAAGCTTTAACGGCTTCAGCGGCATCTGATACCGCAGTAATTTGCGGCACACCTACACCAGTAACAATACGTGTCGTACAAATTGAACCAGGACCGATACCGACTTTAACCGCATTAACACCAGCTTCAACTAACGCTAATGCGCCACTTGCGGTGGCAACGTTACCGCCAACAATTTGTAAATCTGGGTATTTTGCGCGGGTATCACGAATACGTTGTAATACGCCTTCAGAATGGCCATGGGATGAGTCAATCAACAGCACGTCCACACCAGCTTTGACTAACGCGTCAACACGTTCTTCATTACCGGGACCCGCACCAACAGCAGCACCAACACGTAAACGACCTAATTCATCTTTACAGGCATTAGGCTTACGCTCTGCTTTTTCGAAGTCTTTAACTGTGATTAAGCCTTTTAGCTTGAAGTTATCATCAACCACTAACACTTTTTCAATACGGTGTGAGTGCATCAATTTTTGCACTTCGTCTAGCTTAGTCCCTTCAGCAACTGTCACTAAACGATCTTTTGGCGTCATCATATCCGCAACGTTTTTACTCCAGTCAGTCACAAAACGCACATCACGACCTGTGATAATACCCACAAGTTCGTGTGCATCATTAACGACGGGATAACCAGCAAAACCGTTTTTCTCGGTCAACAGACGTAGATCTGTCAGGCTAGTCGATGGGGTAACAGTCACTGGGTCTTGAACAATACCGGCTTCATAGCTTTTAACTTTACGAACTTCTTCGGCTTGTTGCTCAATGCTCATGTTTTTATGAACAAAACCTAAACCACCTTCCTGAGCAATTGCGATGGCAAGACGTGACTCGGTCACAGTATCCATGGCAGCTGACACTAAAGGAATATTAAGTTCGATTTTATTGGTTAAACGCGTTTTGAGAACAGCGGTATTAGGGAGTACGGTCGAGTGGGCAGGAACCAACAACACATCATCAAAGGTTAGTGCATCTTTCAGTAAACGTAGCATGGCAACATCTCCCTATTTAAGTAGGATTTGAGGTGAAATATTGCGGCGGGATTATACCTTGCATATTGGGGTTGGTAAATGGAAAATAGGATTTTATTACCTTTAGATTAAGAAAAGACATGAGTGCCACAAAAGACAATGTTTATACCGTGTCCAAATTAAACGGTGAAGTAAGGCAAATTCTGGAAGGTCAATTGGGTAAAATTTGGCTTAATGCCGAGATATCCAATTTCTCTTCGCCTTCTTCTGGCCATTGGTATCTCACTCTTAAAGATAATTTTTCGCAAATTCGTTGTGCCATGTTTAAAGGCCGCAACCAATCTGTGCGCTTTCGCCCGATAAATGGCCAGCAAGTATTAGTAAAAGGTGCAATTAGCGTTTACGAGCCTCGCGGCGATTATCAATTATTAATTGAGTCTATGTTGCCAGCTGGTGACGGTTTATTAGCCCAAGAATACGAAGCCTTGAAAATGAAGTTAGCGGCGGAAGGATTATTTGCAGCAGAAACCAAACGCCCGTTACCTAATAATATCCAACGTATTGGCGTGATCACCTCAGCGACAGGTGCTGCTCTTCGTGATGTATTGCATGTATTAGCAAGGCGCGATCCATCTATTGAGGTCATCGTTTACCCCACTCAAGTGCAAGGTGGCGCGGCGAGTCAGTTAATTTGCAATGCAATTCAACAAGCTAATCGTCGCCTTGAAGTTGATGTATTACTATTAACCCGCGGTGGTGGCTCTTTAGAAGACCTATGGTGCTTTAATAATGAATTACTTGCCCATGCTATTTATAACAGTGCTATACCCATTGTCAGCGCGGTAGGACACGAAATTGACACCACTATTAGTGATTACGTTGCCGATGTGCGTGCGCCGACGCCCTCTGCTGGCGCTGAATTATTATCAAAAGATAAAGGTAATAAAACCGAAAAGTTAGCTTTGATGCTATCAAGGTTACAGCAAAGCATTCGTCACTATCAGTTACATCAAGCCAGCCAACTGGAAAATGTGCACCATAAATTACAACGCCATGATCCAGCAAGGCGATTACAGCAATTTGAGCAACGCTTTGATGAAATGCAGATGCGTTTAAACAACGCCCTACAACACCGCTTAAATCGATTAGCGATGCAGCAGCAACAATTACATAGCCGATTACAACAATGCTCACCGGTCAACAGCTTAAAAGTAGAAAGTAATCGACTACAGTTTTTAGCATCACGCTTTGACGATGCCAGTAAAAATTACTTTCGCCAGGCTGATTTACGCTTACAACATGCAGTGCATCAACTGGAAACCGTCAGCCCATTATCAACGTTAACCCGAGGATATTCGATTACTAAGCATAATGACGGCGTACTAACGGATTCAGCACAAGTGAACAAAGGCGATGTGCTAACAACCCAATTGAAACAGGGTGAAGTTAAATCAACCGTGATTTAATACAGCAGTGGTTAAATAAATAGGGTAGTCTTAGAATTGTAAACAACTGTATATTAATGAAAAATAGTTATTAGAGAAGGATTTCTATCAATGAGTATAAATGCAACCTTGCTTGGCCAACTGTTTATTGTGTGGCTGGTTATCTCAACAATCATCATTGCCATACTGGCAAAACGTAAAACACAAACTCCGATAATGGTGACGGTTATTGGCTTTATCGCAAGTTTTATTCCCATTCTTAGCATCGGGATGATGATCTTCTTGGCACTTAAAAATGATATTAAGGTCACCGATAACAACACAGCCGCCAGTGTCTAAATTGATTTATTCACGGTTTTTTTGGATGTACCGATAAAACAACGAATTGATGTACTAATGATTGTCGCTAGATGTGATTGACCGTTGAACAATAAAAAGCCACCTTGCGGTGGCTTAATTGTTTTTGACTGACCTAGTGTTAGCCTATTGGCGTCAACATAATTTCTACACGACGGTTTTGTGCTCTACCCGCAGTGTCGGCATTCGATGCTATCGGCTGGCTTTCGCCCATCCCCGTTGAAGAAACACGCCCCCCACTAACCTTCTGGCTTGTGATGTACTGGGCCACTTCGCTAGCGCGTACCTGTGACAAACGTAGGTTATAAGAATCTGAACCTGAGCTATCAGTATGGCCAATCACATTAAGACGGGTTTTATCATACTCTTTGGCCACCAGCACCACACTATTCAGCACTGATTTAGCCCGTTCACTTAGCACTGTTTGATCAACGTCGAAGGTGACATCATTAGGCATATTCAAAATAATATTGTCGCCATTACGGGTAACGCTAACGCCCGTAGATTTTAATTGCTGACGCAGTTTAGATTCTTGCACATCCATGTAATATCCAATACCGCCACCCACTGCTGCGCCTGATGCTGCGCCAATTAATGCGCCTTTACCACGATCTTTTTTACTTGATGAGGCTACGCCAATTACTGCTCCACCAATGGCACCAATAATGGCACCATTTGTGGCTTTGCTGTTTTCCGCTTCGCCAGTATACGGATTAGGTAACTGACAGCCTGATAATAGTATCGCCCCAGAGACGAATAGCACTTTGTATTTGTTTTGCATTATTTTAACACTCGCTTTACATTACTTTGCATTACACACTTGTTCGCACCGCCATAACGATGACGCTCAAGTGACAACAATAATGGGGGGTGATTGTATCGATAACCCAACCTTTTGGGCTAATCTATTTTCTACTTCATGCCCCGTCTGCTGAATAAGCCAGCAATCAGAAGGATTAATGTCCCCCATGACAAACTTCCTCCCTCTACGACAACCACTTCTTCAATAATTTCTTGTTCATACACCACATCACGATCATGACTTTCCAATGCTAAAGCATATAAACCATCGGCTTCATCGGCACTTAATGTCGCTACCACTTCAGGGTAACCATATTCATAAAGATCGATAAGCACATCGTAGTAATCCGTTTGATAACCTTGGCTCAAAGTGGTTAACACCTCAAAGTCATCATCTTCTGATTGGCCATAAATCGTAAATACATCTGTGGTGTAGTAATGTTCCCACGGGCCGCCGTTACGGCTTAGATACATTTCAGCATACACATTTGCAGGCTCATTTAGGGTGTAGCCATAAACATCGGCATCAAATGTCACACTGAAAGTTTGATAAAATCCATCCTCATCGAGATCATCAAACAAGCGGCTATAGGCTTGAAAGATGGCAAAGTCACGGTAGCCAATCACACTTTGTTGTGCCTGTTGCACCTGCGTTATACCGATATTAACCTTGGTATCCACGGCGGTTTGTTGCGGGCTAATTGAAGATAAAACGGGTTGGGTCAGCTGACCTTGTTGGTAAGCTGCGATACGGGCATCTCGCTCAAAAAATTGTTTTTTAACAGTAAGCTGCTGTTTAGCATTTGATTTAAGTATTTCAATTTGTTTGTGTTTATCTTCAATGCTAAAGCTGTCTAATTGTCCCTTAGTCATACGACCTTCACTCACGGCTTGCATTGTTTCCACAGGCTCATCGGCAGTGGCTAACGGGGACAGTGTTAATCCCGCAATAACCATGGTGACCAAAGCAGCTTGCTGTGTTTTATTCAATAATAATTCATGATGCGATTTCATAATCATTCCTTAATGTCTTTACGCTTGAGGACATTAAAAACGATTCAAAATGAATCCAAGCTGAACGTGAATTATCCTGCGACTAAAGATCACTGGGTTTTCTCGATACTGCATGATAAAAAATTTACATCATTCAGATTGTATTCATTTTAATTACGACATAATTGAATCTGTTACTTGTTAAGTGTTTATAAAATGAGGTGGATCTTTTACACTGATGGCTGATTTTGCCTAATATTACTCACACAGTTTGTGATAACTACGCGCTGAACATTTGAGTGGAATGGAATAACACATGAATCTGGTTTCATTAAAAAGCGTCATAATATCGGTATCACTGATTTGCATTACATTTTGCATCAGTTTGCCCAGCATGGCACAGATCTCTCCTGTGGCGGCAAGCATTGCCGTATTTCAACTACCAGGCCCACAAAAACCGAAGCCGCAAAATCTGGTCATCAAAAGTGCTCAACAAGCCTCAAGCCGAGCCCAAAGCCAATACGGCGGTAAAGTGTTGCGGGTGCAATCCAGCCAGGTAAATGGTAATCCTGGTTATCGGGTAAAATTATTAAGTAATGATGGTGTCGTTTTTTACGCCAGCGTCAATGCGGTAACCGGTGCAGTATCGAGGAACTAACCATGCGAATACTGATTGTTGAAGATGACTTAAGTTTACAAGCTAACCTTGCTCAACACTTACAGCAAGCCCACTACAGTGTTGATGTCGCATCCGATGGCGAGGACGGACTTTTTCAAGCGCAAGAAACCTTATTTGATGCCGCAATCATTGATGTTGGCTTACCTAAAATAGATGGCATTAGTTTAATTGAACAACTGCGCCAACAGGGCATCAGCTATCCGATTTTAATTTTAACCGCCCGTGATGGTTGGCAAGATAAAGTCAAAGGCTTAGATGCTGGCGCCGATGATTATTTAACTAAACCTTTTCAAGTTGAAGAGTTATCTGCTCGTTTAAATGCCTTGATACGCCGTTCAGCGGGTCAAGCTAGCCCAGTAATCAATAACGGGCCTTTGCAGTTAAATACTCGCACCCTTGCGGTAAGTTTGCATCAGCAACCTATCACCTTGAGCAGCTCAGAATTTAAATTATTCGAATATTTGATGATGCACCAAAATGCAGTGATCTCTAAATCCACATTAATTGAGCACATTTACGATCAAGATTTTGACCTTGACTCAAATGTGATTGAAGTGTTTATTCGTCGATTACGTAAAAAACTCGACCCAGACAATCAATATCAATTAATTGAAACTTTGCGCGGTCAAGGCTATCGCCTCCGGTCTCTTGAAGACAACGCAGAATGACATCAAGCAAACAATGGCATCATTCATTAAAAGCCCGATTTGTGGTCAGCGGCTTGTTACTGATTATGGTGTTATTGCCAGCAATTGGTTATACGGTTAATAATGCCTTTGAACGACAAATTGCCCTGTCGATAGAAAACCAACTTAACGCCTATATGTACAGTGTTTTGGCGGTGGCTGAAGTCGATAACGGTGATATCAACATGCCGCCACATCTGGTCGAAAATCAATTTAACGTAATCGGTTCAGGCTTATACGCTTTGATCAGTGATCAACACAATAAAACCGTATGGTCATCTGGCTCTTTTTTTGGTATGAACACACCAACACTGCGCCAGCCTTTAGTGGGTCAAAGCCAATTTTATCGGGTTAAAATCGATAAGGTGAAGCATGTAGTTTTTAGTTTTACTGTCAGTTTTTCCCATCAAAAACAACTTATTCCGTTGACGCTCCATATCATTAAAGATGAATCTGATTACCAAACGCAAGCCGATGAATTTAATCATACCCTGTGGGTGTGGATCGGCATTTTGATGTTGGTGTTAATTATTATTCAGGTAGTGTGGTTAGCCTGGACGTTAAAACCATTGCGCCAGTTTAGCCATGAAATAACCTTAGTGGAACAGGGGAAACTTGCCGAATTAAGCCAGTCATATCCCAATGAGTTAACTATTTTAGCCAAACAGCTTAATACCTTATTGCATACAGAAAAACAGCAACGAAACCGATATCGTAATGCGCTTTCAGATTTAGCCCATAGCTTAAAAACCCCCTTGGCAGTGATCAAATCACAGCCACAATTAACCCAAGATAGCCATGAGCAACTGGATCATATTAATCACATCATTGGCTATCAGCTGAAAAAAGCCCAAAGCGTCGCGGGTAATGCCTGGCATTTGGGCATCAATGTTGACGAGACCGCGACTAAATTGATCCGCACCCTAACGAAAATTTATCATAGCAGCCATAAAGATATTGATTATCAGCAAACGCTTTATCAAAATCAGGCCGCAATATTTAAAGGTGACAGCGCCGACTTAAGTGAAATGATGGGTAATTTGCTTGATAACGCCTGTAAAGCCGCCAAACATCAGGTGTTGTTAACCTTAGAAACAACGGCAAGTGAATTAATAATTAGCGTAGAAGATGATGGTCCAGGCTTAACAGCCGCACAACAAGCCTTAATATTTGAACGCGGTGCAAGGGCTGATACCTACCAACAAGGCCATGGTATCGGCCTAGCGATTGTCAGTGATTTGGTCAACAGCTACCAAGGGAAGTTAATCGTAAGTGATTCTGCACAACTAAAAGGGGCAAAATTTAGCCTAATATTCGCAAGGTAACTTTTCACTTTCAGCTTATGTTCATTTTCAGTTTTGTATTATCAACCTAACTTAGCAAAAGTGTTGGAGATGATATGAAACAAACTCACTTTTTACCGTCATTACGATTACGCACATGTGCTGTGATGTTTGTTGCTAGCATAGCCCTTTCACCATCCTATGTTTATGCGCAAACCACATCGGCACCACAGCAGATTGCTCAATCCGTAGAACAACTATCAGAAGCTGAACTGGCACAAACGCTTGCGCCGATTGCTTTATACCCTGACAGTTTGTTAACTCATATTCTCATTGCATCAACCTACCCTTTAGAGCTTGTGCAAGCTAATCGTTGGGTAAAAAAGCAAGCCAATGTTGATGTTGAAACCAGAATGCAACTTGCAGAACAGCAATCATGGGATCCGAGTGTGATTGCCTTAACGGCTTTTCCCACAGTATTAGAAAAGCTCAATGATGATTTAGATTGGACTCAAAACCTAGGTGATGCCTTTTTGCAAGATGAGGAAAGTGTATTGGCGATGGTGCAAACTCTGCGTCGACAAGCAGATGAAGCCAACAGCTTTGATGACATGGATAATATGAAAGTCACTAAAGTTGAAAAGCAAATCATTATTGAACCCGCTAAACCTGAAGTCATTTATGTACCTTATTACGATACCCGCGTGGTTTATGGTAATTGGTATTGGCGCGCTTATCCGCCAGTGTATTGGTATACTCGTCCGGTTTACGCTTATCACCGCCCTATTTACTGGGGGCCAAGTGTTTATATTAACTTTAACTATTTCTTTGGTTCAGTGCATTGGTCACACCGCAGAGTAGTGGTGATAAATCATCACCATAGTCATTATTACAAACCTTCGCGTAAGATTGCTTACAGCAGTGGTGCCAAGCGTTGGAAACATCAACCATCACATCGCCATGGTGTTGCGTATCGAAGCAGCGCGGTCAGTAAACGTTATGATTCGCCGCAGCGTTATCAGCATCATCAACAGGCAAAAAGTGTGCGCAGAGATCTGCATCAGCAGCCGCGCCTAAACAACAGCCAAGCTATCCATAAAATGGATAAGTCGGCACAACATCGAGTGAGCCAATCTTTACAAAATGGTGCGAAGCCACGCCAATATGATGGCAATAAATCGCTCAACAAAGACAATCGATTCAACCAGCCATCACGCGATAAAATGGCTAATAATGATCGCATCAAAGCGTTCAGCAGCCATAAACTGGATAGGCAAGACCGTGTGAAAGATCAATTAAAAGATCATAAATCGCCTGCACAAAATAAAAACTATGATCGGACAACACAACTTCAAAAAAACCAAGTAATGACTCCGCGCCAGCAGCCAAAGGGGGCCGTTGAAAGGTCGAGGCAAAGTACTAGCCATATTGCTAAAACGCAACCGAGTCTCAATAAACCCACTTATGGTCAGCCAAGTCATCAAGCTAAGGTATCACCAAGGCAAGATAGTTACAGGCAGGTAAATAATACGCGGCAATCAGCCGTTAGAACACCGCCAACTAGGTCATCTAACCACCAAAGCAATGTGACTAAATCAAGAGGGATTGAAAGATAATAGCTAACCATGGTTCTGGAAAAGTAAAACCATAAAAGGTTAACGAGCTAGTGTAATAAATAGCTCGTTAACCGATAGCCATATCACAAACAGAATGACTGCAACCTCAAATCGGCTTAAGAGATAAATAAATGGAGTTTTAATAGCCAAAATTCAAGTATTTATCCTTAAACTTGAGCTTTGCGCTGGTAACTGGGCGAATTAATACGCCAATAGCTGGCCTCTTGTAAGTAACTTCAACGCAGTTAACGCAGCAAAGAACAGGTTGATATGCATTTATTATCCCGTTCTGAGGTTACTGTAACACTTCAGGCTCAACTAACACGCTCATATCGGCATTAGATAACCACACCTGGCCTTCATTAATATTGACCTGTATTGCCATATTACGTCCAACAAAACCAGCTAGCTGTTCAACGGCTTGTTCAGGAATATTGACCACTTTAAGGTTTTTAAAACGGCTTAATATAGACTGGTTTTGCTGCCACCAAATTGGCACACTGCGGCCACCATAGGTATATAAAACCACCTGTTTGGCTCTGCCACTGGCTTTACGAAGCCATTTTTCATCAGCTTGACCAAACTCGACCCATAAATCGACGACCCCAGACAAATCAACATCCCACAACTCTGCCTCATCATCAACACATAAGCCTTTGCTGAACTGCAATGTTTCACTGGCATTTAATGCAAATGCTAATAAGCGCACCATCATTCGGGTATCTGTTTCAGATGGGTGCTGCGCAATCGTTAGCGGATGCTCGGCATAATAGTGCCTATCCATGTCGGCAATCTGTAAGTTAACTTTATAAACAGTAGATTTAGGGGCCATATTGAGTCCACAAAAGAAAAAAACCGAGTAAACTCGGTTATTAAAGATAGCGGTATCATAAAGGAAACTAGCTTAAATTGCGCCAGGTCTTAAATGTTTTGCCATTGGAAAATGCGCTTTAAGCTGAGTTATTTTTTCAGCGGGTGCAACCAGTAGCATTCTATCGCCAAGTTCAAACTGCTTTGAAATAGCACTTAATGCCGGCAATGACTCACGCGAAGCATCACGCCTTAATAATTCATTCGTTTGCTCATCAAGTGCATTTTCACTGAACACCACATCCAATTTTTGCAATAAAGGCATCACGGCAATAGGTAATAAGCCTGCAGGGGTATTTTCATCGAGTAATAAAATTTCTCCCCGGCTGGCATAGCTATCAAAAGCTTGCTGGTAATGTGACTCAGTTGCAGCGTCAAATCGGTCTTGGTTTAAATTAAAAAACCGTTCCCAAAACAAACGCCTATCTTTGCCATTAGTCAGTTTTAACTGCACCTCTTCACGTTTAGTCGCCACGTAATCAAACAAGGGGGCTAACGAGTTCGGCAGCAAAGTCTCAAGGCGTGAGCGAATCGTGCGGGCAAATACAGGTGCTGCACCAGCAGTACTGATGGCCACCACTAAACGGCCTCTATCAACGATTGATGGTGTGATGAAACGACAAAATTTGGGGTTATCGACCACATTAACCCAAATACCATTTTGCGTCGCGATAACCGCTAAATCAGTGTTTAGCGTTTCATTAGCGGTTGCTAAATAAATCAGGTCATAACATGTCATATCTGTAACAGATACTTCTCGTCGTGAGAGCTTGATTCTGCCTTTTTTTGCATAAGCTTCAACATCTGCTGCCACTTGCGGCGCAATAACGTGAATATTGGCATCCGTGCGAGCTAACAAATCAAGTTTTCGACTTGCAACTTCACCCGCGCCAACGATGAGCACAAAAAGGTCTTTTGTATCTACAAATAACGGAAAATATTGCACTTAATCTTGCACCACTGGAAATTGATGTTGAACCCAGGCTTTAAAACCACCCACTAACGACCCGACATGGGTATATCCCATCAGCTGAATATTATGCGCTGCTAGCGATGAGCGATGACCGCCACCACAATAGAGTAATAAGGGTGTCGCCTTATCAGGAAAACGTGTTTCAATGTCACGTTCAATAATACCTTTACCTAAATGCTTTGCATTCGGTAGATGGCCTTGGAGCCATTCATGATCTTCACGGACGTCAATTAACACCCAGCTATCGTCGGCTTGAAATTGCTCAATACTGATATGGGTAACATTGTCTTTAATTGAATCAACTAGTTGCGAAAATGCGCAAGTTGGTTGCATAGCAACTCCTTAAGAATACGAATATATTTGGTATAACGATTACATTTTAATTGTGCGATTCGCTTCGTGGCGAACTGCATTGCCAGCATAATTCAAAACTACCTTCATTTTGTTCATGGCATTGAACACATTGCCATTGAGGTTGCTCGACATTTAAACTGGCCAAAAGTGTTTGTGCGGCGGTTAATTGTTCCGCTTCAATCCACAGTTCAACGGTCTGCATATCAACGGGTAACTCACCCACGCCACCCATTAACGCTTCACCTCTTAAATCAACACCAATTCCGCTGGTTTCTAACAGACCTTTCCAAGTGTGGGCTTGAAGTAAATTGCCACCTGTTAGCAAAACTTTGCGTTGTTCCATTATGATTATCCTAGCGTGTTATTTGGAGTAAAATACCGCTTAAGCCTGCAGCACTTTAGCAAAATTTTTATTCATCCTACTGCTAAAGTTATTTGCTGTCGAGTTGATAACTGTGCCATGGTTAACAAATAGACAACAACAGCAATTACCGTTAAAGATAATATCCATTACAGTAAATCTGCTTAAAACTTCGAGGCTAAACCATGAGTGACAATAACATTTACAAAGGCCGCTTTCAGATCACCTCTTGGGATGAAAACACTTACGCCACAATGCCTGGAGGTAGTAAGCAAACCCATGCCAAGATAACCCAGCAATATGATGGTGCGGTGACAGGCGATGCCAATGTAAATTACCTGATGACATACCTAAGTGATGATCACGCATTGTTTGTTGGCTTTGAAGTGATCAACATTACCATTGGGCAATTAAATGGCACACTTACCTTACAACACAATGGTGAATATCAAAACCATATTGCCTCAAGTAATTTTACTGTTGTAGTGGATTCTGGAACCGGTGATTTTAAGGGCTCGACAGGCCAAGGCTGCTTTAAAACGGCTGATAATGGTCAAGCTAATTACGCGCTATCATTGTCTATAGCTACAACCTAAAAATTCATCCGTTGCAGACCATTAAGTTGTGCTGTAAGCGTTTAATTATGTGAAATTATTAGCAGTTAAGGCCCTACCCCAAAAGGTGTTAATTGACTATTGTTAAACAGTTACCCCTTACACTTCCGGACGACGAGGTTATTGAATGACGCAACCGCAAACCGAGGAACAAAAGCACCTTCCATCATCGCCGGTTGTGGCCGATATTCGTCAAGATTACCTGATTGTAAAGTTACTCGGGCGACTCCCTTCATCATTAGCCCAAACATACACTGATGAGCAACTTCATGGCATTAAAAGTGCCCTAGGTCCTAACACATGGGGCGGCCATTTTATCGATAACAGAGGTACATTTAAGTTTCCCTTTATAAAATGGCGATTTTATTATGTGTTCCTGTTAGGTAAAAACAAACGTGCTTATACTCGCACAGAAAAGAAAATGTCAGTGGCCATGTTAATGCTCAGCATCACAGCGCTAATTTTGGCGGGGATGTTGTTCGGGTTGTTATCACTGTATATCTTAAAGTCAGCATTAGGTATCGACCTATTCCCAGACGCGTCATTAGGAATATGGGATCAAGTGAAAGACTGGTTTGGCTAAAACAAAGGTGTTTAACCTCTTCATCCAAGTTAGGTTATTTAACAAATAAAAACGCCACTTTAGCAGGCTAAAGTGGCGTTTTCTTCGAAAAAGATGACCAATTAAGGCATCATTGGTGGCTGATCAGCCCCTTCTTTTTCAATCTCAACCGGCAACATATGCTCGCGGTTAATGCCCAATATAATTGCAAGATAACTTGCAACATAGATAGATGAGTAAGTCCCCACAAAAATACCACACAGTAACGCGGTTGCGAAACCATGGACATTGTGCCACCTTTCAAGAATAACGCGATAACCACAATTAACGTGGTACCTGTCGTGATCACAGTACGGCTCATGGTCTGTGTAATTGACTGGTTAACAATTTATTCCCTGATACGTCACTTGGTATTTGAACTGAATTCAAGAACTGATTTGAAAACTAAGCGAGTGACGACTCACCGCCCGTTCGGGCGAGAGTTTACGGCAAAATTGCTAACAACTTACAGCATATACAATAATAAATTATTTTGAAATATGATGAGGTTTACCATTGTCGTCGATTGCAACATAGTTAAATAGTGCATCACAAGCTAGGTAATGTTGGTTCATGCCGACCTTTGCTCTGTTTTTTATCCACACCTCAAGTGCAATAGACAGAGAGGTATTGCCAATTCGGGTACATTCTCCATAACAACAGACAATATCACCAACACTGACTGGCGCTTTAAAAGTAATATTGGAAACAGATACAGTTACTACGCGACTACCTGTTATTTCTTGCGCCACAATAGCACCTGCTAAATCAAGTTGAGACATGATCCAGCCTCCAAAAATATCACCATTTCCATTGGTGTCAGCTGGCATAGCGAGAGTGCGTAATAATATCTCACCGCGTGGTTTTTGCTCTGGTGTTGTTTGCATGAAGAAATTCCTCTTTCAATAAAAAATAGCTATCAATTAGCTAAAAGCCTTTTGCATAAGCCTACTTATAAAACTGGCCATACTTCAAAAAGTGCGCAACCTGCTGGTGAACCAACTCATTTGCTCTTAGTTTATAGTGCTTATCTGGCACTGTGACAAAGTCTTTCATATTGTCTATTTTCGTATTTTCTACTGAAACCACACCATCATCGTCACCCGGTAGTAAAAGGCTGGTTACCCAATTTTTGTTGTTATTACCGGCAATCACACCCAATTCAAAGTTGACTGGTCCCAGTTGATTTACCCAACTATCTTCTTGCACACTAATTTGCATTTTTGCAGGATTGTAGTCTGGTTTAACCCATGTCACATCGTTAAGTAAGTCGGCTAACGGGGTACCTTTATTGGGTGGCGCGATCATCACGACTCTGCCAACTTGTTCTAACGAATAGTCTTTAAGATAATAACGAACCAAGATACCGCCCATCGAATGGGCAACAAAGTGAAACTTTTGGCCTTGTTTTAACTTTAATTTTTGCAGTTCAGGGTGGAGATAATTTTTTGCTAAGGTTTCGATCTCAAATTTAGTAGATGGATAGCTTACATTTACGGTTGTATATCCAAGTTCATCTAAGTAGCGTTCCACAGGCCTCATAGCTCTTTCGTCACGGAACATACCATGCAGTAGCACAACAACATCGTTTTTATTATTTAAACTAATACTTTCATCGAAAGCCGGAGCAACAGATTGACTAGATTGGCAGGCGAAAAGCATGCTCGATGCGAACAAAACAAAAATATAGGCTCTTAAACGATCCCACTTTTTGTTTACGTTGGACATGCTTAAAACTCTTGTCATTGAATTCATTCAGTCAATCTCTGGCAAAGAAATAGCTTAGTATAATTAGTTGCGTTAGGAGTAAGCATTACTGCTCCCCCACACAAAGGTCAGGACTTATACGATTATTTGATCCAGCTCTGTTTGATAAGTTGACAATACTCAAACGGGCATTAAAGGTGAACCTCAACGCCCGCTTCAAATTAACTACCTGGTTTAGTTAATTATTTTTTATCACATTCACATCTTCTAATTAAGTGTCAACAACATCAACAGGTACCAAGAGTTTTACCCATGGGGGCCTCCGAAAATTGACGATACTCATCATAAAATTTGTACTTATTTAATGACGTAAGAATAATGCAAAACATTTTCTTCGAACAATCCCGTTTGATGGATCATATCCACATTTTAAATAACGCCACTCAAACACAAAATTTGGCCAATAAAGGCTTACGCCCTAGGAAAATACTTTTTAATCAAACCTGTCGAAAAAAAACCAGTGTTCGGTACGTAGCGAGAATAGCAGGGATGCATCGACAAATTGGATAAAAAAAAACCACCTCATTAACATGAAGTGGTTTTTCGGCATTGCTCAATGTACGATTAAGGCGTCATTGGTGGCTGATCAGCCCCTTCTTTTTCAATCTCAACCGGCAACATATGCTCGCGGTTAATGCCCAATCTAATTGCAAGATAACTTGCAACATAGATAGATGAATAAGTACCCACAAAAATACCACACAGTAACGCGGTTGCGAAGCCGTGGATCATTGTGCCACCTTTCAAGAATAACGCGATAACCACAATTAACGTGGTACCCGTAGTGATCACTGTACGGCTCATGGTTTGCGTAATCGACTGGTTAACGATTTCTTCAGGGGTGCCTTTACGCATCTTAAGGAAATTCTCACGAATACGGTCATATACCACAATAGTATCGTTAAGTGAGTAACCGACAACGGTCAACAAACCTGCAAGTACTGTAAGATCAAACTCAAGTTGCAGAATTGAAAACACCCCAAGTGTAACAATCACGTCATGGGCCAACGCCGCAACAGAGCCCGCTGCTAGACGCCATTCAAAACGGAAAGACACATAAATCAAAATACAGATTAATGCTACGATTACCGCTAAACCGCCTTGTTCAGCAAGCTGTTTACCCACTTGAGGACCAACAAACTCGACACGCTTTTGGATGGCATTTTGATCCATTGAATTAACAACGTTCATAATACCCATCGCTTGCAGGTCACTTTTAATATTTTCACGAACAGGCAAACGGAATAGCACGTCAGTACTTGAACCAAAGTTCTGCACTAACGCACCTTCTGTTTCAACTGAGGTTAACTTGCTGCGTAACTCATTCAAGTCTACAGGGCTAGAAAACTCAACTTCAACAACCGTACCACCGGTAAAGTCTAGGCCCCAGTTAATGCCTTTAGTTCCTAAAGAAACAAACGAGGCAATAACCAAGATAACCGAAATAACACTGATCGGTGCAGCATGACGCAGAAAGTTAACGGTGTTTTTTACTGAAAATAACTGAAGCATGTTCAACCTCTTCCTTAAATAGACAACGTTTTAAGACGTTTACCGCCCCAAAGCGCATTCACGATTGAACGAGTACCCACAATAGCCGTAAACATCGATGTCGCAATACCTATCATTAAGGTTACCGCGAAACCTTTCACCGCCCCCGTACCCACAGCAAACAAGATTAATGCCGTCATAAAGGTAGTAATGTTAGCATCAGCAATGGTTGAAAACGCATTCGCATAGCCTTCATGAATAGCTTGTTGAACACTGCGCCCAGCCAGTAACTCCTCACGAATACGCTCATAAATAAGCACGTTACCGTCAACAGCCATACCGACAGTTAATACCATGCCCGCAATACCTGGCAGGGTTAATACAGCCCCTGGGATCATCGACATCACGCCCACAACCATCACTAGGTTTGCTAGCAATGCTAAGTTAGCAATAAAGCCAAATGCGCGGTAATAAACCAGCATAAACACTAAAACAATGGCTAAACCAAAGATCATGGCTTGCATACCGTTTTCGATGTTTTCTTTACCTAAGCTAGGACCAATAGTACGTTCTTCAACAATTGTTACTGGTGCAATCAAAGCACCCGCACGTAACAGTAAAGCTAAGCTTTGCGCTTCTTTATGCTCAAGACCTGTAATAACAAAGTTACGACCTAAACGTGCTTGAATCGTGGCAACTGAAATGACTTCTTCAATCTTAGTCATTTTTACTGTGCCATCAGGATTACGTAAACCGCTATCTTTATATTCAATAAACAAAGTCGCCATTGGGTTACCAATGTTGTCTTTGGTGACGTTAGAGAAAATTGAGCCGCCTTTCGCATCGAGGTTAATGGCAACCTGTGGACGACTGTATTCGTCAAAAGTAGGCTGTGCGCCAGTGATATGATCACCTGTTAACATCACTTCTTTACGTAATACCGCGATACCGCCGCCACGACGTTGATAGACTTCTGATGCAGCAGATACTCTGCCACTCGCAGCCGCTTCAGGGTCAGCTTTATCATCCACCATACGGAATTCAATAGAAGCCGTTGCACCTAAAATTTCTTTTGCACGAGCAGTATCTTGCACACCAGGAAGCTCAACAATAATGCGCTCAGCACCTTGACGTTGAACAACCGGTTCCGCCACACCTAACTCGTTTACACGGTTACGAATGGTGGTGATGTTTTGTTGTAATGCTTCTTCTTTTACTTGCTTAATATAAGCATCGCTCATATCAGCTAATAACAGGAAGTTGCCATCACGACTGCCATCAGAAAAGACCATGTCATTACTTTTGGTTTTCAGGAACCGCTCAGCTACGCCAACCGATTCAGCATCGCGAAATTTAATTTCGATGCCTTTAGCTGTTTTGCGAATACCTGCGTAACGAATTTTCTCTTCACGCAGTTGGCTACGAAAATCAGCAATTTTTGCTTCTTCCATTTTGCGTAGGGCTTCGCCCATATCCACTTCCATTAAGAAGTGAACACCACCACGTAAGTCAAGACCCAGTTTCATAGGTGAACCACCTAGAGACTCAAGCCACTCTGGTGTCGCTGGCGCTAAGTTCAACGCCACCGTGTAGTTATTACCTAGCACATCAGCAATGGCTTCTTTGGCCAATAACTGTTGGTCTGGGTTATTCACACGCACCAACAATTGACCATTTTCAAGCTCAGAGCGCTTTACCGCTATGCCTTTGCTTTCCAGTACGTCTGTTACTGTTGATTGTGTGGACACAGTGACTTCAGCACCGCGGGTTGCCACAACTTGAACGGCATGGTCTTCACCAAAAAGGTTCGGAGTAGCATAAAAAGCACCAATGGCGATAATAATTATCACCATCAGGTTTTTCCACATAGGGTATTTATTTAACACTCTGACGCCCTCTTGGCTTATAGCGACGCAATAGAACCTTTAGGTAATACTGCCGCAATATAATCCTTTTTAATGGTGATTTGATTGTTGTCATTAATGGCTAATAACACGTAATCATTCTCGTCGCTGATTTTGGTGACTTTACCCAAAATACCGCCACTTGTAAGTACTTCATCACCTTTCGAAATTGAAGACATCAGGTTTTTATGTTCTTTAACACGCTTAGATTGCGGACGGAAAATCATGAAATAAAAGATTAAGCCGAACATGACTAGCATGAACACTAATTCCATTGTACCGCCACCTTGTGGAGCGCCCGCTGCGTTTGCATATGCATTTGAAATAAACATAGTTCTCTCTTCTTATAAATAAACAATTAAATGAACAATAATAAGTCTAAACAAACTGTAATTAATCTTTTAACTCAGGTACTTCTGGAACTTCACGTCCCAAACTGGTGTAAAAGTCCTTCACAAAGGCGTCTAATGTACCTGTCTGAATCGCACCACGCAAACCTTCCATCAACATTTGATAGTAACGCAGGTTATGAATGGTGTTTAAACGCGCACCTAAAATTTCATTACAACGATCTAAGTGATATAAATAGGCACGTGAATAGTTTTTACAGGTGTAACAATCACACTTGGCGTCCAGTGTTGATGTATCATCACGGTGACGCGCATTACGAATTTTAATCACACCTTCGCTGGTAAATAAATGACCATTACGGGCATTTCGCGTTGGCATTACGCAGTCAAACATGTCCACACCACGGCGAACACCTTCAACTAAATCTTCAGGTTTACCGACACCCATTAAATAGCGAGGCTTATCTTCAGGTAACTGCGGACAAACGTGCTCTAAAATGCGGTGCATGTCTTCTTTTGGCTCACCAACAGCCAGGCCACCAACGGCATAACCGTCAAACCCAATATTGGTTAATCCTGCAATTGACTCATCACGTAAATCTTCGTATACACCACCTTGAATAATACCAAAGAGTGAATTTGGATTTTCCAAACGGTCAAACTCATCACGTGAACGTTTAGCCCAACGTAAAGACATTTGCATCGACTTGCGCGCTTCATCATGTGTCGCAGGATAAGGCGTACATTCGTCAAAAATCATCACCACATCACTGCCGAGCGAATCTTGAATTTGCATCGACTTTTCAGGGTCTAAGAAAATCTTCTCACCATTAATGGGTGAGCGGAAATGCACACCTTCTTCAGTGATTTTACGAATATCACCTAGGCTGAATACTTGGAATCCACCTGAATCCGTTAAAATTGGACGTTGCCAATTCATAAAGTCATGGAGATCACCATGCTTACGCATGATTTCTTCACCAGGACGTAACCATAAATGGAAAGTGTTACCTAAAAGAATATCAGCACCGGTTGCGCGTACTTCTTCAGGTGTCATCCCTTTCACAGTACCGTAAGTCCCAACAGGCATAAACGCCGGCGTTTCAACGGTTCCGCGTTCAAACACTAAACGACCACGACGAGCACGGCCGTCAGTTGTATCTAATTCAAATTTCATAAATCACCTTGCCAGATAAACAGTCTGACTCGTTGTTGTTTCAATAGTAATGAGGGCAAATATGACCAGTTCAAGTGTTGAACTCTCAAATTGCCAAAAAATGCGTTAAAAAAGCCCACATATCAGTGGGCGCTTATTTTAAATCATATTTTGCTTTTAGGGGGCTTTTTTCGTCACAAACATCGCATCGCCATAGCTAAAAAAGCGATATTTTTGCGCAATTGCATGATGATAGGCTTGCATGACCTCGTCATAACCAGCAAAAGCACTCAACAACATGATTAATGTTGACTCTGGAAGATGAAAGTTAGTTACCATGGCATCGACAACTTTGAACGTAAAACCTGGGTAGATGAAGATATCGGTATCACCACAAAACTCAGTTAATGGATTGTCACCACAAGCTTTAGCGGCACTTTCTAACGAGCGAACAGAAGTGGTACCAACCGCAATAACACGATTACCAGCGGCTTTGGTTTGGGCTATTAAGTCAACGACCTCTTTTGGCACATCAGCCCACTCAGAATGCATTTTATGCTCAAGCACATTATCAACGCGCACGGGTTGAAAAGTCCCCGCACCTACGTGCAACGTCACAAACGCAATATTGACACCTTTATCTTTCAAAGCTGCCAACATAGCATCATCAAAATGTAACCCTGCTGTTGGCGCAGCAACTGCCCCCGGCTTTTGGTTATAAACGGTTTGATAACGTTCTTTATCGGCATCTTCATCAGGGCGGTCAATGTAAGGCGGCAGTGGCATATGGCCGATTTGTTCTAACACTTCCAAAATGGTGAGTTCTGATAATAACTCAAGCTCGAAAAGGGTATCGTGGCGAGCCACCATTTTCATTTGATAACCGCAACCTGAATCAGAATCTAAGTCTATTAAGCTATCAACTTTCGGCGATTTTGAGCTTCGTACGTGAGCGAGAATCCGCTTATCATCAAGCATGCGTTCAACTAAAATTTCTAACTTTCCACCTGTTGATTTTTGACCAAATAAACGTGCCGGGATCACTCGGGTATTATTAAATACCATCAAGTCACCGGGATTGATCATTTGCAATAAATCAGTGAATTTTTGGTCTGCTAAGGCGCCAGTTTGGCCATCAAGAGTAAGTAAACGCGATGCATTGCGTTGCGCCGTTGGGTAACGGGCAATCAATTCATCTGGAAGCTCAAACGAAAAGTCGGTGACGCGCATAATAAGATCTCAACAAGTCTAAAAAACGGCCGCTAGTCTATGGTGACCGTGAATGAAGATCAAGTTAAGACGATCATTTAATTAGCTTAACCTTGCATGAGTTATTACTTGTAGCGCTATCGGGCTCGTTTGACTCAGAAATCGTGCTATCAACGGCATTGATTGCAGCGGATTCTATTTCTTTACCGGCATTTTTAAAATCGTCCATGGTAAAGCTGTGCGATTGATAGCGTAAATCGACCGTGACTTTGTTGCGGGTAGGCGCAGGCGTGCGACCTATTATTTTATTCAGCCAGTTTTTCATCTTCCATGATCCTAAAAACAAACGTTACTCAAGAGATAATTCGGTAGTTAATAATGCTTATGTCATTGTTGCGAGGCTTATTTGTGCAGCATTTTGCTTGTCTGTGATACAGTTAGCAAACGTAATGATTGCTTTACTGACAAATACCCTTTTATTTTTAGTTGTTATCATACTGTAAAATCCTTAAAAAAGAAGCATAAACTCATGAACTTTCTTGCACATTTACACCTTGCTGATATCAGTGGCACTCACTTAACGGCCAATCTAGCTGGTGATTTTGCCAAAGGTAGCATAATTGACCACCCTAAACATTTGCAGCAGGGCATTTGGTTGCATAGACAGATAGATGTGGTCACCGACAGTCATGAGATTATTATTGATTTATTAAAGCAATTTCCCAAAACGTCTCGAAGAGTTGCACCCATTTTAATTGATTTAGCTTTTGATCATTACCTGGCTTATTACTGGGAAGAATATCATCACCAATCTTTGGCCGATTTTACTCAAAAAGCCTATCAATGCATGCAAACCACTCAGCAGTTACCGGAAAAACTGCAGCATATCATCCCCAATATTGTGCAACAGGATTGGCTAAGCAGTTATCAATCTAAGCAAGGATTAAATCAAGCGATTACTGGCATAAGTAAGCGTTTGTCGAAACCCGAATTATTCAACAGTGCAATAAAAGATGTAGACAAGCTCTATATTGATATCGAAATAGCTTTTCGCACTTTTTATCCGCAACTTATGGCATATAGCCGCATTTATAGCAGAAAAACACCGGCAGAATATTTAAAGTAAACATAAGCGAAATACACATAAAGACACATGAATAATAATCTCCCCCTTGGCCAACGCGTTAAAAGTCGCGCTTTTTGGATAAAGCAAATTCGCGATCTGTGCATTTTGTTAGCTGTTCTTTTTGCAATTGCCAGTTACTTACAACGCGATATGATAAATGGCCAGGCACCACCACTTTCGGCCATCACAGTTCAGCAACAGCCATTTATGCTTGCTAGCTCGACCAAGCCTACCTTGGTTTATTTTTGGGGAACATGGTGCCCCGCCTGCAAAGTGACCTCACCAATGATTAACAACCTTGCATCCTCTAATGACTATCAGGTTATTGCTATTGCAGTGGCATCAGGTAGTGATGAAGATATTATTCAATACATGCACAAAAATGACTTGCAGTTTACCGTGATTAACGAGGCGAATATGACGTTAGCCCCACAACAACAAAGCCTTTCACAACAATGGGGAGCGAATGCTTTTCCCGCTATCTATATTATCGATAATCAACAACAAATTCGCTTTGTGACATCAGGTATTACTACCCAGTGGGGGCTTAAAATACGGTTGTGGTTAAGCACTTTTTTATGATCATTTGACGACAAGTTTGCTAAACTCCCCCTCATCATCCGTGTTAATTTCTTCTGAGTGAACCAATGCATATTTTTAGTTATCAACCGCCTAGCATTCCTTGGTTAGATATTCGACATGTAGACAAAGACATCATCGTTATTAATAAGCCGTCGGGATTATTATCGAACCCAGGACGAGCGCCAGAGACCCATGACTGCGCGATTAGTCGCGTGATTGAGCGTTATCCCGATGCCATTTTAGTGCACCGATTAGATTGTGACACTTCAGGTATTTTAATTTTTGCCCGCAACAAAAAAGCCGAATCACATTTGAAAACCCAATTTCAAAACCGTGAAGCGAAAAAGGTGTATATAGCCGAGGTTGCAGGCCATGTATCACCACGTTCAGGACAAATTGATTTAGCCTTAGGCCCCATAGCTGATAACCCACCTTTTCAGCAAGTAAGCGCACAGGGTAAAGTTGCGATAACCGATTATCAGGTGCTTAAGCATCGTGATAACAGTACCTTAATCGAACTCTGCCCTCACACAGGTAGAACGCATCAATTACGGGTTCACATGCTGGCTTTAGGCCACCCCATTCTAGGTGATACTTTTTATGCCGATACGGCAGCGATTAACGCAAGCCCTAGATTAAAACTGCACGCTAAATCCTTGTCTATTACTCACCCTTACAAACTGACTCAATTGACCTTTGTTAGCCCAGAGCACTTCTAATTCACGTTCAAGTTTACCTACCATTCCAGAGCCCCTATTCAATTTAAATGGGATCATCAGCCATAAAAAATGCCGACATTTCAAAGTGTCGGCATATCATTACTCAATGCGAAGATTAACGGGATTGGCGCAAATTAATTCATCGCGCCACCCGCAAAATCATTCATACAGATTTAGCTTTATTCTCAGCGGCTTCACATGCGGCAGCCGTAAAGACCACATCAGTAGAACTGTTTAATGCGGTTTCAGCAGAATCTTGAATAACCCCAATGATGAAGCCAACAGCAACCACTTGCATGGCAACATCATTCGAAATACCAAATAAACTACAGGCCAATGGGATAAGTAGTAATGATCCACCCGCCACACCCGAAGCTCCGCAAGCCGATACAGCAGCAACCACACTTAATAAAATCGCCGTCATAAAATCAACCTGAATCCCTAAAGTATGTGCCGCTGCCAAGGTTAATACCGTGATAGTAATCGCCGCGCCACCCATGTTAACTGTTGCCCCTAAAGGGATCGACACTGAATAGGTGTCTTTATGCAGTTTTAACTCTTCACATAAAGCCATGTTAACTGGGATGTTAGCAGCACTTGAACGGGTAAAAAATGCCGTCACGCCGCTTTCACGTAGGCACTTAAACACTAATGGATAAGGATTACGCTTAATTTTGATGTAAACAATCAATGGATTTACCACAAGTGCAATAAATAACATTGCGCCAACTAACACCAATAATAACTGGGCATAACCGGCTAATGCAGCAAAGCCAGTTGTGGCAAAAGTGGCCGCGACCAAACCAAATATACCAATAGGCGCAAGGCGAATAACAAAGCGTACAATACTGGATACCGCATCGCTTAAATCAGCTAGCATTTGCTTAGTTGAATCACTTGCATGGTGCATAGCAACACCTAAACCCACACCCCAAGCTAAAATACCGATGTAATTGCCGGTCATAAGTGCATTTACAGGATTATCGACCACTTTAAACAATAAGGTATTCAGTACCTCACCAATGCCCTGTGGTGGATTTGAACCTTCAATCCCCGTTGCGAGTAATAATGTGGTCGGGAACATAAAACTGAATACAACCGCGGTAATGGCCGCTGCGAGTGTGCCGAGTAAATACAACACAATAATAGGACGCATATTGGTGTGACTATCTTTCTTCTGATTCGCGATAGAAGATGCCACAAGGATAAAGACTAAAATAGGCGCAATAGCTTTTAACGCACCGACAAATAAATCACCTAAAAAAGCAACTTGCCCAGCAGCCGATGTTGAAACCGATGCGAGGATCACCCCTAAAATGATCCCGCCGATAATTTGTAGCACTAGGCTACCGTTCACAATACGCGCAAACAGCGATGTGTTTTGATTCATGACTTAACCTTCAAATTTATTTTATTATTTTTATCTGTTATTCAGATATAGAGGTTGTATATCAGGATGCTATGGGCAAAGTCTAGCAAAGGCGGTTAATTAAACTGAAAATTACTCAAAATTCGCAACCTGACCACATTTATTAAACATGCTCAGGTGCAACGGCAGCATAATTAGCCGATTTGGCAGTTAAGTGAGAGGGGCTGTGAGATATCGATGGATTAAATCTTAGCGGCATAATTGATGACAGATTAAACTGGAGTATTAAGCGTTTAATGAAAACCGATAATGCCTACCAAACCACCTAGAACAGGTAAAGAAATAGCTTCAACTGACAGTACTTACCCTCTTCTATAGAATGGCTGGAGTTAGGTTTAATCAACGCTCATTCACGCATGAACGCATTCACGGCAATGCGACTATAAATACAAACAAGCCAAAGTACCCAGTGGTTTGACTCAGCATTACTGCAATGCCAACAGCTTACTTGGATAAAAATTGTGCGCCCCGAAGCATAGCTTCAATCAGTTCTTTGGCATCAAACTTGGTTAACGCTTCATTCGCGCCAACCTGCTTGGCCTGGCTTAAGCTAATCTCACTTGAAAGCGAGGTATGTAAAATAATATACGCCTTAGCGATTTCAGGATTATCTTTTACTTCAAATGACAACTCATAACCGTCTAACCCAGGCATTTCAATATCGCTGACCAACAGGTCAACAGGCTTACGCTCTTTTGCCGCCTCCACCATCATCATTAATGCTTCATGGCCATTAGAGGTCACTTCATAAGGAATATTGATTGAATCAAGCGCATCGGATAACTGCTTGCGGGCCACTTTAGAGTCATCGACAATTAAAATTCGCAGCGGTTTGAGTTTTTCGCGTTGTACGTCGGTCAAAATAGCGCGGTTAACGGTAGGATCATTGGGGAAAATCTTAGATAAAAGCAACTCAACGTCGAGTAACTGTACCAAGCGGCCATCAAAACGGGTAACGCCGGTTAAGTAAGCATTTTTACCTAAACTACTTGATGGTGGTTCAATATCACGCCAATTACATTCAATGATTTTATCAATGGCGCGTACCACAAAACCAATAACCATCCGCTGACAATCTGTGATGATGATAAAACAATTTTTCAACTCACTTTGTTCAATCGGCCGAAAACCAATGGCAGCCGCCATATCGATAACCGGAATAGTGCCACCTCGAACGGTCGCCGCCCCCATAATACTAGGATGAGAATTAGGGATTTTAGTCAATTCGGTAAAAGGGACTAATTCACGTATTTTAAGCGTGCCCAAAGCGAATAGCTGCGAGTGATTCAAGTGGAATAACAACAACCCTTGTGATTGACTAGCTTTACTCTGCTTTGACGCCATTAACGTTCCTCTATCGATAAAAATGAGTTCAAATTATTGCGACTTAATTAGTCACATTCCTACCATAACCTTAGGGTCTGTTGATCTTTGCTGGTGGAATTTTGTTCGAGATAAAAACGAATTAAGCGCGGCGAGTGAATTGTAGCCTAGCAATCTAAGCAAAACTCACTCAACAAAGCGTAATTCGTTTTTAGCCGAATCCTTCGGACAGCGTTTGTTGGCCATTTTTACTGCGTTATCGGCTTATTATGTAGAATAACTACACGGCAAAGCCTCTGCCTTGTATAAATGGCCAACAATTCACTGCAAAAACAACCTTGAAAGATCAACAGACCCTAAACACATCAACGATACGGTATTCTAATACCGTCAAACATTTTAGGGTATAAACTGACTATAGCATCAACATCAAATAATGGTGGCGTTATTGATTAAAAAATCCTGAAAAAACATCATCAAAGTTGTGATTCAATAGGCAAAAGCGATAGGGATTTTGCCGAAAATCGTTGCCACCAGCTTGCTTCAGGCTCTTGTTGATAATAGGTTTGATTTTGAATATCCAACCATTGTAATTGTTCATCTTTATATTCAAGCAAATACGCCCATTTTGAGATGCTGTTATCAATGCTTTCAACAATTAATTGCGTTAATTCAGGGTTTTCAATAATCACCCCCATTTCAGTATTTAACCAGGCTGAACGAGGATCAAAGTTAAAGGAGCCGACAAATAAATGCTGCTTATCAATCGCAATCATTTTGGCATGCAAGCTGCTGCGCGAGCTTCCTGCTAGAGTGGACTTTTTCGCTTTGGTTTTATCATTAGCGGGATGGGCTTTCATTTCATATATGATTACCCCGCCTTTGACTAAACGTTCTCGATAATGAATATAACCAGCATGCACCGCCAGCACGTCGGTGGCGGCAAGTGAGTTAGTAATAATGGTGACTTTCTTGCCTTGTTTTACCGCCGCTATCAAGGCATCAGCGCCTTTCTCGGTTGGCACAAAATAAGGCGACAACATGACCATTTCGTCATTGGTTTTTTGAAAGAACAGATTTAAATCATCCAGTAAAATAGGCTCATCGAGTTGATTAAGCTTATTCGGCATATCATAAATCAGCTCAGCATCAGACCAAAACCAGTTCAATTGATGGTTAAGCATTTGATATAAAAACTGCGACTGGGCTAAACGCAGCAGATATGGATGATCGAGCACCGATTGATGATAATCCCTAAAATACTGCTGAATTTCATCGGCTGCAGGTTGGTTAGATGTTCTTACAAACAGTTGTTCAATAGGCCTAACTTGAGATGAGTTCCAGTACAGGTCAAATTGCTCAGACACCTGCTGAACAACCTTACCCACCATCAACACATCAAAATCACCAAACTCAACGTTGTGGTTTGCCGAGTAATATTCATCGCCTATGTTTCTGCCACCCACCACGCTCACTAAATTATCAATAGTGAGCGATTTATTATGCATTCTATGGTTTAAGCGCGAAAAGTTATTTAAAAACGCTATATTACGAAAAGTTCGATCATCGGCTGGATTGAAAATACGAATACTAATATTAGGGTGAGCGGCAAGGTTTAATATGCCTAAGTCACGCCCTTTGGTGGTCATGTCATCCACTAATAACCTTACCCTTACGCCACGCTCTGCGGCGTTATAAAGGTGTAAGGTTAATAGCTTGCCTGTTTCGTCATCATGATAAAGATAATATTGCAAATCGATAGACACGCTGGCGCTATCAATCATCAATAATCGCGACGTAAAAGCATCTAAGCCATCATGTAAAGGATAAATGCCATTATGCGTTTCCAGTTCAGGAAGTTGCTGCAAATACTGAGCTAAAGGTGTGTTATCAGGTTTGGCGAGTTGATATTCAAGCGGCGCGGTGGGGTAAACATAATGGGTTGAACATCCGCTGACAAATAATGCCAATAAAAAAATAGATGCGTAATAAGAAAATAGCGGCCTTAACATCCTGTAGCGAAACATGTTTTGCTCCTTTAAACAAAAATGAGCTAATTGACTAAGTTAATCCCTTGGTCAAATAGCTCATTCAATCGAGGCTGGATGCTGGTTTAATTCGACGGGCTTTGTAATGTGTAAAGCACATCATAGACAAACTGATCCCAGCCCTCAGCATCAAATGCTAAACCACTGGCATTACGAACCTGGCTGACCGCGTGCACTGGAGCCACACCGTTTTCCATTAAATAATAAGCCATCATTAGCTCAGTACGATTGATACCTGAACGGCAATGTAACAATACTGCTTTATTTTGCGCTTCGGCTTGGCGAATAAAAGCCAATACTTTTGGCATTATTTCAGCACAAATTTCAACATCACCATCAACGGGCGGAATATTATCCGGCAAGTTAAATATTTGATGTTCGATGCCCAAATCAGCCATCTGTTGTGTATCACACATAGCGCCATCATTCAGTGATGCTATCGCACCAAAACCTGCGGCTTTTAACTCTGCTAAATCCCATGCATCTTTATTGGGACCACTGCGTCCTGCAAGTTGCCCATCAATTAACCAAAAAACTTGTTTCATATACCTACTACTTAATCTGGTTTTGTTGACCATACTTCGACGTTTACAGCGGGAAGTTTTTTACGCTTCTTTTTACCTGTACCGGCGGGTTTGGCCATTGGTTTAACGATTTGCGCACTTAATGGCATTTCTTCATCAGCCTCAAAGCCTGCAACTTGCTCACGCTCAAGGCGGATCTTATTCTTTTTCTCAATCACTGAGAAATGATGATAATCATCATGACATACCAAACTAATTGCCAGGCCAACTTCACCGGCTCGGCCACTTCGACCAATTCGATGCATATAATCAGCTGGACTTCTTGGTAAATCAAAATTAATCACCACGGGTAATTTATCAATATCAATACCCCGTGACGCAATATCGGTGGCAATTAATACATCAATTTCAGATGATTTGAAAGCCTCTAATACACGATTTCTTGCACCTTGGGCTTTATCACCATGAAACACCTCAGCATTAATGCCTCTTTTAGCTAATTTTTGCGCTAAATGTTCACAGGTATTTTTAGCATTGACGAAAATGAGTGCTTGTCGCCAGTGATTCTCATTAATTAAATGAGCCAATAATGCAGTTTTACTTTCACGATTTACGGTAAAAACGCGTTGTACCAGGGTGCTAGCTTCAGCACTTTGCATTTGAATTTCAAGAGGATTTGTTAATAACGATGAGGCTAAAGCTTGCACATCTTCCGGAAAAGTCGCTGAAAACAACAAGGTTTGCTTTTTCTTTGGCATTAACTCAAGCACTTGATTTAACTCTTCGGTAAAACCAAGACTTAACATGCGGTCAGCTTCATCTAACACTAAATGCGTCACTTTGTTTAACTTAAGTGCATTTGACGACAATAAATCTAACAATCGACCCGGTGTAGCAACAACCACATCCGCACCACCACGTAATGCCAACATTTGGGTATTAACCGACACACCACCAAATACGGCTACCGTTTTAATCAAGCCATTTAAGTGGCTAGAGTAAGACTGAAAACTATCAGCAACCTGCTTGGCCAATTCACGAGTGGGCACTAACACTAAACAACTGACATTATTTTGCTTAGAAGCACCGCGCTGGGTGTTCACACTTAAATGTTGAATAATGGGTAACGCAAACGCTGCCGTTTTACCAGAACCGGTATTCGCCCCCGCTAGCACGTCTTTACCTTGTAATAAGGCCGGAATAGTGGCTGCCTGCACAGGTGTGGCCGTGGTGTAGTTCAGCTCAGTGAGTCGTGCAAGTAAAGGTGCAGACAAACCAAAATCAGTAAAAGTAGCCGCTTGGGTCATGAATCAATTCAGTCAATTAAGATAAACGCCGATTTTACCTTAATTTAGCCAAAGAGGCTAGAAACACAGGGCGAGACACCAGTGTTATCACAGCTAAAAGTGACGCACTGTAGCGATTTAAACATCGCAAGGAAGAAGGATGAACACTTAAATCGAAAACCGACTTCAACCGCTCAACATGTCATCAATGGGATCTCGATGCCAACATGCTTGCGCCAGTTTATGAATAGTGTGTCTATACCCAAACGACCTGAAGATGCGCAATTTCAGCAAGAGTTTACACGCGTTTAAGCAAGGCATTGATTGCGAGTAATGGTTATTCCCATTCTAAAATCAATAACGCAGCATAAACGCGTGTAAAACTTGCCCTTTGGGAGTTTCACCGTGTTCCCCTGATTGTTAAATCAACAGCGTTGTTGCGTTAAATTATAAGGTACCTACATTACCGCATTAACGCGCCTAGTATTGAAAACACGGTGAAGCTCTGAAACATGCATCTTCAGGTTGATTGGGTATATAACGCGATAAACTATTTGCAATGCAGCCTTTGTTAATAAGTCTATTTCTATACTCTGTGTGACTTATCAGCCTCTAACCCTAATAAAAATTGCTTCATCTCTAAGCCATAGGCATAACCTGTTAACTTGCCATTTTTGCCTATTACCCTATGGCAAGGCACAATAATCGCTATGGGGTTAGCGCCGTTGGCTGCCCCCACTGCCCTTACCGCTTTAGGACGTTCAATACGCTGGGCAATATCAGCATAGCTACAAACTTCGCCAAACTGCATTGCCGCTAATGCTTGCCATACTTGGTGCTGAAAAACCGTACCTTTGGGCGCTAAGGCTAATTCAAATGCTTGGCGCGTACCGGCAAAGTATTCACTTAATTGTCCCTTTACTGCGTGAATATGCTGCTGTGCGCGCATTTTGTTGTCTGAAAAAGCAGCTATGGGGAGTTCATTTACAGCACACTCCTCTACTTGATCTGATTGACGGTTTAGATCCACAACCGTCAAATGGGTTAAGCCCATAGCTGACGCCTTTAACGACAAAATCCCAACAGGGCTGGTAAGGTGCACTTCTAACACTGGCGGCTGATATTCAATGACCATATTGATTTCCTTTATTAAGCTGTTAAGCCTTAAGTATTTGCCCAAAGTTGGAACGTTAGATAGCTGCCCCAAGGAGCAATTTGCTGCGCGATGTCATCGGCTAACTCGATATACTGTTTTGGGGTATCAAGCGCCACGGTAAGTGGTTGGCAAAAGGCTTTTAAGCGATTTTTAATCACTAAGTCGCCAGATAAAAACACATTAGGATTACTTTGGCCGCGCATTTGCGCATAGGCCACAGTCCAGGGGCCAATCCCTTTTACATTTAGCCAATCACTCGGTGTTGAACGTGGGTTATCATGCACAAACTGTCCTAGCCCATTTAAAGCTAACTTTCTTGCCCCAGGCATTTTTAGCGCGTCTAAACTAGCCGTTGCAATAGCAAGCGGGGTTGGAAATAAACGATACTCTTGCTGATTTATCACAATTAACTCACCATAATGTGCCACGAGCGTATTCAATAACTTAGACGCTTGTACCACACTCACTTGCTGCCCCAGAACGGCACGGCACGCCGCCTCGAACACTGTAAAGGTAGCAGGGATCCGTAACCCCTTAACCATACTTAAATCATTGATTAAGGTTAGGCCTTGAAGATGATTTAACAACACGGGTTTAATGTCTTGCAACTTATGCTCAATTGTCGCCATATCAGCATCAAGATCGAGCATCTTGCGCACAGCATTTACCACGTTTGCCAAGTAGCGGCTATCGGCTGGACGAACAAAGCTGACGGTTAATGCAAACTGCGCTTTGCTGGCGATATGTTTAACCGCAAATATGCCTTTCACCCCATCTAAATCAAAACTGCGACCATAAGTATTATCAGACAGCCACTCCATTTGGTTCACTTGCCTTAAATGATAAAAATCATGCATGGCTTGCCAATTAAGTGGTGGGCGATAACTTAGCTTTAAGGAAATAGACGAGTTTACCTTGCCAGCAGCAAGCGTGCGTGTAGATCTCGAATCGCTCGGCTGTGGATTTATTGATTTCCTTAACGCACTCGGGGTTAATAACAATGCTTGTTTAAAGGCATCATTAAAGCTGCGAATACTATTAAATCCCGCCGCTAAGGCGATTTCAGTAATGGGCATACTGGTTTGATGCAAGAGTTTTTTAGCAAACATCACTTGTTGGTACACCGCATAACGCTTAGGCGAGGTACCTAAATATTGATTAAATAACTTCACCAAATAGCGACTACTGATCCCTAATTTTTCAGACAGCAGCTCAACACTTAAAGCGTTATCCCCCGCCATTGCACCAGCATCAATCAACTTGACGGCTCGTTGCAATGTCGTTTGCGTGCCCATCCAAGCATAGGAATGCGGCGCACTGTCTGGACGACAACGTAAACAGGGCCTTAGTCCGTGATTGGCGGCTTTTATACTGGTATCAAAATAGCGAACATTTTTTTCATGGGGAGGTGATACAGGACAAATTGAGCGGCAATAAATCCCCGTACTAAACACCCCGGTGAAAAACTGTCCATCAAATCGTGCATCTCGGCTTAGCCTCGCCTGACGGCAAACTTCAGCCAATAAGGCGCAATCATGTTCAGGTAATCTAGGCACAGCGAATCCAACAAAGGTGATATTGACAACTACTCTACGATAGCCAGTTTAGAAGCACTAGCGAAAATCGGAACTCAAGCTAATGTCTGCTGCACACTTTATTGTCCAAATTATCCCTTAACTCAACATCAAAGATAAACAAGCGCAAGTAGTTCAGGTATCCTAAGGATGAATTTTTTGATGAATAATTAGAGCCCTGCATGTTTAACTTTTTTGAATCATTAGTAAAACCCTTACCGCCAGAAGAACCCACCCAGCCGCCAACAGGCTTATATGCTTTTTGTCGTCATTACACTAAAGGGTTTGGTGCACCACTTATTATCATGTCAATTCTGACAGCATTATTAGCCATGTTAGAAGTGTCATTGTTTGGGTTTATGGGGCAACTTGTCGATTGGCTAGTCACCAAAAATCCTGACACCTTATGGCAAGAAGAAAGCACCACATTAATTACCATGTCGGTCATTGTATTGGTGATCATTCCACTTTTGGTATTACTGCACTCATTGATTGTTCACCAAACGCTACTAGGCAATTACCCGATGGCCATTCGATGGTTAGCGCATCGTTATTTACTTAAGCAAAGTATTTCCTTCTATCAAGATGACTTTGCCGGTCGTGTGGCAACTAAGGTGATGCAAACTGCCCTTGCTGTGCGAGAAACAGTGATGAAGCTATTAGATGTATTGATGTACATCTTGATTTACTTCACCTCAATGTTAGTCATGATAGCCAGTGCAGATGTGCGTTTGATGCTGCCTATGCTGATCTGGCTTTTTGCTTATGTAACCATTCAATGGAAGTTAGTGCCAAAGCTTAAAGCCATCTCTGCCGAGCAGGCTGATGCCCGCTCAAGTATGACCGGCCGTATTGTTGACAGCTACACCAATATTTCAACCGTTAAACTGTTTTCACACACTAAACAAGAAGCAGATTATGCCCAAGACAGCATGATGACCTTCTTAAAAACCGTTTATGGCCAAATGCGTTTAGTAACAGTTATCAGTGTATTGGTGCAAATTATCAATTACCTTTTGGCCTTTACCATTGCTGCTGTGTCTATTTGGTTATGGGCGGACGATGCCATTACTGTGGGCGCTATCGCTATCGCGGTGAGCTTAGCACTGCGCTTAAACGGCATGTCACAATGGATAATGTGGGAAATTAGCTCACTATTTGAAAACATCGGTACCGTTACCGATGGCATGAATACCTTATCCAAACCAATTGCTATTGAAGATAAGCCGCAAGCTAAAGCGCTTAATGTCAGCCAAGGTAAAATTGATTTTAACCAAGTCAGCTTTCACTATGGTGAAAAAACGGGTGTGATTGACAACCTTGCATTAAACATTAAACCCGGTGAAAAAGTCGGTTTAGTGGGACGCTCTGGCGCAGGTAAATCAACATTGGTGAACCTGTTAATGCGCTTCCATGATGTCGAAAAAGGACAGATATTAATCGATGACCAGCCTTTAACCGATGTCACCCAAGACTCCTTGCGCGCACATATTGGCATGGTAACTCAAGATACCTCCCTGCTTCACCGCTCTATCCGTGAAAACATCTTATATGGCGACCCACACGCAACTGAAGAGCAATTGATGTCGGCAATTAAACAAGCCCAGGCCTATGACTTTATTCAAGATTTGACCGACCCCCATGGCAATGTCGGCTTAGACGCCCAGGTTGGTGAGCGCGGTGTCAAGCTATCAGGTGGACAACGACAACGTGTTGCCATTGCCAGGGTACTGCTGAAAAACGCACCAATTTTGATTTTAGATGAAGCCACCTCAGCACTCGATTCTGAAGTCGAAGCCGCAATCCAAGAGTCGTTATATGAATTAATGGAAGGTAAAACCGTTATTGCCATCGCCCATCGTCTATCGACTATTGCCGCAATGGATAGATTAATAGTACTCGACCAAGGCAAAATTATTGAGCAAGGAACACATCAAGAACTGATTGCTTCAGATGGCATTTATAGCCAGCTTTGGGCACATCAAACCGGTGGATTTTTAGGGATTGATTAGAGTGGAGTAATGGTAAAAATGTAGTCTCTAACTAACCACACCTAGCATTAATAATCTGACTATTTGAAAACACCTGCTCCAGGATAAACTTGGAGCAGTTGATGACAATCATTGCGACCAAATAGATAGCACTTTTAATTGCGAGCTGGTTAGTCGTTGGCTAAGGGCTGACCATATACAGCTCCTAGGCAGACGTTTTACAGGAAGGCTCTATTTATGGCATAGATAACTAACCTAAGGATTTTAAGGGCACGGCTTCCCCCCAATGGCAACAAATCAACCCATTGACATTAAAACAAGTGGCACAGCAAGAGTTTATGCTCCACCGGTGATAGTTACCCGTGGCGTTCTGGATAAAATAAAGTCAGATCTATAAGGTAAACTACCTGTTTGGCAGATAGTCACACTTCATACATCCCCGTTGCAATGCAGTACTTAACAGCCTTGTTCTTTTCAAGCGGTATTAGCCCAGGGCTACCGCATGAGTGATTGCATTTTATACAACTCGTGAAAGTTTATTAAACGAAACGCCGTGAAATCATCCATGATGGCTTAACAACTGCGTCCATGCAGTTGATATTCGATTAATAAACTTCCACTAATTGGGCGAAAAGTATTCGCGATCTCACCCTGGGTATTAGCCTCCTTATCATTAATAATGATGTGCCGACTCGCTTAAAAATCGATCATGGTAATTTGATCGTGAAAACTAGCCTATTTGGTGAGAGGAAATATCCATTATCTGAAGTGATTGGTGTGGTTAATGTGGCAAAAATAACCTATCTGATAACACGTCAAGGCTCAGAACAACTCGCTTATAAAATACCCACTAAATATAGTTATGCGATTCACAGCTGGCTAATACCTTTTTTAAACAAGTGACTTTTTTCAAAATTAACGAATGACCCATAGACTTCAGTCTCGCAAGTACATTTTATGCACTTTCTAAGAAACTCTTCATATAAATCGAGGGTTAACAAGTCTAACTTCCATCAAAATACACCCGAAAGGGTAATACAGCGAGCGATAACTTTAGGATAAGATCATGGCGTAAAACTAAAGTTTTATTTTTTAGCGAATAAGATTACATCTCATTGTTATGCTTTTTTGTCTAAATTAACATTCGCTCCTTCATGGACGTTTTACTGTTGATATAAAGGACTATTTAAATGAAATACGCTTCACTTTCTGCCTTAACACTTGCTGCGATTCTTACTGGTTGTGCTTCAGATCCTGGCCCTCGTATGGCACTCGAAAAAACGGTCGAAGTAGATGGTACAGAGCTCAAATTTAACGGCAGTTATCATGACAAGAAAAATATTTTGATCTTAACTGTAAACGGCGACCCCATTATGCAAGGTCGTTTTCCCCCTTACACTCCAACTCAAAACTTAAACGCAAAATACAAAGATTTTGCTGTACGCAGCCATTGTTACTTTGGTTCAGTGTTAGGTAATCAAGGCGGCGCCTTTGGTGCCATCGCTGCTGTCGTGCAATCTTCAAAGAGCAGTACGGCCGATAAATGCGAGTTATATGTCAATGAAAAGTTAGTCGATAATTTATATTTCTAAATTTAGGCTTAACGATTAATCAGGGGGCTTGTTTCCCCCTGAATTGATATCTCATGCCTCATGGACTATTGCCCATCTTTTATAACCTTGGTTGTATGAATCAGTCTTGTGGGCAACCTGTCTTGATACTCATCAATCAAGGCTAGATTGACTATATAAACAGGGAAGCTAATGGCAATTAAGCAATTATTAAAGCTAGTACCCTACCGCGGTTTCACAGATAAACAATTTAGCTCGACAATATCTATTGTGCTTGTTATCACAGCAATGACATACAGTAACGAGCTACTCGCAATGTCGACCCGCGATGCCATCCTAAATTTCAAACAAGATACCAGCACTATCGTCGAGCAATCCCATCTACTCAGTAAACAACATGCCCTGCAAATGGAACTGTTATCACAAAAGCTAGACGAGACTCAAAGCGCTAAAAAAGTGCTACAGAGCGAATTTATTGGCGACATGACACAGACTGCCGAGCAAATGTTAGCGCTAGCCAACCAGTATTTACCCCATTATCAGCATTTTCTCGCAAACATCGACAAAGACAGTCACTGCTATCAACCCGAGCAATTAGTGCAATTTAAACAAACTACAGCAGAGCTGCAAGACTATGTCGATAACATCGACTCCCTAGTAACGACACGAGATGAAGCTGAAGCGTTCTCGGCATTAATGGCGTTCAATCTTGGTCAAACCCAGGTCAATATGGTTGTAGACATGTTTGAGGTGGCTAAATTCTGCTATCTGTCTGAGGCTCTTCCCTCTTTGGTTGAAAACGTTCAAAGTGTCGAGATGGAAATGGTTGAGAAACTAATACAACATGGGGCGACAGATGAATTTACTGACGCGACATCGCAGGCGGTTCTAACAAGGGCGACTGAGCCTCAATCACAGCAGCCACAAAATAAATCTGTTGAAACACTGACGCTAAGCTATGAATTTACGGCTAATGCTCTCCCTTATTTTAACGATCTTAGCTATCTTGAAGTCCACGATATTTCTCAACTCAAACAACTTACGTTGACCAATCAACTCAGTATTAATGAACAACTTAAGTTACAGCTGCCAGATGCTGTATTAGCCGATATAAGCCAGCCATACCAAGCCCGTATTACTGGTGTTGTCGAGACCGACAATGAGCGAGTCACCCTAGATATATTACTGGTACGCTCGCCGTCATATTCTATCGATGCAATGTCATTTAACGACCCACAAATAGCAAGCTGTGTAGAATCTGCTGCTAAGCAGCTTCAATTAAGTAACAGCAATGAACTTACTCAGCTTAACTGCCGCCTGTCATCGACAGTAAGTATTCAAGACCTGAAAAAATTCAAACAACTGCAAACAATCAATTTAAAGGGCGGGAAAATCACTGATTTATCTCCCTTATCGAGCTTAGCGAAATTAGAGATACTCAACCTAGAGCAGAGTCGGATAGCCAAGTTTGGCGATATTAGTCAACTTTCAGCTAACCTGATGCTATCAAATATCGACACTCAAGATTGGCAGGCATTAGCCCATAGCCAAGCTAGCTCTATCTCGATCATGAACATGACAGATTGCTCGCGGTTAGCCCCTTTAGCACATCAGCCTGGTGTCGCCTTAATGTATAAAGGACTTGACCCCAATCAGATGATGGCGCTAATGCAAAAAATGGACGAGAGCAACAAATCACTGACAGTGTTAACAGATTGCCCTGCCCCCAAAAACTAATAAGCAAACAGCTAAGCAGCAAAAGTTAAACCTTAAAAATAGCTCTGAGAAACTAAGTGGCATAGATAATCAATTGCCTTTAGTCCATAAACTGTAAAAGGAAATACAATGATAAAAAAACTATTATTAGCGCTATGTTGTACTTTAGCCGTCAGCGCTCAAGCAGAGCCAGAGCAACAGCCCTTCACACCGCTTGCCGATAGTAAGGTTTATAAAAAACAGACTCGTCATTATATTCCGTTCGCCTTTATCTCAGGTATTAATAAGGGGGAATATCAAACTCAAACTTATGCCGGGCAGCTAAAACGCACCTATTATGAACTTCCCAGCAGCTATGACCCTAGCCATGCCGTTAATAACTATAAAGCACAAATAATAAAGCTAGGAGGCAACATACTATTTGAATGTCAGCTAGATGCCTGTGGTAACAAGAACAATCTTTCGAAACAAATTAGTCCGCTTAACGATATTCCGAAGAACTCACCGGCCTTACTCACGGCTAAGCTCCCCCTTAAAAACAAACAAGTTTACCTCTCAGTCTATGCGACTAATTGGCAAAATGGTGCTGGGCTGCAACTGGATATTATCGAGGAAATCGATGAGCCACTGGATCTGTTAACAACCAATCAAGCCTATCTCGGCGCGGTGGTAGAACAAGAGTCATTTAAAGACAGAACGAGCAAGGATACACAAGGCGCTAGCGATCATCCCATGATAGCCAGACTACCCGGTGCCTATATTCAAGATTACCTACAACAAGGATTTGGCCAAACCTTAGTGTTCGATGGCATAGACAAGGACCAACACAAAATCAAGCCCCTTGAAGGTAAGATCACCGATATAAACTACAAACTTCCTCGCGGTTATTCTGAATATGAGGTCAATGCTAATTTCAAGGCGGCGTTAGAAAAACTCGGTTTTGTGCGTGGGTTTCACTGCCAAGGTAATGAATGCGGTAAATCACGAAAAATTCATCAACGCATCAAAACCTTTGCACATATTGGACTGGATGAAAACCAGTTTTATTCTCTCTATAAATTAGCTCGCCCTGAGGGTACTGTGCATGCCATGGTCTACATTACAGGTTTCGAGAATGGCCTATGGAGCGAGCTTAAACTTATTGAAGAAACCAGCCTTGTAGATGATAGATTAGTTATTGATCTAAAAGGCCTAACTGACAAGATTGCGCAAACTGGTCACGTGGCACTAGACGGCCTATTGTTTAAGTTTGATAGCGATGAAATGCTACCAGAGGCCGCCGAAGTGATAACGATTGTGGCAAGCTATCTTAAGGCTAACCAGCAGCAAGACTTCTATGTTATCGGCCACACCGATGACCAAGGTCAACAGAGCTATAACCAAGTGTTATCTGAAAAGCGGGCTAAGGCAGTGGTGCAATCACTGACCAGTCAGCACGGTATAAACAAACAACAGCTTACCGCCAAGGGTATTGGCGAATACTCCCCAGTTGCCAACAATAGTAACGATGCAGGCAAGCAACTCAATCGCCGTGTCGAGTTGGTACTTCGCTCCGATAATAAGTAACCAGTACTCAGGTTTAATAATACTAATCGGAGTAACTTAAGGTGTGCGCTGAACAGTCGTTCGACGCACACCTATTGCAGTACAAATATCCTAGTTTAGTTGTACTTTCAGCCAATCACCTTGCAAGTTTAGCCTCTGAACGTGTTGGTACAATGCTGTTGTAAAGCGGTTTGGGTTGTTTGAAACACGATTGGTTATTAAAACTACCACATATAACTCGTCAACGTGTGCGTGATGATGTGGCAAAATATATGAAATATTACAATGCAGAACGACTTCACTCGGCAAATGCTGTTCTGTCGCCAATAGATTGAGAAATCTCTTTTAGAAAAGAGTCCGGTTGGGGTGACCAGAACCCTTTAGGGATGCTCATTTATAGTTTCAAATATATTATCTGTATACGATTTAGTAAGATGAGTTTTTAAGCTGCTCTTAAATGTGGTAATCAAGTGGCTCAATGTCGGCAAAAGCGGCTGCTTGCCGATCTTTATCAGACAATAATGGCCCCGCAGTTAATGGCCAGTCAATATTCAAATCTGTATCATTCCATAAAATGGCTTTTTCTGATGATGCATCATAATAATCAGTACATTTATAAACAAAATCGGCATAGTCACTCATCACATAAAAACCATGTGCAAATCCGGCGGGGATCCAAATTTGTCTTTTATTATCTGCAGATAAATACTCTCCCACCCACTGCCCATAAGTTGGCGAGCCTTGGCGAATATCCACTGCAACATCAAACACTTCACCAGCGGTCACCCAAACGAGTTTACCTTGAGTATGTTGCTGCTGGTAATGCAAGCCTCGCAAGGTTCCTTTAAACGAGCGGGAATGATTATCCTGAACAAACGTTATAGGCTGACCAGTCACCAATTGCTCGAAGCGTTGCTGATGCCAGCTTTCCATAAAAAATCCACGCTCATCAGCAAAAACCGTGGGTTCAATAAGTTTGATATCGGCTATGGCGGTGTTAATAATCTTCATTAGGTGTCTTAATTAGGGTTTCGGTTTCATCAACGGCTCAAGTGAAAAGTCAGTTGAGCTGACAAGAACGCTTAATGCCGCTTGCCAGTCAGATGGCAGCACATCAAATACTTGCGCTATTTTACGACAATCTAAACGTGAGTTCTTAGGTCTTTTAGCCGCTCTTGGGTATGCTTCAGATAATATGCCATTCACTTTGGGCAAAGTATCAATAATATCACCTTGTTTAGCGGCCATAATTATCGCGTCAGCAAAGCCTTTCCAACTGACATAAGGCAAACCACAATAATGATAAATACCATAATGAACAGACGAAACATCATCACCGGAAAGTTTATTAATCAACACCTCTATCACTTTGGCGATATCACCCGTATAGGTTGGGCCGCCAATTTGATCGTCAACAATATCCAACTGCGAATGGTTTTTCGCTAGCGTTAAAATTGTCCTGACAAAATTTTGTCCATGTTCAGCAAAAACCCAGGCTGTGCGGATAATAATGTGCTTGGTACAGCTTTGCTGAATGGCTAACTCTCCCGCCAGCTTACTGTGTCCATACACATTAATAGGATGAGGTAAGTCTTGCTCGGTATAGGCCGCGTCAGACTCACCTGAAAACACATAATCAGTAGAAAGGTGGAACAATACCGCATTAATTTTTTCAGCGGCTAACGCTAAATATTGTGCGCCATCATGATTAACCAGATTGGCCTGAGTCTCATCGTTTTGTGCATTATCAACTGCGGTATAACCCGCGGCATTGATAATGATATCAGGCTTTACTTTATCAATGATTTCGCAAACGGCCGCTAACTGAGTAATATCCAGTTGTTTGTGAGTGTAGGCATATAAATCGACTTTACCTGCTAACTGTTTAACAATCGATACGCCAACAGCACCAGCTGCGCCAGTTAGCATTACCTTGACAGTACTAGGGGCTTTGATTGGTATCTTATGCTGGGTTTTAGATGTCTCGACAGATACGCCTTTATTTTCTATGTCAGATATCATTGAGTGAGCAACTTAGCCAAATATTGACCATAAGCGTTGTTTTTCATCGAATGGGAAATTGCAGATAATTGCTCATCTGTTAGCCACCCCTTTCGCCAAGCAATCTCTTCTAAACAAGCCACTTTCAAGCCCTGCACATTTTCAATGGTTTGCACAAAACCTGACGCCTCATGCAAACTTTCGTGGGTGCCGGTATCTAACCAAGCAAATCCCCAGCCTAACAGTGCCATATTCAAGTTGTTATCAGCTAAATAGCGATTATTAATATCGGATATTTCAAGCTCACCTCGTGCAGAAGGTTGTAATGCTTTAGCAAACTCAACCACCCGATTATCATAAAAATATAAACCCGTTACCGCATAATTGGATTTAGGTTGTAGCGGTTTTTCTTCAATCGATAAGACTTTAAAATGACGATCAAACTCTACAACGCCAAAGCGTTGAGGATCTTTCACTTGATGCGCAAAAATGGTTGCGCCAATAGGTCTATTAGCTGCATCTTGCAATGTTTGACTGAATGATTGACCATAAAAAATGTTATCACCAAGCACTAAGCATACTGAACTATCACCAATAAAATGTTCACCAATGATAAACGCTTGCGCTAAGCCATCCGGTGAAGCTTGAACCGCATAGGTTAATGAAATACCAAAATCACAGCCATCACCGAGTAAACGTTTAAAACTGGCTTGGTCTTCTTGGGTGGTAATAATAAGTACGTCACGAATGCCTGCAAGCATCAAAACAGATAAAGGATAATAAATCATAGGCTTATCATAAATCGGTAATAACTGCTTCGATACGCCACGAGTTAATGGATAAAGGCGTGTACCAGAGCCACCAGCAAGAATAATTCCTTTCATAACCCTTCACCCACCAACGCTAAAAGATAAACACCTTGTGCGATTATTCTTAAATCAGTCACCATCGATAACAAATAGCCATTTATTTTCCTATGACCCCTAGCGACAGACCTAAGCGTTCCCGCTGATAACTGCCATCTTGAACTTGCTTACACCAAGCCCTATTTGCTAAATACCACTCAACTGTTTTGCGGATACCTGAGGTAAAGGTTTCTTGTGGTGACCAGCCTAGTTCAGTGGCAATTTTAGTGGCATCTATGGCATAGCGTCTATCATGTCCCGGTCTGTCGGTAACATAAACAATTTGCTCCGCATAAGGGGCCGATTTGGGCACAAGCTCATCCAGTACCGCACAAATTTCGGTGACCACTTCAATATTGCGTTTCTCATTATTGCCACCAATATTATATGTTTGCCCTACTTCGCCTTCGGTTACCACCTTAAGTAATGCACGAGCATGGTCGTCGACAAATAACCAATCACGGATCTGATCGCCTTTGCCATAAATGGGTAAAGGTTTCCCTTCAAGCGCATTTAATATGACAAGAGGAATAAGCTTTTCAGGGAAATGATACGGGCCATAATTATTAGAACAATTTGAAACCAAGGTGGGTAAACCGTATGTGCGATGCCAAGCTCGCACCAAGTGATCACTCGCCGCTTTTGAAGCTGAGTAAGGACTACTGGGCGAGTAAGCGGTATGCTCGGTAAACAATGGTAAGTCAGCTTGATCTATTTCATCAGGGTGGATTAAATCGCCATACACTTCATCAGTCGAGATATGATGAAATCGAAATGCATGCTGTTTTTGTACGGTTAAGGTTTGCCAATACTGACGACTAACCTCTAATAGGTTGTAGGTGCCAACAATGTTGGTTTGAATAAAGTCACTCGGGCCAGTGATTGATCGATCAACATGGCTTTCGGCAGCTAAATGCATCACAGCATCTGGTTGATGCTGTTCAAATACTTGTTGCAGCCTGGCTTGATGACAAATGTCGACTTGCTCAAAACTATAGCGGCTATCTTGAACAATAGACTTTAATGACAATAAATTGCCAGCATAGGTTAACTTATCAACATTCACCACACTGTGAGTCGTGTGCTGGATCAAATATCGAATGACGGCTGAACCAATAAAACCAGCTCCGCCGGTGACTAAAATGTTCAATGAAAAACTCAATAGGTAAAAATATAATTAGCTTGATTATAATAGAGTTTAAGGCAGGAATGATGGATTTATTCTGTGTTCAATATGATATTAAAAACAGGGCATACTTAAACGCCCCATGTTAACCAAGCTTACTTGGCCACTAAAACCGTGATCTGTCAAAGTGTAAAAGTAAGCCATGCGCGTCAATTTGCAAATTACAAAACCGGCTCTTTGTAAAGCGTATAAACCTTCTGTTCAGTCGCACTGCCATCATTAACAAGAACAAGACGGTTTTCAGCAACAAAATAACGCATCTCTTTTATGGTGATCTCATTGCCTGCTGAATTCCAGGATATTTCACCTTCGTCCATAACCGTTGCGCTCATTTTGCCGATGTAACTTAAACTTTGCATATAAGTCCCATCATGTTTCAGTTCTAAAAAAACGTCAGTACCTTCACAATCCGCACATGGAACGGTTCCTTTATATATTCCATTCCAATCTAAAGATGTTCTTGCGGTGTCGGCGGCGTTGATGCTGGTCGTTTCATCCGGCCCAGCAACGGTATTTGGGCTACCACATCCCGTTAATACTGCACCACACGCTATTAAAAATACGGCTAAAAGTTTCATTTATCACTTACATCTTTATTGATATCAATTCAGTCTAGGAGCAAACGATTAATCCATTGATTTGCCGTTTGCTCTAGTCATCTTGCTGACAATCACCATTAATTAAGTTGGATTATCGCCTCTAAGGTAAGCTTGATCATCTCGTTCAAGGTTTGCTGGCGCTCTTCTGCCGTTAAATGTAAGCCCAGTCTTAGATGATCGGTTACTGTCATCATGGCTAGCGCATTTGCACCGTATTCAGCAGCAACACCGTAAAGTCCTGCGGCTTCCATTTCAACGCCCAAAATGCCATATTTTTCCATTAAATTATAACGTTCTTCATCTGCACTATAGAATAAATCTGAGGAATATAAGTTACCTACGTGATAGCTTACATCTTGCTTCTCAGCGGCTTCTACGGCTAATCGAAGTAAATTAAAGTCGGCTATCATGGCAAAATCGGTATTAGGGAAGCGGCTGCGATTAACGGCAGAATCCGTGCTTGCCCCCATCGCCATAACGACATCCATTAGCTTAATTTTATTGCTTACCGCGCCGCATGATCCGATGCGAATGATATTCTCGACATTATATTCTGTAATTAATTCTTTCGCATAAATCGAAATGGAAGGGATCCCCATTCCTGATCCCATCACCGAAATCGGTTTCCCTTGATATTCACCGGTATACCCAAGCATGTTTCTAACATCGGTTACCAGTTTCGGATTATCCAAAAAGTGCTCGGCAATATATTTGGCACGTAAAGGATCACCAGGCATTAACACGGTTTTTGCAAAAGCGCCCTGAGGTGCATTGATATGTGGGGTCATGATATCTCTCCTAACAGACCCGCCAAGTGTCATGATCCTGGCGGGATAATGTAATTAGCCCGCTAAACTGAATAGCAAACCAGCAATAGTTCCACTCATTAAATTTGCTAACGCAGCAGCAATTAAGGCTTTAAAGCCTATTTCACTTAAATCATGTCGACGTTCGGGACACAGTGCCGCTAACCCACCAATCACCATGGCAAGAGAGCCTAAGTTAGCAAAGCCACATAACGCAAAACTGATAATAATTTGAGTTTTCTCTGATAATTCAGGCGCAACTTTTAAAAAGTCGACGTAAGCAATAAACTCATTGATCACCATTTTCTGGCCAATAAATGATGCGGCTTGGGTTGCCTCACTCCAAGGCACCCCCATTAACCACGCTAAAGGCGCAAATAAATAGCCTAAAATGCCCTGCAGCGTTAAATCGGCATAACCAAACCAAGAGCCAATATTACCGACAAAACCATTAATCAAGGCAATAAGGCCAACAAAGGCAATCAACAATGCAGATACAGCCAACACTTGTTGCATACCCATCGCGGCACCATTGGCTGCCGCATCAAGTACATTACTTGGCTTATCCTCTTGTTCATCCATCACTTGCTTTATGTCATTACGGGGCTTTTCCGTTTCAGGCCACATCAACTTGGCAAATAATAATCCCGCTGGAGCAGTCATGAATGCTGCGGTAAGCACATACTTAATATCAACCCCCATCTGGATGTAACCAATCATAGTGCCACCCGCAACCGATGCTAAACCACCTGTCATTACGGCAAACAGTTCAGAGCGAGTCATGTGTTTAACAAAGGGACGCACCATAGAAGGGGCTTCAATAGGCCCGACAAAGATATTTGCTGTAGCAGATAATGATTCAGCATGGCTTGTGCCTAATAATTTAGATAAACCGCCGCCAATCAGGCCAATAATTAACTGCATTATGCCAAGGTAATACAACACCGCGATTAATGAACTGATAAAAACCACCACAAACAGCACATTAATAACGAAGATAAAGCCAAGACTGTAAGTCGCTAAACCGCCAAATATGAAGCTTAAACCTTCATTGGCATAGTTAATGACATGCATGACACCACCAGACACGGCATCTAATACCCTTTCTCCCAAGGGGACATAAAGTACAAACGCACCAAAAGCGACTTGTAAAGCAAGTGCGCCTATTACGGTTCTTGGGTTAATGGCACTGCGACGTTCCGAGAATAAAATCGCTAAACCTATTAAGGCCATCATACCGACCAAACTGATGAAAACTTCCATACATTTTTGACTCATTAATCTTAGAATAAGTCGCAGTGTACGAAATAAAAACGCAGACTCAAGTGCTTAACCTTGCAAAAACAACAAAAGATGAACTTTTATTATCCACTTGATATTAATCAACAAAAAATCAAAATACCGCAAACACCGCTGCAACAACAAGCAATCGACACCACACCAAAAAACCAAACATCACCGCAAAAAAACCAACTCACAACTAACAACCTTAACACTTCAGGTAACATGCAGCTTGAGTGTGCCAAAGAGTGATAAACCGCTAAAACACGTAAAATGCAGAATATAAATTACATAGTTGAAATTAAATTCCATAAAATTGGCTGAGGTTAGAGAGTATGAATAAAGTGCTCGGAGATTACTAAAAAGGAGCTCATTATGGACTGGATAGCACAGTGATGAAGAGAAAATGAGCTAAGGGATGAAGCGTAAAATAAGCCAAGGGCTGGCTAAAAATAATCCCCCGACAATAAGAAATAAATAAGCTTGAGCAGAGTAAAGAACATCATTAAGAAATCAATCTCAATCATCTCAATCTATATCTCAACAATGTTTTAAACTTAATCTTTACCTATTACCACGTCACAATCGGGCAGTAATTGGCGATATTTATCAGCCAGAGCAAGCTTTGCGTCATCATCGCCATGCACGATGCGAATATGCTTGGGCTGGTGATGCATCCGTTTAACAAAATTCACTAAATTAGTTTGATCAGCATGGGCGGAATAACCACTAATGGTATGAATGCCAGCTTTGATATCAATACGTTCGTCATCTAATACAACATACCCCCCTTTCGGGCCGTAAGTTTGAATGTCTCTACCCGGTGTCCCGTTAGCTTGATAACCTACAAACAACACATCTGCCGTTGGTTCAGTCAAAAAGCGCTTTAAATAGTTCATCATACGACCACCACTACACATCCCCGAAGCCGCAATAACAATGGCAGGTTTATTACGTGAGCTAAGATAATTGATAACGGCCAAATGGTCTTGGTGCGAATCAATGGTAAACAGCTGCTCAAAATCCAAAGGATGGCGACCTTTATTGACAACCCGCTTGGCTTCGCTATCCCACAACACCTGAAACTCAAGATACTTCTGGGTAAATTTAGCCGCCATTGGCGAATCAACAATAATATCAATCTGCTGCCAAATAGCATTATGCTGATTTTTAGCAATAATCTGCTCAAACTCATAAAGTAACTCTTGCGTTCGCCCAATGCTAAAAGCGGGAATAAGTACAACCCCCTTATCGGCAACGCACTTTTCAATAAGCTGTTTCAGCAGTTTACTGCGATGTTTTCTGCCTTGGTGATTTTTATCACCATAGGTTGATTCAATAACTAACGTATCGGCACGATAAGGACTGCGCGGACTGGCTAACAAAGGCGCATAAGTGGCACCTAAATCACCTGAAAACACCACCCTGTGTTTTGCTTTGCCTATCAGGTCAAACTCAATATAGGCAGATCCTAAAATATGACCTGCGGGTTTAAACTTAAGTTTAACCGCACTAACGTCCTGTTTATGTTCAACCGTTAAGTTTAACGGCAATGCTATCCATTGATGATATTTAACGGGCACAATCAGTGATGCAAGTTTAGCTAAAAAGGCTGCAATTAACGCCTTATCCCGTGTCACACCAATTTTTAGCGCATCCTCAATCACTAATGGCAATAACGCCGCAGTCGCTTCGGTGGCATAAATGGGTTTATCAAAACCCGCGGCAATTAAATAGGGAATACGACCAACATGATCAATATGACAATGAGTTACGACAAGCGCTTGAATAGTGCTGATATCAAAATCAATTTGCAGTTGTTGGGCCGAAGCCTTACCCGCGGTTTCAGCACCTTGAAACAAACCACAATCAACAAGATAACTAGACATAACGCCTAGCTCATTCACATCTAATTGATGACATGATCCCGTTACGCCATTAACCGCGCCATGATGAAGTATCTGCATAAAAAATCCTTTTTATAATTTAGATAACTTAACTTAGCACATAAAATAGACAAAGCTAACACCTAGAACCTTTAAGCGATCTCAGCGTAACGTATTGATAATGGTCCCGCATAGTTCAAAACATTTTGATTTTAAAGGGGACATTTACATCTGCACCACCATTGCACTTGTAACCATCCCTTGACTCGAGCTAAAACAAAAAGGCCTTAAGTTTTCACTTAAGGCCTCATAGATTATGCACAATTACTATCTTAATATTTCAATCTTTACGATAAAAACATTAACTACACCAATAAAATAACAACAAAAATTCATGGTTGCAGAAAAGCATCTAGTTTTGATAAAAGTCGTAATGATAGTTGAATTCGAGGTTAACTATATATTGAGTTTTTCACATGAACTTTTTGTACGGCGCATTAGTTTAGCTTTCAACCCGACTTGATTTTTATCAATTAAAGGCAAATTAAATCTTTTGCGTTCATTATTCACCAAAATTTCAGGTAAATTTCTTTCACAGTACAAAGCAAATTGTTCAAGGTAAATTCTTGAATAAGCACCATCTTCAATTTTTGCAGGTTCATTAAGTTCAAGACGTTTATGAATAACCCAGGCCTCTAATGAATACCAAATGGACAAATACATCGGCCCCCAAACATTCATAAAATGATTTCTAGAAATCAAATTATGTAAGGCCATATAACCAATCCTTTGAAGTTTGACACTGACTTCTTGAGCAGCTGCTAACTCTTCAACAGACCAACAAGATTCAAACTCGAGCTCATGTTTAAACTGGCAATTGCAATACGCATTGCGCTTATGAGCTTCAGTGATAATTCGAATAGCAGGTTTCAGGAGATCCATTTCAGCCATTGCCCAACGTAAAATATCAGCATCTCTCGATAACGCTGACTCCTTAATGTTATTAGAACCTTGCTTCAAACCATATAATAAAAGGCCAGTTAAAATTACCATCAAGATATTTGTTAGACCAGAAACCCCGTTCCAATCAAATGTAGTTAGCTGTATTTGAAATTCATCAAACATTAGTACCTCTTTAAAATAAATTAGCGTGAATTGAATAAGTTGCTAAAACTATTCTTTATAATAATCAAAGTAAATCAAACATGCTAACTGAACAATAACACTTGCAATGCTTTAAGCAGAAATCGGCTTCCCCTAAAACAAAAAGGCCTTAAGTTTTCACTCAAGGCCAAAAGATTGTCAATTAATAACATAAAACGCATGGGTAACTACAACAGAATAAGACATTGAAAAACAACAATTAAAAACAAGACACAATACTCATTTAAAAAAAATTGATAGCTAATCACTATATCCATTTGGATTCATTGACTGCCATTTCCAACTGCTGTTTACCATATCGTCTAAGTTATGGGTTGCTTCCCAGCTCAGTTCTGTTTTGGCCTTAGTTGGATCGGCATAACAAGCACCAATATCGCCAGGGCGGCGAGCAACTATTTCATAGTTAATCGCTTTCTGTGAGGCTTTTTCAAATGCCTTTACCATATCCAGCACACTGTAACCCACGCCAGTACCAAGGTTATAAGTCACAAATCCGCTGTTCGTGTTTAGTTTATCTAATGCTTTTAAATGCCCTAATGCCAAATCAACAACATGGATATAATCCCTCACCCCAGTGCCATCATGGGTAGAGTAGTCATTACCAAACACCATTAACTTTTCTCTTTTACCAATGGCAACTTGCGAAATAAAAGGCATAAGATTATTTGGAATATCATTAGGGTCTTCGCCAATCAAACCACTTTCATGTGCCCCTACTGGGTTAAAATAACGAAGGCATGCAATATTCCATAGGGGATCTGAGTGCGATAAATCAGCCAAAATATGTTCAACAGTTAGCTTAGATTGACCATAAGGATTAGTTGCTGACGTTGGAAATGATTCTAAAATCGGTAAACTGGCAGGATCACCATAAACGGTCGCAGAAGAGCTAAATACCAAATTTTTGACATCAAACTGAGCCATCACTTCGCAAAGCACAATCGTGCCAGTCACATTATTGGTGTAATAGCGCAAAGGTTGCGCCACAGACTCTCCCACAGCTTTTAAACCGGCAAAATGGATCACTGATCCAATCTGATTTTCGCTAAACAGCTTAGTCAGTAATGCCTTATCTAAAATATCACCCTGATAAAACTTAACCTCTTTACCCGTAATTCTTTTCACTCTCGCCAAACTTTCAACACTCGAATTGGATAGATTGTCTAAAACAATCACCTCTTCACCCGAGTTAAGAAGCTCAACAATTGTATGGCTACCAATATAACCCGCTCCGCCTGTAACCAAAACCGCCATTAGATATCCTTAACTAATTGTTTAATATTCTTCAAAAAATCCACGCCCAGCTTTTTATCACGTATACCATATTCAACAAAAGCGGTCATGTAACCCAGCTTATCGCCACAATCGTGTGATTTTCCGGTCATATTAAACGCTTCAACCGTGTCTTGCTCAATCAGCATATCAATTGCATCGGTGAGCTGAATTTCATCCCCTGCTCCAGCTGGCGTTTTTGCCAGTAATAGCCAGATTTTTTCCGATAATACATAACGACCAACAACCGCTAAATTAGACGGTGCTTCTTCAACAGCTGGCTTTTCTACCATAGCGTTAATTTTAGCAGATTCGCCTGGGGCTATATCAGCACCATCACAATCCGCAATACCATATTTGTTCACTTCACTGTCTGGTACTGGTGCAACCATAATTTGGCTTGCATGTGAGGTTTTATAACGAGCGATCATTGCTGCCAGATTTTCAGTTTTTTGGTTTGCCGTATACTCATCTAAAATCACATCAGGTAACACCACAGCAAACGGGTTATTGCCAATACAAGGTTTGGCACATAGCACTGCATGGCCCAATCCTTTGGCTTCACCTTGGCGCACATGCATGATAGTGACATCTTTTGGACAAATAGATTGAATTTCATCTAACAACTGACGCTTTACACGCTTTTCAAGTTGTGACTCAAGCTCATACGATTTATCAAAATGGTTTTCAATGGCATTTTTACTGGCGTGGGTCACTAATACGATTTCTTTCACACCTGCAGCAACACATTCATTGACGATATATTGGATCAGCGGTTTATCTACAATCGGTAACATTTCTTTAGGAATGGCTTTAGTCGCCGGAAGCATACGGGTGCCGAGACCGGCAACGGGAATAACAACTTTCATGAAATATCCTATATAAAAATAAACCCAACACTTAGTCGGGTTTATTGCTTAACCGCGTAAAGTTTATGCTAATTTAATAACATTCTTATGCGACACTAAATTTTTCTCTGTTTGCTGATACAGCAAATCACAAATACCATCTGTAGGCGCAAAACCGGTTGGTGTTTTTAATAAAATGTCGCGTATAGCTTCATGGTCGAAGTTATGACAAGCGATATCTAAACGTTCAAGAATTTTAGCGTACTCATTCCAGGTTAAATGCAACTCATTAGCTGTCATGATTCGCTCGTGTTCAGTGCCGGTAACATCATCGCCAATCAGTAGTTCTTCGTAAAGCTTCTCACCTGGACGAAGTCCGCTGAACTCAATGGCAATATCGCCTTCTGGATTGGTTTCATCGCGCACTTCAAAACCACTCAAACGGATCATCTTAGCCGCTAAATCAACAATTTTTACTGATTTTCCCATATCCAGTACAAATACATCACCACCTTTGCCCATAGCCCCTGCTTGAATAACTAGCTGGGATGCCTCTGGTATGGTCATAAAGAAACGAGTGATTTCAGGGTGTGTTACGGTAACCGGACCGCCATTAGCAATTTGGCTTCTAAATAAAGGCACAACGGAGCCAGATGAGCCTAACACATTACCAAATCGCACCATGCAAAAACGCGTACTGTGCTTTTCTTTAGCAAAGGCTTGTAAAACTAATTCGGCCATACGCTTTGTAGTGCCCATAACATTGGTCGGGCGAACCGCTTTATCGGTTGATACTAAAACAAAGGTTTCAACTTTTGCTGCTATAGCGGCTCTAGCTGTATATAGGGTGCCAAACACGTTGTTACGCACACCTTCTACCACATTATGCTCAACCAACGGCACATGTTTATAGGCTGCTGCATGATAAACAGTCTGAACACCAAAAGACTCCATAATGGCTTGAACACGGTTCTCACGTTGCACTGAGCCCATCATAGGAAAAATGCGAACATTCAAACCTAATTCCGCTGCTGTGGCGTTCAATTCCCTTTCGATGGCGTAAAGCGAGTATTCAGACAATTCGAATAACACCAGCTTTTTAGGTGCCTGTTTTAAAATCTGACGACAAAGTTCAGAGCCAATAGAGCCGCCGGCGCCAGTCACCATCACCACTTTATCTTTAATGTTGGCAGACAATAGATCTGACCTTGGTGACACTGAATCGCGACCTAACAAATCGTCAATTTCAACTTCTTTAATGTCACTGTATAGCTTGGTACCATTAACAAGGTCAGACATCGCAGGAATGGTTAACACCTGAACGGATAAAGATTGTAGGCGATTGAGAATATCCTGACGCTTCGCTCTTGTTGCACTTGGCATCGCTAACAAGACTTTGGTCGCTTTTCTTTGCTTAATTAACTTACGAATAATTGACGGTGAATGAACATGCACGCCCTGAATAACTGAGCCATGCAATGCTTCATCATCATCAACAAAGGCGAAGGGATAATATTCGTGGCTAAGCACTAAAGAGGTTAATAACTGACGACCACTCACACCTGCGCCGTATATGATCACTGGCTCACCAATCCGCTTTACGCCGGAGCCGACAAGCGAACGCACTATTGCGCGGGTGCCACCAATAAACACAATGGCAAAAGCGGCATAAATAATGGGGACAGTACGAGGCAGTAACGCATCAGTAAAGTAAGATGCAATAACCAGTGTAATAGTGGATACCACAACGCCTAAAAAAATAGCCGTTAAAGCTTGCAGGCTCATATAGCGTAACACAGCACGGTATAACCCAAGTTTAGTAAAAGCCACTAAACTAAAAGGCACCACAATGGCCACCAACAACCAGTAACTCGCATCGGCTAATACGCTAATGTCATCAACCCGAACTAACAATGCCGCCCAAAAAGCAAAACAAAGAAAGACTGAATCAATAACCAAACTGACAACGCGTTTGTGTGAGCGTTTAAGCCCAAATAATGATTGCAAAAAATCCATTTTCCGCTCCAAATTGATATAATTCATAATGTATTACAACTTAAAATACTGACATGATCACCAGATACACCTTAGATGAACAAAGTAACCATTGCACAAATTATGGTTTATGCATTATATGCCAAACCAGAGATAGTTGGAAAAGAAAGCATTAAAAATGCGATAAATAACCAGAACTCAAATGCCTGACCCAAAAGAGGGTGAGACAGTTTTTTTGGTGATATTGAAAAATTGAGACAGAAATGAAAAACGCTATGGTTTATAAAACAACGTCATAGCGTCACATTTCTGATAGATGGGCCACTATGTTCTACTTTACCGCATCACCACTACCACTACCGGTCACCGTCATCAAAATATACTTAAAGTAGTTTTTGATATTCAGCGTATCAATCATCTGCTTATCCGTTTCTGCTAGCAGCTTTGGTGTAGACATATCAATGTTCTGCACTTGGGCAAGTCCTGTAACACCAGGCAAAACATCATAAACACCTAATGAATCACGTTCTTTAATCAACTCTTCTTGATTAAATAAGTTAGGACGAGGACCAACTAAACTCATTTCGCCTTTAACGACGTTAATTAATTGAGGTAACTCATCAATCTTCGTTTTACGTAAAAATGCACCGAGTTTAGTGATAGATGCATTACTGGCAAGATGGCTAGCAACTGACTTAGTTTCAACTGACATGGTGCGAAACTTTATTAGTTTAAACGGCTTTTGTTTTTTGCCCACACGAGTTTGAATGAAAATTGGTGAACCGGTATCAAACATACCAATAATTGTGACGATAAGTAGAACAGGCCAAAGTAACAATAAACCAAAGAAGGCGGCTAAAAAATCAATTAGTCGAATCATGTAAATACTCTATTTATTTTTATTGAGAAGAAAAGATTCTGCGGTTTCTTTAAAACCTTGCTCAAGTGTTTGTGGCGGTACCCAGCCTAACGTATCCTTAGTGTGTGATATATCAACCTGTAGAGACCCTAATAACCTATCAACTACATCAGTCTTACCTGATAACTTACCAACTAAGCGATAACACCATAAAGGAACGGGTAATAATCTACTCGATTTTCCAAGCGCATGTGACATATGCTTTACCATTGAGGCAGTAGATACATCATGATCATCAGAAACTAAAAATACCTGATTAGCGGCTTTTGGGTGGTCTATACAGGTAATAATTAGATCGACAAGATTTTTTACTGAAACCAAACTGCGTTTATTATCCTTGATACAACCAAATGGCAATGGTAAGCCTTTAGAGACTAATTTTAATAGTGAAGCAAAATTAGCCTTAACTCCAGGTCCGTAAACCAATGTAGGTCGTATGATAACGACTTCTAATCCAGTTTCTTTGGCAAGTTCCAATAACTGTTCTTCAGCTTCTGATTTAGATTGCCCATAAAAATCTTCAGGACTTCTTGCGTCAGCTCCAGTAAAAGGTATATCGCTTAAGGTCGACTCACCATTAACTTTAATTGAACTAATAAAAATAAAACGCTTTACTCCATTGGCAACGGATTGCTTTGCTAGATTTAGTGTTCCTAACGTATTAACGTTTCTAAAATCACATAACGAATCTGAAGATTTGTCATTCATTATATGTACTCTAGCCGCACAATGAATAACGACGGATACATTATCAAAGGTACTCTCGTGATGACGAATTGTACAAACATCCCCCGCTACAAAATGAGTATTAATCAATTGTGGATTTTTTCGACCTAAAACTTTTACAGACGCAAGTTTGCACAAAGTTCCTGCTAATGTTCTACCAATGAATCCGCTGGCTCCCGTTAATAAAATACTTTGATTCATCTTAATTCACTTTTCACATTATAGAGTTCTTTAAAAGAGCTAATGATTGACGAATGACTAAATAAAGAGATAGCTTTTTCGCGACTTACACTCCCCATTCTATCAAGCTCGTTTGGATTATCACTTAATTTAATTAGTGCATCCGCAATGCTCTTTCCGGAGTAAGGCTTTACTAAACAGCCATTTTCACCATTAAAAATCATTTGCCTACAACCCGGTACATCTGTCGTTAAAATCGTCAATCCACACGCAGCCGCCTCAATTAACGATTTAGGTAATCCTTCGCGATAAGATGGCAAACAAGCTATATCAGCGTTTTGATACACTATATGTATATCATCTCTTTGTCCTAAATACTCAATAAATCCGTTTTCATGGGCTTTTAGTATTTCACTCTCAGTCATCGCTGACGGATTGCCAGGATCAAATCCACCTACCAATTGGAGTGTGATTTTTTTATTTAAACTATTCAGTAATTTACCTGCTTCTATGTACTCTCTAACTCCTTTATCTTTTAACAGCCTCGCAACTAGTACCACGCGTAGCTCCGAACGCATCTCAGTGGCTATAGGACAAAACTTCTTGATGTCGACACCTGCGCCATTAACAACATAACTCTGTTGTTTAGTAGTCAGGCTATTATGTATAAATAGTTTCCTGTCGTCAGAATTTTCAAAAACGACTTTTACCGAAGAGTTAGAAAAAACAAATCTATAAGCTTTTTGAATTAGAGACCAAATAAACCTGCCTTTTAATGATGAATCTAAAGATGCGGAACCCAATCCTGTTACAGAATAAACACTCCTTACATTTTTGTTAAATCTAAAAAGCTTAGTAAGTAAACCACAATAAACAATTGGTTTAATAGTAAATAAATGCAAAATATCTGGTTTAATCTTATTCATCTCTCTAAAAAGAGAAAAAACTGAAATCAACTCAAAAAAAGGATTGACCCCCTTCCTTGATAAATTAAAGCTAGTAAATTTAAATCCCAAACTAATTAGATAGTCTTTCTTTATACAATCGCCAGCTAGAATCGTAACTTCAAAGCCACTTTTTTGAATTTCCTTTGCCAACTCTAAGAAATGAGAACAAAAAAAAGCAGAAGAGTTTACAACGTACAATATTTTCATATACAAAATCTACTTAAAATTTAGATACAACTCATTCAAAGCATTAATTGAGTTTGATAATTTTACCATCTCAGGATTGTATTCATCTATCTTTACCCGAGGGGGGCAATCTAAACTTCCGAAAGCATTGATCTTGCAGAAATTCTCAAACCCTTTATAAAACCCTATCTCAGTACTTTTCAGCAAAATAGTTAACCGTGCATTGTAATATTCTGCGAATTTATTTGGGTAAGCAACGTAATTTGTAAACTTCTCATCACGAGGTAACAAACCAAAATCGAAAGCAGTTAATGCATCAGCTAAAACTTTTGGAGACAAACATTCTACAACGACATTTCTATTGGACAGGCGCTGTTTTATCGCAGCGTGATTATTTTCAGAAGTGAAAATCATCCCTTTGATATTACTATTGTTGAAAAACAAAATAACATCATCTATACACTGCCAACTTGAAATTCCACCAGAATATACAGCAGCGATATCTTTATCTAAGTAGTTAAATTTAGAACGCCAATACTGACGTTTAATAAAATATTGTTCTTTGGAAAGAGTAGTATTTAGATTACATGGAACAAGAGCAAACCTTGCTTTAGTCGTACCATATTGCCGAGAAAGATGTTTTTTACAATTTAAAGATACAACTTCAATTACATCTACATTCTTGTAAATGTTTTTCTCAAAGAAGGTGAAAAATTTAAATAATAACTTACGAAAAAACAGACTTCCCTTCGAAGAGAACTCATATAGTTCGTCCAATGCCCCTTGATAATCCAATGAAACCACTACATTATTTAAGTCAAGTCTGTTAATCATAATCCAGTAAAACAAATAAGTCCACAACCCACTAAACTGAATAACATCAGGTTTCTCTCGAGAAATAACATTTAAAATCAACTTTATATTTAACATTCCCCAAACCAAAGTTTCATTTATAACAAAACGATATTTGAAATCATCTTGTAAAACACCTTTCCCTTTAAGTCTTAATGAAACATAAGCAACATCCCAACCTAATTCCCTTAAGCCTAATGCCTTATTTTCCATCAAGTTCCTTTCACCACCAGGTGAAAAAACATCCCTAGAACTAACAACTAATAATTTTTTATCGCTCATAACCCCTTCCACTTTTCCGTTTAGCAATTGACCTAACAGACATAATAATGGCCATTGCTGGGGCCAAGGCCACATATACAACCGCTCTATGTCGTGTATCTGCTTGACCTAAGTATGCAAATGAATAGACGCCTACATAGAAAAGACCAACTAAAGACACTAGAAAAAGAACATAGAATAAATTTTTATTAAAATTAAAAAAAACACCAAACTTTCCGAAAAAAACCTTAAAAATTGAACCGTACCAAATTATCCCGCCTATAAATATTAGCCAATCAGCGACCTTTGTAGATACTATAAAAACGTCGCCGTATAATAATTGTCTAAAAGGGCCAATCACACCAGGACCAAGTATAAACCTTAGCGGAGCAGACAAATAAGAGAATATATTTACAGAACCTGATGATTGTTTCAAATATATATCTTGATGCGCAGAAATTTGAGTTATATATGAATTAAAAATAACCAGAAAAAACATAAACAAAATTATACTACCAGAAATAACCAATAACTTCCTGTAAAAAGATCTTTCGATAAATTTAAACAAGATAAATAATATAAATGGTAGAAAGATAAAAATACTACCAAGCGGTTTTAGATATTCAGAAAGAACAGAAGACAAAACAACAAACATAAATGCTATAACGTACCTGCCTTCCAGCCATTTAACCACACCGTAGAACCATAAAGCAAAACATAAGAAAACAAATGTTTCTTTAATCCCCCTAATCAAAGTCCATGCGATTATTGGGTTATACAACAACAGTAACAAATAAAATCTATAACTGTTACTGAATGTTACATTTTGATTTATTGACAAAAAACTAATTAAACGGCCTGTAGTAATATATATCAACCAAGTGGTAAACGAGTAAATTACGATAAATGATATAATCAAAGCTATAAATTTGGCGTTTTGAAAAAAATATAGAATATTACTATAAAAACAAACATGAAGCGGTGCTAAATCAGCTGTACAATCAGTCCCTAAGAAAGCTGCAGAGTATGCACTTTGATAATAATGAAATGCATCGCTACCGTACGTTCCCTCAAACGGTAGTGTCGTATAGGTTTCATAAAGAGTAGGGTATGCTACAAGGCTGAGCAATAAAGAACCTAAAAACACAAACGGCAAATCTTTTGAACGACTAAAATATTGAAACATAAACTCACCGAAATGTGTATCAGTAAATAAAGCTCTGAACTAATATAGGCAGGATAGTAAGTATGAATAATTAGATAATATTATTCAAACTCCAGATTAATTTGCCCAACAACCCTTCTTGTAGTATTAAGGTAAGCATATCCAAACTTCTTATCTGGCTCTAAGTATGCTCCTTCTCCCCACTCATTCCATGCATTCAAAAAAACAAAGTTTTCATTTAAAGAATCGTCAACCAATACGTTTCTACAAGCGGAATCAAGCCAATCCCCGTATAATTCTGGAGTTGAATTGTGAAAAATCAAACCACTGTCCACCCTGCGCGCGCTATTATCCCACGATGGCATTACAGCGGGATATACACCTTGTCTAAAAGGTGCATCAGCAGCTATATCTGCATAATCATAAATAGTGCCAACGAAGTCTTCATTTACAATATCTAGTTTTTTATTGATTTTCTCATAATCCCGATAACTCATCATACTACCGGGCTGAAAGTCACTAATTGAATCGAAGCCATGGCTGATCCAATCCTCCTTATAATCGCTACCAAATGAGACGGCCATAAAATGAACTTCACCGAATAATTCTTTAGCCCTTAGTCGCCAATGAGATATCAGCTCTTTAACATTATCAAAGTTAGAAGGTCGGTATATCTGAATAACACATTTCCCGTCGGATTTCATATAACGCTTATCTGTAAATATACTCGCATTATCATCAATAAAATCTTTATTTGAATCAAAATCGCCTTTGAATCCCATAAGAACTTCTGAACTTGCACCGTCAAACCGTCTAGTCCACGATTCATTTGCCCAGCAGATCATAAAATCGATCTTTAAATCAGTACTTTCAAGAAATAGGTCGAATGGTTTTTCAAGTAGTCGATCTCCATTAAACCAGTAAAAATAGAATGCAAAGCCTTCTATACCACTCTTAGACGCTAGCTCTATTTGTCTAGCCATATTTGATTTCAAACGAAGATCATAGGCTCCTAATTCACCGGGGATTGTGGGTTGGTAATGACCTAAATATTGAGGTACACCACGAAATACATTATTCCATTCAGTAATTCCTTTGCCCCACCATTCGTCATTTTTTTCATTGGGATGAAACTGAGTTAAATAATATGCGATTGGTTTGACTACATTTGAGTCAATTGTGTCTTGGTCTAAAAAGTCTTTTTCAAAAGAATTACTTTTCATTCTTGCTGAATCTAGAACTTGTTTAGTATAAGAACTGTAAATATCAGAATTGGTATCAGACATTCTCCTTTTCATAGGAATTAATGTATAAAAAAAACCTTTCGAACGGATTGAATCTAAAAACCATCTTTTCTGTTTACTTTTAATAGGTAAACACCAATAAAGACTTCTTAACAAATCACGAAACACTGACCTCTCCTCGGAATAGATTGAAACAATAAGTACACAGTTAACACCTGACCCATGTGCCAGTTAATTCACACCATACTTTTACAACTCTAGCCGGAACACCGCATACAATAGAATTAGAAGGTACGTCTTTAACAACGATAGAACCAGCACCAATTATCGACCCACTTCCAATACTGACATTCCCTAGTATCTTCACGGAATCACCAATCCAAACGTTATCACCAATACTAATATGACCGATAGATAATTGTCGAAAAACAGGATTAGATAGAGGAACTGAGACCTCCTCGACACCATCATAGATACCATGAGAATGGTCAGAAATTAGAACGTAACTACCTATAAGCACGTTACTGCCAATAATTATTCGATTTGTTGCTGCTAAATGAAAGTCATTGCCACAAGAAAATGAATCACCAAATTCAATTGTCGGTTCATAATCATATTCAAAATATTGTGTGATAGCATGTATCCATGCATTACGTCCACAGCTTATAGTGCCTTTGACAACAATTCGAGTTGGGTTTATAACCTTCGGGTTATTATCAATGAAAATTCTTGATTCTCGACAAAATGGCGATTTTTTAAAACAATAAGATCCTCTAAATAACTTAACGACTAAAGTTAATTTACTAATCATCACCGCCTCCATTTACTTCGCAGAACATCTGCAATATTAAATATTTGATTAAACTTGTAAATTGAAATGCTAACAGTTAACAACAAAGGTAATATGATTAAAATCCAGCTAACTACAGATGTCACGTTAGAAAAAAAACCATACATGATGATAGTTATTAAAAGCATATAACACACCGCTAGCTTTAAATATCGCATATTATAGTGAAATCCCGTTAGCCTATTTGTAAAGAAGAAAAGAATTATCATAGATAAAATAACCGCAGGAATACAGGCATATGATGTTGCCATGAGACCAAATATATCCCATAAGTATATACAGAAGCCAATATATACAATATTAAAAGAAATATCATGAATCATAGATAAGTGCCCTTTCCCTTTAGCTAATAAGATAACCCCAACAGGCCAAGAGATTAGCGTAAACATAGTGCTATACAATCTCCATTGTAATAGCTCTGTAGCTCCAAGAAATTCCGAGGAATATAAAGCATTAACAATTGGAGCCGAAAAAACCAAAAGAATGCAAACGACAGGTGCGCCAATAATTAGAGTTAACATTCCTTGTTCATTAGTGCTTTGATTAACTAATCTATTATTTTGGCTATGCGAACTTAATCTAGGGAAAAAATCAGTCAGCATAGAACTAAGAACTAGGCCAAGGTAAGTAGTTGCTATTGCATACGACGCTTGAAAGACACCAACTGATACCATATCGCTGACATCAGCAATATACCCCCTTAAAAAATACAGTGAAAGAAGACTGATGAGTGTATTAATAGTCATGAATAACCCGAGCTTGATCATATCAAGACCGGGTAACAGTTGGGACATCAAAGAAAGTTGGTGACTAAAAACAACATTTAACTTATTTAGAAATAACTTACCGATAGCGTAACTTGTTATTGAAATTAGTATTAAAGAGAAAGCAATACCATCTTCTTGAAAGAAGTAATAAACAGGTATAGACAAAATCGTTACAAAGAATCCTGTAATTAACTGGCACTGTGCCATGTACTTTATTTCTTGTAAACCTTGAATTATTGCTAACTGACTGGCAGATAAGGTTCCAAATAAGACAGCAATGGACAATAACATAACATGAAAATCATATTCATTATTACCAAAGGTCAATAGACTTAAGTAGTTACTTCCAAAGAGCAGAACTAAAAAACCAAAAGTACCTGTAACAATAGTCCATATTCGTAAAGACGAAAGAATAGCAGTTAATTTCTCAGGTTCTGAACCAGCCTTTGCTAAAGCAATTTCTTTAATTGAACTAAAATTCAACCCTAAACTACAAACTGTTCTAATAAGATCTATAAGTGATTGAAGCATACCCAGCAGGCCCACGCCTGCCGGACCAACAAAAATTGCGACAGCTTTTGTTCTAATGATACTAAAAAGTATATTTAGCACTTGGGCTCCGCCTATAATACTTATTGATTTTATTATAGTTTTATAACTTGTTTTCTCTTCATGCATCGCTATCTAAACCCTTGATAGCAAGCTTAAGCTTAATTAAGTACTTATATATTGAATAATCAACTGATGTGTTTTTGTGCTCACTGAAGTAAAAACGTTCTTGATTATATGTACTAATCTTATGATAAACATCCCCTTTTCCTGACTTGTATAAATATTCATCGTAAGATTTTGACCAATAATGATTTATTTGGATTTTTTTTGCACTATCTTTTGCATAAAGGCCAAGCATGTTAAAGATTTTATTCTGGTCGACACCAGGAATATTTACTTTTGAGTCAGTCGAACTAATTTGATGATGATTTAAATTACTGATTCCATATGATGTGTTAACTATACATTTATGTTCATAGACCCCTTCCCAACATACAATATATTGTTCGCAGACCAATTTATCTTTACATGCATCTAGTTTACCGCTAGTTCCAAACATCTTCCAAGGAATATGAATTGAAGGATATTTTTGATATTCATGTAGGAATGAATGTAAATCATTATGTTGCTTTGGCACAATAAACTCATCAATATCTAGAAACGATATCCAGGCTGATTCCGGTGCGAACCTCTTGATACAATCTTTATAAGCTGATATTTGTCCCTGCTCAACAGGCCAATCTGTCAATGTAACTATACCATTATCTATGTATGGCTTTAAAACTGAGTGATAATCATCGTCAGAAAAATTGTTGTATAGATAAAAATGTTCAACTCCGACTACCAAGTTATATTCAATCCACTCTCTGAGATAAATGGATTCATTCTTAAATATCGAACAAACTGATATATAATACTGTTTACTTCTATCAGCTTTAACACCAAAAAGAAATATATACAGTGTATAAAACAAGTGGTTAAATGGAAATAATATTAAACTGATTATTTTTTTTGCGATATGTTTCATTTTAAAACCTTGCTCATTATGATTTTCAAACTGCTTCCTAAAGCATCTAAGAAATTGTACTTGAAGTATAATAATTTCATTTCTGACAACTTAACCCTGTCATATGATTTTATATAATTATTTTCCATATCAAAATATAAGCTTGAGAACTTTTCAATATCAAAATCGTCAATTTTTTCTACACTACCAATCACTTTTGAATTCTCTACATTATTCTTAAGTTCAATAAAAAACTCTTCCTCAGTAGGTATTATGTCAAAACATTCATTAGCCTTATTAACTCTGTATGTTTTGCATGAAATTAACCTATTTATTTCATGATGTAAATCATCAAGATCATAATATGTAAATCCAATCTGTCGATTTGTAACGTTAACAAAAAGGCCTTCTGTTACATTACAAGGTATATTTTTAGATGTATAACCTATTAGAGGCTTATTATGAGACACTGCATACTGACTCATCAAGCCCCCAATAATAGGATATGTATTTAAGTATATATCAATGTTTTTAAATACACTTGATATATCACTTCGATTACCAATCAAATAAACCTTATCTTGGAGGTTATTGTCTCTAATGATTTTATTTATTGGAGAAGGTTCGCCTGAACCAGCAATCAGAACAATGGCATTAGGGTTTTCCTTACAAATCCTTACTATTATATTTAAAAATGTATTTCCTTCTCCATACATTTTATAGTAAGTACCACCAGTAAATATAATTGTTTTATCATCAGTATCAAAATCAAAACCTTTAAACTCATCGTTATTTATAATTGGGTAATAAGGCTGACGCATTATTTTATCGGCACTTATGCCTCGAAATTCATTAGAGATAAACTCACCGTAACCTCTAAAGCTTATATAATATTCAGCAACGTCTGCACCAAGCCAGAAAGCATGATCTGTTAGATCTATCAAATACTTCTTAGGTCCAGCTATGGCATGCATTGCTATTAGAGCTTCCACACTCCATGGAGCGAGATGCATAAAGATTTTTTCTGGATTATATTGACTAATTTTCTCATAAATTAATTGTGATTTTGCTATATAACTTTCGAAACTCGGCAAAACAAGTATTTCTGCCTTTTCGTGTTCATTCAGCTCTTGTATTATATTACAACATTGACTATTTTCACTTTCAAGAATATAAAGAAAATCCACATCCCATTTTTTAAGAGCCTTTATATATTGCTGTGTCAACCCTCTATTATCGTAACCAAAGCTATCATAAAATACATATTTCCCCAATTGTCCATTAAAGTTACCTTTAATTATATTTTTAATAGACAACTCTTTTATCAGTCCGTCAAGTTCTTTATCTGAATATTTAAAGTTGAAATGATATGCTATTTTACTTGCTGTTTTAATTAATTTACACGCTTCATCATACTTAGCTCTTTTGAATGCTAACTTCGCGTACTCCTTGAAGTTTACAAAGTCACATTCAACTTTTTTTCTAGTTACCATTTTTTTTCACTTTAATAATGAAAGTGCAGCTTTGACTTTCGTTCAAATTTATGACTACTCAGGTAGTTAAAACATTTAGATTGACGCTACCGTTGCCAACTTATATTAGCTTTCTTTATTACAGCAGGACAACCAACAAGCAAAACATTGCTAGGGAAATCACCATTTACATATGACTTTGCGCCTACAATTGTACCTTCCTTTATCACTGCACCTGGAGCGATCGTACACCCCTCACTAATCCAAACATTGCCTCCAATAGAAACAGGTTTATTTACTAATTTACCATTTATTTTATGATTATTAGAGTCGGTAATATAGCAACCCCAAGATATAATTGTCCCTTCTCCTATTTTTATATCATCGCAACAGATTATTTTACTATCAGATGTTATTCCAGATAAGCGGTTACATTTACTGCCAGATAATGATAACTTGGAGTTTTCACCTACATTAATGATGCAACCATTTCCAATATAGAAACTGTTATCTATATTAACTTTTGAGTTTTTCGAAAAAACAAAAACAGTTCTTTCAACACCATAATTAAATGATTCAAAAACAAAAGGTATTTTTGTTTTTGAAGTTATAATACAGTCTTTTGATTTTTTGATCACGACTCTAAAAACAGTTGATTTAAAAAATACTTTAGGGACAAATGAAACTCCGAAGAGTTTATAAGAAATAAATAAAGAGTATAAGTAACAAATTAAAAAATCCACACCTAAATAATATGGCCTTTCCCATAGGCGAAAAATTAAACAATAAAGAATAAGGTTACTTTCTTCATATGACCGAATTCTTTTTTTTATTCTTTTTATCAAATTATACACTCCAACTTTATATACACAGCGCGTAACACCAGCATAATCTACCACAACAAGCCGTAAAGATTAGGAGGTCAATAATCATCATTTACCTACGAGCCTTGAAGGACTAAAATTAATGAGGATTCCTTTAAAAATCAAATAACCTTTAATTGTAACAAGGCCTGCCCGTTAAAATATTACTATTTACAGAGTAAAAACATAAAGCCAACTCTGATAATCATTATTTTATACCCGAAAATGGCAAAATAAAGATGATGCCTTTACTATAAAGGACATAATCTTTATAGCTCTACCTAAACTTACATTTTAAAGTTATTGACCAATTCAATAACGGTATCAATATTAGACTCACTCATGGTAGGGTCAAGTGGTAAGGAAAGTATCTGTCGATGAATCATCTCAGTGATTGGCTTTGATTGCTTATTCCAATCGCTGTAAGCTTGCTGTTTGTGGGGAGGAATAGGATAATGAATCAATGTTTGTACATCATATTCAGCAAGCCAATTTTGCAGTTCTTCACGCTCTTCTGAGCAAACTACAAAAAGATGCCAAACATGTCCAGCTTCGGTATCAACGTATGGCAATTTAATGAATGGGTTTTTAATTTCATCACGGTAACGTTTAGCAATTTCCTGACGACGTACTGTAACCGATTCTAAATGAATAAGTTTAACCCTTAACATGGCCGCTTGAATTTCATCTAATCGGCTATTAACGCCTTTAAAATCATTTTTGTATTTCTCATGAGATCCATAATTACGTAATGCACTTATAACACGGTACAATTCGTCACTATCAGTTGTAATTGCTCCAGCGTCCCCTAAAGCACCAAGATTTTTCCCTGGGTAAAAACTAAATGCTCCGACATCTCCCCAAGAGCCAGCCTTTTTCCCATCGATCATTGCACCATGTGCTTGTGCACAATCCTCTAATACCAGCAAACTATGCTTTTTAGCTAATTGCATGATTTCTTTCATTGGTGAAATTTGTCCATATAGATGGACAGGTAAAATCACTTTTGTTTTAGCTGTAATACTTTTAGCTATTCCATCAGCGGTTAAATTAAAAGTTTCAGGATCTGGTTCGACTAATACTGGAGTTAGCCTATTCGCAGAAATTGCAAGGATTGAAGCTATATAAGTATTGGCTGGTACTATTACTTCATCACCCTCTTTTATTTTTCCCAGTTCTATCCATGCTCGAAGTGTAAGAATTAAAGCATCAAGTCCATTTGCAACGCCAATTGAATGCTTACTACCACAGTATTCGGCAAACTCTTCCTCAAATGAAGCTAACTCTTTACCCATTATGTACCAGCCTGAGTCTATGACTCGACTGCAGGCCTCTTTTAGTTCTGTTTGATATTGCTCATTTATTGCTTTTAAATCTAAGAAAGGGATCATTTATTTATTTCTTTTGCTGGATTACCAACTACTGTGGTGTGAGGTTTAACATCTTTGGTAACTATTGCTCCCGCACCTACCATGGCATATTCACCAATGGTGATTCCTGGTAGTATCGTTGCATTAGCACCAATTGAGGCATTACTTTTTATAACCGTTTTTAAAAATACTTCTGGGTATTCCTTTGAGCGAGGGGATTTATCATTTGTGAATGTGACATTCGGCCCAATAAAAACCTTATCTTCAATTTCAATTCCGTCCCAAATTTGAACACCGCTTTTAATCGTGACCTGATTTCCAATTTTTACATCATTTTCAATCAAGCAATGAGAACAAATGTTACAGTCAACGCCAATCACAGCCTGCGGTAATACCACACAAAACTGCCAAATATTAGTACCTTCGCCTATGTTATTTGATTGTACGTCAGATAAATTATGAATCATGAGTAGCCATCTCTATGAATTCTTGATAATCGCGAATATAGTCTGATTCGTCATAAAATGAATCAGCTAAAACAAGTAAAACGCAGTCTTCTGAAAAATCATACATTTCACGCCAAACAAATGATTCAATAAATAGCCCTTGCGATGGGTTATCCAGTAATAGTTCTATTTTTTCTTTTCCATCATCTAACAAAAAACGACAAGATCCTTTAAGCACAATGGCCAACTGCTTGAGTTGTTTATGCGCGTGAAAACCACGCCTTACTTTTTCTTTAGTGTCAAATATATAATACACTCGCTTAATGGTAAAAGGCATATTTTTATGACCTTCAAGGGAGACTAAAGAACCTCTTTCATCACCATGACTTTGAAATTGTATAAATTTTATATCCACTAGACCCCCTTCAAGCTTTTGAAACTTAAACCGCTTTCGTCTTTTTCAGACAAGAATGGTATATTATTAAAGGGCCACTTAATACCTATATCAACATCATTCCATGCAATGCTAATTTCTGCGTTCGGATTATAATAATCTGTGCACTTATAAACGAATTCAGCTTCATCACTTGTAACATAAAATCCATGAGCAAATCCTTCTGGTACCCATAATTGTCTTTTATTCTCAGCAGACAAATACTCCCCAACCCACTGTCCGAATGTTGGAGATCCCTTTCGAATATCAACCGCCACATCAAATACCTCTCCAGAAACTACACGAACTAGTTTCCCTTGAGTATTTTCACTCTGGTAATGTAAACCACGCAAAATCCCTTTCTTGGATTTTGAATGGTTGTCTTGCACAAATTGTGTAGGTTTGCCTGTAACTAACTCTTCAAATCTCTTTTGATTCCAAGTTTCCATAAAGAATCCGCGTTCATCACCAAACACACTTGGCTCTATAATTTTTACATCAGGAATACTAGTATTTATCACTTTCATATTATTATCCTGTATATGCATGAATATTATCTAATGCTAATTTCCAGTCACTAGCTTCAATTGAAAATACATTATTGATCTTATCGGTATTTAAGCATGAGTTACTTGGTCGTTTTGCAGGGGTTGGGTATTGCGACGTTTCAATACTGCTTAAGTTTGGTTTTGTCTTGATAACACCTTGCTCAAGTGCTTTATCAAAAATAATCTGAGCAAACTCATACCAACTCACATGAGGTAAACCTGAGTAATGATATATGCCGTACTCAACAGTATCACCTTGGGTGATGTCATTAGCGATTTGAATTAACGCGTTAGCAATATCACCTGCGTATGTAGGCCCACCAAATTGGTCACCAACAATTCCTAATGCATCATGAGTTGTGCCTATACGTAGCATAGTTTTTACAAAATTATTGCCATTTTCGCCAAAAACCCATGCTGTACGAAGAATAATATGTTTGTCACAAGCTTCTGCTACGGCAACTTCTCCTGCAAGCTTACTATCACCATAAATACCTTGTGGATTAGTAGAGTCAGTTTCTACATAGTCACTATTTTTATTGCCTTCAAAGACATAATCCGTTGATATATGGAGTATGGTGGCTCCAACACCTTGTGCAGCTAGTGCTAGGTATTTGGGGCCGTCACGGTTAATTGCATAAGAAAGCTCTATTTCCTCTTCAGCTTTATCAACTGCGGTATACGCCGCTGCATTAATAATGACAGTAGGTTGAAATTCAACCACCGTAGCATTTACGGCATCTTGATCAGTAATATCAAGGCGGTCTCTATCAAGCGCTAACACTTCTACATTAGTATCCTTAGTTAGTTGCTCTGTAAGGCTACAACCAACTTGTCCATTACATCCCGTAATCAAAACACGCATTAACTCGTAGCCTTTTTTTGGTTTTCGCCCACTAACCGAGTTAAATACTGACCGTACTCATTCTTCATCATAGGCTTGGCAAGGGATAACACTTGCTTATCGCTTAACCAACCATTTCGCCATGCAATTTCTTCTAAGCAAGCCACTTTTAAGCCTTGAACATTTTCAATGGTTTGAACAAAAGAAGAAGCTTCATGAAGACTTTCATGAGTGCCTGTATCTAACCAAGCAAAGCCACGACCTAATAATTCTACGTTCAATAAGCCATCATTAAGGTACATTTCATTTAAAGTGGTAATTTCAAGTTCACCGCGATGAGAAGGTTTAACTTGTTTTGCCATTTCAACAACGCGGTTATCGTAGAAATAAAGACCTGTAACGGCGTAGTTTGATTTTGGTGTCTCAGGTTTCTCTTCGATAGATACAGCTTTCATATCTTGATCGAACTCAACCACACCAAAACGCTCGGGGTCTTTCACTTGGTAGCCAAACACAGTGGCTCCTGATTCACGCGAAGCGGCACTTTTTAAAGTATTTGAAAAAGACTGACCATAGAAAATGTTATCGCCTAGTACTAAACAAACGCTATCATCACCAATAAACTCTTCACCAATGATAAACGCTTGTGCTAAGCCATCAGGACTTGGTTGAACAGCATACTCTAGGTTGATGCCAAAATCAGAGCCGTCGCCCAATAATCGCTTAAAGCCTGCAATATCTTCAGGAGTTGTAATAATTAAAATATCTTTAATGCCAGCCAACATTAAAGTAGAGATTGGATAAAACACCATAGGTTTATCATAAATTGGAAGAAGCTGTTTTGATACACCTCGAGTCAATGGATATAAACGAGTGCCGCTGCCACCGGCTAATACAATACCTTTCATTACGCTTCTTCCTTCGTAGTCGATGACTCTACACCTAGACGTTCTCGCTGATAACTACCATCTTGTACGTGTTGACACCATTCTTGGTTAGTTAAATACCATTGAATAGTCTTTTTAAGGCCTGTTTCAAACGTCTCTACTGGCGTCCAACCTAACTCACGCTGCATTTTACTTGAATCAATTGCGTAACGTCTGTCGTGGCCTGGTCTATCTGTAACATAGGTTATTTGCTCTTTGTACTGAGTTTCTTTTGGCACTAAAGAATCCAAAATTGAGCAAATAGTTTGAACGACTTCTAAGTTCTGCTTTTCGTTATGACCACCAATGTTGTAGGTTTCACCAACAACACCTTCAGTCACAACTTTATATAGTGCCCTAGCGTGATCTTCAACATATAGCCAATCGCGAATTTGATCACCTTTACCATATATAGGTAATGGCTTTCCTTCTAATGCATTTAAAATAACCAATGGGATCAGTTTTTCAGGAAAGTGATATGGACCATAATTATTAGAGCAGTTTGTTACTATTGTTGGTAAGCCATAAGTTCTTAGCCAAGCGCGAACAAGATGGTCAGAACTAGCCTTAGATGCAGAGTAAGGGCTTGAGGGTTCGTATGATGTCGTTTCGGTAAATAAAGGTAGCGATTTATTGGCTGAAGGCTCATTATTCGCTGAAGACTCTTTACCCGTTGATGGCTCTATACCATCTTCAATATCATCCGGATGTGGTAAATCGCCATAGACTTCATCGGTAGAAATATGATGGAAACGAAATACTTTCTTAGCATCTTCAGATAATGTGTTCCAATACGCTCTTGTCGCTTCAAGAAGCGTATAAGTGCCGATGATATTAGTCTGGATGAAATCTGCAGGCCCCGTGATTGAGCGATCTACGTGGGACTCTGCTGCCAAATGCATCACAGCGTCAGGTTTGTACTTTGAGAAGACTCTGTCTAATTCAGCGCGGTCACAAATATCAACTTTTTCGAAAACATAACGTTCACTAGAATCGATGCTTGCTAATGACTCTAAGTTACCTGCATAGGTTAATTTGTCGACATTGATAACACTATCTTTTGTATTATTAATGATATGTCGCACTACTGCAGAGCCGATAAACCCTGCACCACCTGTTAGTAATATTTTCATCTGTTCAATTTAACCTATAAAATTTAAAATTCTTTGGCACGCGTGACCATCGCCATAAGGATTATGAGCAAAGCTCATCTTTTTGTATGCTTCGTCGTTGGTCAATAAAATATTCAAGTTATCCACGATGACGTTAACATCGGTTCCAACTAGTTTTACCGTTTCAGCTTCAACAGCCTCAGGTCGCTCAGTGGTATCACGCATAACTAGAACTGGTTTGCCTAAAGAAGGGGCTTCTTCTTGAATACCACCAGAATCTGTTAGAATTATGTTTGAACGCATCATTAAATAGATAAATGGAAGGTACTGCTGCGGCTCAATGAGGTAAATATTCTCGATTTCAGCCAAGATACGATTTACCGGTTCACGAACATTTGGGTTTAGGTGCATTGGGTATAAAATCTGCGTATCTGGATGCGCTTTTGCTGTTATCGCTAAAGCTTCGCAAATACGTTCGAAACCACCGCCAAAACTCTCTCGTCGGTGTCCTGTAACAAGAATTAACTTCTTATCTTCATCTAAGAATGGAAACTGTGATGCAAGCGTTCGCTTTAAGTCTTCATCGTTTTGAATTTTATCTTTAACCATTAACAATGCATCGATAACGGTATTACCTGTGACAGTGATATCAACAGGGTTAAAATTCTCTTTAAGCAGATTTAGCTTAGATGTTTCAGTAGGAGCAAAATGGAACTTCGTTAAGGCGCCGGTTAAGCGGCGATTACCTTCTTCTGGCCAAGGCGAATAAATATTACCAGTACGCAGACCTGCTTCTACGTGCCCAACAGGGATCTGCTCGTAATAAGCTGCAAGACTTGCCGCAAATGTGGTAGCTGTATCACCGTGCACAAGCACAACATCTGGTTTAAATTCTTCTAGTACAGGTTTCAATTGCTGAATGATTTTAGCTGTTACGTCATTTAATGTCTGACCCGATTTCATCAAGTTCAGATCATAGTCAGGTGTGATCTCAAATAGTTCAAGGACTTGATCAAGCATTTCACGGTGCTGAGCAGTGACGCAACATTTTGCTTCAAAGCGCTCATCCGATGCTAAAGCATGAACCAATGGAGCCATTTTAATTGCTTCCGGTCTGGTACCAAATACCGTAAGTACTTTCTTTTTTGTCATTAGATCCGACCTGATTTGAGTATTCCCTCTGGATGAGGAATTGAATAATCACACTTTTCAATCTCAGCCTGTAGAACCAAGCTGAGACACTTTTAATCCATTTTGAGACAGTCGCACTTATGTCTAAGTAAGCGGTATCCCTTATAAACCTAGGGTTTGGCTGTTTTTCTGCTTTTTGTCTTAAAACAGTCCCAATAGGCTATAAAAATCATATTTGTTAACAGTTTACTGAACACTACGTTTACGGAACGCTGCGCTTACAGATTTTAGCCCCGTCCTCGAATGCTATTACCGGGGATTCTAGGTTCTGCAAAATATTAATCTTCTTTTCTTACAAAATGTCTGATTAATACCAACATCACCGCTAACATGCCGCCTAACATGGTGCCTAATACACATATTAGCGCGCGTTTAGGGCCGGCTTTTTCTTCTGGTACTAATGCTGGGTCAATTGTTTTAAAGACATATTCTTCACGTACTTCGGCAAACATAATGGTTTTAGCTTGCTCTTCGATTAACTTGTAAAGAATTGAGCGGATATCGGCTACGTTTGTTTGTTCGATTTTACTTTCTAAAAACGCGGTGCTTTTTATGGCTTCTGCAACATCACGTTCTTTCATGACTTTGTTGATGTCTTGAATTAACCAGTTAACCCACTGCTGAGCGATAAATGGCGATAAGTGCTCGACAGATATTTTCACCATACCGGTTTCTTTGTCGGTACTTACAGCAACCTTTTGACTGAACACTTTAAAGGCTTCTTGCATTGAAGGTTCAGGCTTAAAGGGGGCTTGTACCTCGCGGATCCATTTATTGTCATTGACAAGGTATATTTCATCATCATAACTGATTGTGTTTTCAGCCATGTTCCAGCTTTTAATGGCCATCAAATCAGGTAAAAGATTATGTTGTTGAATAAAGGTGCTTGTAAATTGGCGTGACTTCATCACCTCGATGGCCATTTGGGTTTTATCCACGCCACTTTTACCGCCAAGGTTAATACCGGCCATTGAAGCTAAACCACCAAACTGCCCAGCTAGCGCAGCTAAACCACCACCGCCTTGTTCTGTATCTGCAGGCGCTAATAACGCTTCTGATTTGTAGGTATTAGGCTGGCTAATGGCAAAAAGCACTGAGCCAATGGCGAATACTGCAGTAATGGCAATGATGAGCCACTTGCCTTGCCAGATGACAGAGAATAACTCGCGAAGGTCTATTTCATCGTCAGCAACTTGCTGGGGAAATGTAACATCTTGCTGGTATTTTGTAACTTCTATAGACATTTAAATCTTATCTCATTATTTAAGTATTCGAATACGGTTGACGGAACGCTCGCAAGCTCTCTTACAGAACGCTTCGCTTACAGCTCCAAGCTAAGAGAAGAGCTGAACGGTCAGCGACCTTAAGCTGAGACCAACGATAGCAAGCTCGTTTACGGATAACAGAACGCTTCGCTTAAGGTAAGAATTTAAAGCCAAAGCCCTCTCACTAAACGTTATTGCGGGCTTTTATACTCTTTATCAATCCAGCAAGCATTGCCGATACTCTCTCTGATTTAGTAAGTAGCTCATCCACGAATTTAGTTTCTAGATAGCCTATATCTTTACCTATCATCGCCTGTGTCATAACTTCGGCTAGCGATGCTTTAGCAATATACAAAAACTGTATTTGCTCTTTTGAACCCTGCCGTTCAATTCCCTCTGCAATGTTCGAAGGAACAGAAAGACCTGAACGAGTAATTTGGTCTTTGAATCCCCAATCCCTCAACTCTTTAGTCTCTATGTATATTGAACACGACAGTTGATAACTTAGCTGCCAAACTTCTAAAGTTTGAAATTTCATAACCATCCTTGGTTGTTATTGCAATAAACGCTAAGTTCACCGAAGACTGAAACCTTCACTTTCGGGTTTAACCGTAAGGCCGGAGGCCGTTCCGTAATCCACAGTGACTAAGTCACGTCCTAGCAATGTTGAGTTCTACATTACCCTACAACGTCGAGATTGTGGCTAGAGCGATTGCTGAGTTGTAGATGATGGTCGTAATTTGAGTCCACAGGGTTAGATTGTCTTTGTATTCTGTATCTAGTGGCACGACGATAGTGTCGCCTGGTGAAAGGGTCGCATTTCCGCTGAACCATAGGCTTGCTACAGGTAACATTACCGAGCCATCGGCTTTGATGATATAGGTGCGGTCATCATCTGCACGCTCTCTTGGGCCACCAGACATATCTAAGTAATTATCTAACGTTAGGCCATCTTTAAATCTGTGGGTTGCTTGATGCTGAACTTCACCCATAACAGAAACCGTTTGCTTAACGGTTGGTACATACAAAATATCACTATTTTCTAGCTGGATATCTGCTTCTGGGATCCCTAAGCTAATGGCATTTAGGTCAACAACCAAACGCCCAACAGCCTTAATATTTTCTAAATCGGTTAACATAAGCTGTGCATCGGCATAATTCACTACCGTGCCGTCTTTTGATACACCTCGGGTAGCAATATCACGACGTAATTGATCCGCTAACTTTTTAATCTCGAGTTGCTCTTGATTTTTAATTGAATCACGAACAAACACCGCTGCACTTGGGAATGCAAAATCAGTAAAGCCGCCCGCTCGTGTTAGTACATCAGATAAGCGCTCACCACGGCGGATATTGTACGTACCTGGGAATTTAACTTCACCACGAATTTCAATCACTTTGCGCTCTTGCCATTCTGGTGTAGTCAATACGGTTAACATGTCACGGCTTTGTAAACTGATATTATCTTCTGGCATACCAAGTAAAACGCCATTGATATTCACATTTGTATGGGTAATGTCTGCCAGTTCATCGGTATCCTTGGCTCTTGTCAATTCAGCGCGTTCTACATAAGCTCCTTCAGATAACCCACCTGCTGCAATCAGTAATTCAGCCACATGAGCATTTTGCGTAAGCGGATAAACACCAGGGTGCCTAACTTTGCCACCAATCGCGACAATGCTAACGCCTTGACTCACCTTAAGCTGCAGTGACAGTCGGTTAAGTATTGGATAAAGTAGCTCGCTTCTGCGCATTGAATGACTTAGCTTTATCAAATCTCTGTCTTCAAAAAGATTTGTCAGCATTTTTTCTACTTCGTTTTTAACTACATCATCTTTTTCTTCAACACTGCCAGTAATGGCTACGCCGGCAATTGAACTTCTATAACGATTATCCAACGAGGTATTGAGTGAGTTAAAGCCACTTTCAAAGGTGTCATTACTGACTAGGGCTTCACCCCTTAATGAAGATATTTTTTTAATGCGCGTTTGAATTAATTTGTTTAATTCATAACGGTTCAATGTTTTATCATTGAAATTAAATACAATTACTTTATCGCGAGGTTGTAATAATAAATTTTGATCAGATTGCGGCTCATTAATCGCCTTACCTAATGCGAATTGAAAAACGTTGATATCGCCATATTTATTTGTTTCACGTACAACTAATGCATAATCTAAATCGACATTTGCAGACAAATCGCCCCATATAGAAGACAGTAAATGACTTACTTTTTGACCCGCTTGCCATTGGTATTTACCTGGGCGAACCACAGCACCAACAATGGTTACGGCATCTTCATATTGTAGTGAGGCATTTTTAACACGAACCACATCACCTGCTTTTGCCTTAACTTGCGCGCCTTTGTTGGTCGTTAAATCTACGTTAACAATGGTTTTTAAGCCATTGGCATTATAACGTTCGATACTGGTCGATTTTGAATAAGCAGCTTGAGTTACACCTGCTGCCATTTTGACAATATCCGCAACCGTTTCACCGGTTTTTAACTCATAAATAGCAGGACGACGCACTTCACCAGTTACCGAAACCAAACCGCCCACTGAAGGAATAAAGACTACGTCACCTGAACGAAGACCGATGTCACCTGAAGCATCACCTCGAAGTAATAGGTCATACATATCAAAGGTGCCGACTAACTTGCCGCTACGCTTCACCTGTATGTTTCTGAGGCTGCCGATTTCATTCACACCACCGGCTACAAATAAAGCTTGGGTAATAGTCGATAAGCTAGAAACTGTATATGAACCTGATTTATAAGCATCACCTGCAACAAATATTCTAATTGAGCGTAATTCGCCCATAGAAATATTTGATTCAATACCTATCATTTGTTGCTTAATACGTTGTTGTAATTGTTCACGAAGTTCAGAAAAACTTAAGCCATTAACCGAAATAGGGCCTAATTCAGGAAACTGAATAGTGCCATCGCGGTTAATGTTAAGGGTGTATTCTTTATTATCTTTACCAAATAATTGAACCTTAATAGTATCGCCAGGGCCAACCTTATAATCGCTGGGAACTGGTACATCAGTTACAGGTGCAAAAGTGGATGGTTCGCCGGCGAACATGTCGTAGCCAAAACGTTTTAACTCGCCTTTTTGGTTGTCGTCTGTAAAGTCAAAGTCGTCAGTTTTTTTCTTGGCATTAGCAATATCTTTCTCGGCATCAGCGTTATCTTTCTCAGAATTATCTTTCTCAGTATTACGCTGTGATACAACTTCAGGATTAGAAATCTGAGCAGCTTGTTGACCACCAGCAAGCACACTAGGATCGATTCCGTATTGCTTGGCAATTCGTTGTTGCTCTGATTTCGGCAATTGTTTAAATTGCTCAATCATTTGCGGTGAAGGCGTGATAGCAAGCGCTGGCGAGCTAATGATAATAAGGGCAGATAATCCTGCAATGAACATGTTTTTGGTTTTATGGAACACCAGGTATCTCCGATATTATTGGTTTTGAAATTGGTTCTAAGATTAGACTCTAGATTCTAGATTCTAGATTCTAGGTTGATAGAGCCTGTTGATTGTGTTGCTAGGCTCTATTCATAAAATTTGGTCGGCAAGCTTGCCGAACTTTAAAGCTCTATGCTACCGATTATTCCATATACTCCACCCTGCGGGCTTGCTAAAGCAATTTTGAAGTGTTCCTGACACTTCAATCGCGTGGCGGGCGAGACGCCCTGATGAAATACGTCCTGTATTTCACTCTTCGAGCCAGCTAAAGCTGTTAATAATTGTTCCTGACAATTATTTTCGGCGTTCACTAAAAGACAGAAACTTTCATTCGATGTCCTTTATAAAATACGTCCTGTATTTTCCCCTTCGGGCCAGACTAAAGCTGTTAATAATTGTTCCCGACAATTATTTTCGGCGTTCACTAAAAGACTAAAAGATCACAATTATCAGAAAGGTCACGACCTTGCTTTCAAGATCTATGCTACCGATCCGCGTAGCGGGCGAGACGCCCTTCGGCTTATAGCTAAACGAATGAAACTGTTCATTCGATGTCCTTCGGACACGCTACCGCCCATAGATTTCGGCTTCTATATTGCCCTTCGCGGTGCGAAATGTCTGATTTTGTTCTAGATAGAATGATTAGTCTAAAACTGAACCAATCTTAAAAGTGCGCCGTATTATAGCTTATGTTTGTGCTTAAATATGCACATAATTCAACCATTCAATATTAAATGACTGATTTGTTACACATACGATTTAAAAAAATTGCACCAGCCTGTTACAAAAAAGCTAAATAAATGATTTTAAATAGTTATCTATTGGCATTCTGTTAACGAATGATTTTTTCAGTAACCGGCCAACCAATGTAAATGGTCAATGTCTTACAAGCATAGAAGCGAATATCTAATGCATGTTTATTTTTCAAGCAACAAAAATCACTTACTCCCACTCTCTTCGGTAAGTTTTTTTATGCTGGTTTCATCCACTAATATGCGCTTTTGCTGGCCCATAATATTGAACAATACATAGCAACGTTTTTCGGCATTTCGCTCTTCAAAGATGGCTTGTAAATCAATAAATGGACCTTCTATGAACTTCACCTTATCGCCTTTTTGAATGCCTTTTTCCTGTTTGGGTATATGCGCATTAACCCGGCGTTTAATCTCATTGATTAAACGATCATCAATAGGCGTCATAACCTCTTTACAACCAATGATGCGGCTAGCGCCTCGGGTTGAGTGGATCTTACTGACACTGAATTCTGTTGGGTCAAAATGAATAAACAGGTAATTTGGAAATAGTGGCGTTTCGACTATTTTAGTGATCGATTTTATTGTTTTTGATTCTTTAATCATTGGCAAATAGCTTTCAACTTGTTGAAGCGCTAGGTTTTGCAGTGCACGTAATTCTTCACGTGGTTTACAGTACAAAAGATACCAAGATTTCATTGGAAGGGTCACTCAATTAAAAAATGCGAAGGTCCTTATCACCGTCGTGAATTCTAACAAATGCTTTTTTGAGGGTAAAGAAAAATACCCCCACATATCCTTATTTTTAGACTCCAGACTCTAAAAATGTCTTCGCCCAGTTTTAACTGACATTATGTTGAAGCAATGAGGTGGCAATAAGGCAGCGATTTGGAAATATTTAGATTAAATTTTAGATAGTTGGGTTAACTTTAGATAGTTGGGTTAACTTTAGATAATTGGGTTAACTTTAGATAATTGGGTTAACTTTAGATAATTGGGTTAACTTTAGATATCAGGCGAGAGAATTGGTTTTATTTGTTCAATTAAGAAACAGCTGCGCTTGTTAGCGCAGCTTGCACTGGTTTGTAAATTATTCTGCTGGCTGAGGTGGAAAAGCTGACATCACTTGGCCAATGGCGTTGTTGATAATCTCAACTCGCTCTTGTGGGGTGTTGTGATCACGAATCGTATCAGCAACACTGCCTCGCCAGACTAACTTATCCGTTTTGTTATCGACTAAATCGATGATCAAAGTGCCGACTTCATATTCACGTACTGTTGTTTGGGTCTGCATTGAACCGCCCCATCCCCAACCAGGACCGTAATATGGGTTATATCCAAAGTTATTGTTAAAGGTATCTACATTGATTTTTTTATCGACTTTGGTGAGATAATTCACCAATAAATCGGCTTCTTCCACTGATGCCTTAGTTAATCCTTTCGCGGCCATTTGGTTGTCAACGGCATCTCTTACACGCTGATCAAGTAGACCGTCTAGATGATAACCTTCATCGGTAGTTTTAGCTTCAACCCAAGCAAAGGTTTTAAATTGGTTAAACGACACCGCTGGGTCGAAATCTGTATTGATTTTTAATGTGCTGCACGCACTTAAAGCTAATACTGCTGCGGCTAAAAACAACTTCTTCATAAAGACTCCAAATACAACACGTTAATTCATTGTTAGCTTATAGACAGCTAAATGATTGTCAAGTAAATCTAACTGCTAGAGGCTAGAGTGCTAGAAGCTAGAAGCTAGAGTGCTAGAGTGCTAGAGTGCTAGAGGCTAGAGGCTAGAGTGCTAGATTCTAGATTCTAGATTCTAGATTCTAGATTCTAGATTAAAACTGGTTTTCAAAGTAACTTTCAATGATCAGCACTGCAGAAACCGCATCAACCTGCCCTTTAGTCAGCGCTTTAAATCCGCCGAGTTCAAATAATCGTGCTTTGGCGTCTGCAGTGGTTAACCGTTCATCTTGAGTTGCGACTTTTATACCAAAACGGCCATTAATGCGGTTAGCAAACTTGCGCGCTCGCTGGGTCATTTCTTGCTCGGTACCATCCATATTCAGTGGTAGACCGACAACAACTAAATCCGGTTGCCATTCTTGAATTAACTTACCAATGTCATCCCAATTAGGAATACCGTCAACCGCTTTAATTGACATCAGCGGGCTAGCACTGCCTGTTATAGCTTGGCCAATGGCGATGCCAATACTTTTGGTACCATAGTCAAAACCTAGTACGGTTTGTGGGTGCATGATTTTCTCATTATAAAAATAGGTGCAGACTTCTAGCTTCTAGCCTCTAGCCTCTAGCCTCTAGCCTCTCGCTTCTAGCCTCTAGCCTCTAGCCTCTCGCTTCTAGCCTCTAGCCTCTCGCTTCTAGCCTCTAGCCTCTAGCCTCTAGCTTCTAGCTTCTAACTTCTAGCTTCTAGCTTCTAGTTTCTAGCTTCTAGTTTCTAGCGACTAAACGCTATGTGCCTTCATTAAGCATGGCCAATTTGTGATGATATTTGCCACATATCAAATCCAAGTTGCTTTGAGGCAATATCCCATAAATGCTCGGGGTCTTTAGAATACAGTAACTCGGGTGTCGCTTTTATCGTTAGCCAGGTATTATCGGCTAACTCCTGTTCTAACTGGTCTTTACCCCAGCCCGCATAACCTAATGCAACGATATAATCGGTTGGCGATTTGGCCGTACCAATTGATGACAGTACATCGCGAGATGAGGTTAGCATGCAATACTCGCTGATCTGATGGCTATTCAACCAATTGGACTGCGGACTATGCAATACAAATCCTCTATCGGGTGAAACAGGTCCACCAACCAATACCTGTGAATTGATATAAAATGCCGTTTCTGGTGGCGGATTTAGACCCATTTGCTCTAATAAATCTTCCAGCTCAATACCGATAGGACGATTGATAATTAATCCCATGGCCCCTTTTTCGTCATGCTCACAAACATAAATGACGCTACGTTCAAAAAAAGTTTCCTCAAGTGAGGGCATAGCTATCAACAAATAACCTTGTAAGTTATCGCCTTTTAAACGACTTTTTTGTGCTTCTTTTAGATTCGTTTTAGATTCATCCATAATCAGTCTCTCTTGTTAAATAATGAGTCTAAATGCATCAACTTTCACGATAGGTTGCTGGAGATTGTTGATGTTTAAAAGTTGTTTTTTCAAAAACAGCCCCTAGCACATCAGCTAGTTCTTTTAACCACCCGCTAACTTTACCGTATAATTCATTTTTTCTAGCAAGGTTTTCAATTGTTCACGATTGTCTGTTTGTACTTCAATGGTAAAGTCTTTGACCGTACCACCGCAGCCGCATTGCTTTTTAAGCTTTTGTGCCAATGCTTTTAGTTCAGTTTGATCCAAACCTAAGCCTTTAATGACACTCACACCTTTGCCTTTGCGGCCTTTACTGTCTTTGTGAATACGCACAATGCCATCGCCTTCTGGCACAGCATCTACTATTTTATCGGGTTCAATTCTGCCTTTATCGGTACTGAAAACTAGGGCTATGTTGGGATCTATTCTCATAACTTATATGCGTTAACCATTGTTATGTTGAGTCTAACAAATTGATATAGATGAAGCGAGATGTTGCAACGAGGTTCTAGCGTCTATGGGCTAGATGCAAGAGCCTAAAGCTAATAAGGGCTTCGCATAGCTGGTGCGCTATAAAAGATTGCTTCGATGTAAAGTAAGGTTGTTAGGATTAAACACTGTCTAAGTAGGCCCAAGAAGGACGAAGTGCGCCTTCGTCCTTTACTTGCTTTATAGATAAGGTTTAACGATATTAGCCATCATTTTGATATGGTCATCGTTGGCATTCAAACATTCAATGTATCTGAAGTTTTTGCCACCAGCGCCTTCAAATACGTGACGATTTTCACCTTGAATTTCTTCTAGGGTTTCTAAACAGTCGGCACTAAAGGCGGGGCAAATTACCGCAATATCATTAATCCCTTTTGCTGGTAATGCTTCAATTGTCGCATCGGTATAGGGTTGTAACCATTTAGCTTTACCAAAGCGCGATTGGAATGTGGTGATATAATCGTCTTCAGTTAATCCCAGTTTTTCAACCACTAAGCGGGTCGTTTTCATGCAAAAGCAATAATAGGGATCGCCCAAATGTAAATTGCGTTCTGGCATGCCGTGATATGACAACACTAACTTTTGCGGTTTACCGTTTTTATCAAAGTCTTGTTGAATTGAATTTGCTAACGCATTTATCAAGTCTGGGTGATCGTGATAAGTATTAATAAAGTGCAATGCTGGCAGGTAACGCCATTTACATAACTCTTTGGCTATGGCATCAAATGCCGATGCTGTTGTAGGCGCTGCATATTGAGGGTAAAGCGGTAATACCACTAATTTATCAATACCTTGCTTGTGCATATCTTGTAAGGTTGAGGCTACCGATGGCGAGCCATAACGCATAGCAAGGTGCACTGACGCGTTAACGCCCGATGTCGCTAACAAATCAGCCAACTTTGATTGTTGTTGTCTGCTAATTGCTAATAATGGCGAACCTTCTTCTGTCCAGATCTCTTTGTAAAGCGCCGCTGACTTTGCCGGACGAACACGCAAAATAATACCGTGTAATATCATCATCCAAATTAGCTTTGGAATTTCAACCACCCGAGGATCCGCTAAAAACTCTGCAAGATAACGCCTAACCGCTGATGCTGTTGGTTCATCTGGCGTACCTAAGTTAACTAATAATACGCCTGTTTTACCACGTGCACTGTGACCTGTTTCTTTGTCTAACCCTGAGAATCGCGCCAAAACTCGCTCCTAGTTTTTATTGTTTTGTATCGTACTTTTTAATCTAAAAAGGATATTATTTTTACGTCTTGTTGTCCCAATATCTTGCTGAAAATGCGACTTAACTAGCCAAAATTATCACTGCAGCCGAATAAATGGCCTATCAAATAATCTTTTATCTTAAAAACGGCTTTAGCTTAACCCGAAATATTGCCGTTATTAAGGTTTGAATGGGTTGAAAAACAACTTATTCCGTTTTGATAAAATGACGATTGAGCTATCGGGGTTATAGGCTTAACTGTTTTTCAATCGCATTTTTTAGCTCTTCGCTGTCGGGTTTCACTCGCGAGTTAAACTGAGTCACAGTTTCGCCATCACCAGATACGAGGTATTTGTAGAAATTCCATTTTGGCGCGCTGGTTTTGGCGTTCAAATGTTCAAATACTGAATTAGCATCGCTGCCTCGAACCGGTGATGTTGCCACCATGGTAAAAGTGACACCGTAATTTAAGAAACAAACATCTGCGGTTTTCGCTTCATCTTTTTCTTCTTGGAAAAAATCATCCGATGGAAAACCAATTACCACTAATCCTTGGTCTTTATAATTTTGATGCAAGGCTTCAAGCGCTTTAAATTGCGGCGTAAAACCACAATTGGAGGCGGTATTGACAATTAATACCGACTTACCTTGGGTTAGTTCGCACAGGTTTACATTTTCTTCAGAATGTAATTTGCGCGCCTCAACATTTAAATAATCCGGACAACTTGCCGCAGTCGCCGTGGCGCTATACAACGCCGCGCCAACAAACAGTGTAGATATAACGGCTGTGCCTTTGATAAATGGCATCATAATAGAATGATTAACGCTTTTTGCTGTAACAGACATGATCAATCCTCAGTTTATTTGTTATTTATCAAGCTCTATACGAACACAAACAGCCGTTCGATCACGATTAAAAATACAAACCGATATTTATATTAAGTCGAGAATGCCACGCAGTATCGCCATTATCAATGCCAACGCCCTCACCTCCGGCAAAATTCCTATTTTTTCCGGCAATCCAATCAACATACGAATAAAACTTACCCGCAGTAATCGCACATCCCGTCACGTTTTGCATTGAATTAGGCAATCACCCGAAGCAATCACTGTGCTGTAATGTTGTAACAGGTTAAGTTTGAAATCGGCCCCCAATCTACATCCATCGACTTTGAAATATTTGCTGTGACTACATCCGCTTGTGCGGCAATTTCAAAGGGATATGAGAATGCTGATAAGGCGATTCGATTACTATTGTTCACATCATAATCATAATGCAAGTATTGCAATTGAAGCTGCCACTTTTGCCAATCCGCTTGCCAATGCGCGGCGCCAGCAAAGGTGTTTATATCATCGGTATTTGCTGTTGGATTCAGCCCTGACACATTAGCTACAAAATCTAACTGACCGTATTGAAATGAACCGCCTACTTTATGGCTAAACTCGCCCTGTTGCAGCTGGTATTCCAGTCGTGCATTTAACTGCCCAGCTTCTTCATATGGTGATTGTGCTGTTGTTGCCACATCAAATGAGTAACGGTCAAAACGACTACCTTTGCCATATTCATCATTGGCAAAATAAGCAAAATCAACACGCAAGTTATCACGTTGATATTGATAATGAATGCCTGCATCATAATCATCTTCAAAGCCAATGTAGTAGGTTGCCCCAAACCAGAACGAATGTGCGGCGTAGGGGAATAACACATAATGCGGGTAGTGATGCTTTCTTGAGGAAAGACATGAAAAAATCCTTAGGGTAAATAGAATGGTTTCTCAATCATTGAACAAAATCAAATTCATCTAAATGAACAGAATGCTAACAACTGAGGCACAAACAAAAGAATGGAACCAACAAGTACAACAAAAAGCCGCAACAATTGTTGCGGCTTAGTCGCCAAGTGGTAATTAACCCAGTATTGCTGATTAATCTAAATCTAAGGTGACGCCTTCCATGAAACCAGAATTTGATGTGTCGTTGGTTTTAAGTTTAATCATTAGACGCAAATCGTTAGGAGAGTCGGCATGGTGCAGTGCATCGGCATAGCTGATTTCGCCTGATGTATATAAGCCCAAAAGTGCTTGGTCAAATGTTTGCATCCCTTGCTCATTAGACTTTGCCATGGTTTCTTTTAGCATATGGAGTTCATTTTTAGCAATCAAGCTACTGATACGCGGAGTATTGATTAGCACTTCGATTGCAGCTCGTCGCCCTGTGCCATCTGATTTAGCAATTAACTGCTGAGCCACAATGCCACGTAAATTAAGCGATAAGTCGAACAACAGCTGGGCATGCTTACTTTCTGGCACCAAGTGCATAATACGATCGAGTGCTTGGTTAGCGTTGTTCGCATGCAGCGTTGCCATACATAGGTGGCCCGTTTCAGCAAATGATAATGCAAACTCCATGGTTTCTTGGGTACGAATTTCACCAATCAAAATCACATCTGGCGCCTGACGCAATGAGCTTTTTAATGCTGCATCAAATGATTCGGTATCAATACCTACTTCTCGTTGAGTCACAATACTTTGGCGATGGTTGTGCACAAACTCAACCGGATCTTCAATGGTAAGAATATGACCGCGGGCATGCTGATTACGATAACCAATTAAGGCTGCAAGTGACGTTGATTTACCCGTGCCAGTGCCCCCTACCATAATAATCAAGCCACGTTTGCTCATCACCAAATCTTTTAAAATAGGTGGCAGCTTTAAATCATCCACTTCAGGAATAGTGGTCTCAATACGGCGCATGACACAACCGGCTGAATCCCGCTGCCAAAAGGCACTTACACGAAATCGTCCTAAGCCAGACACAGCATAGGCAAAGTTACATTCGCGAGATTCTTTAAACTCCTTTTTCTGCACATCAGACATCAATGATTCAACAAACTCTAATGATTGAGCAGGAGTTAGCTTAGTTTCAGTTAATGGCCTAAGTTCACCATCAATTTTGGCACTGGGCGGAAACATCGCCGTGATGAATAAATCAGAAGCTTTTTTCTCGACCATTGTGGCTAAAAAAGGGCGCACATCCATTTTAGTATTCCTTAGAAGTTTGCTTGTTTGTTCGAGCTTTTTTGCATCGCATCTTCACGGGTAATTAAGCCGCGGTTAACCAGTGTTTGCAAGCACTGCTCTAGCGTTTGCATACCATGCGCCATACCGGTTTGAATTGCTGAGTACATTTGCGCAACTTTGTCTTCACGGATCAGATTTCGAATCGCAGGTGTTCCCATCATAATTTCATGGGCGGCAACTCGGCCTCCGCCGACTTTTTTGATCAAGGTTTGTGAAATTACCGCCTGCAGTGATTCTGATAGCATGGTACGCACCATACTTTTTTCACCTGCTGGGAATACGTCAACCACACGGTCAATGGTTTTAGCGGCTGAGGTAGTATGCAAAGTACCAAACACTAAGTGACCGGTTTCAGCGGCCGTCATGGCTAGACGAATCGTTTCTAAGTCACGCATCTCACCCACTAAAATAACGTCAGGGTCTTCACGCAGCGCGCTTCGCAGTGCGGCGTTAAAGCTATGAGTGTGTTTATGCACTTCACGTTGGTTGACCAAACATTGCTTGTTTTGATGGACGAATTCGATAGGATCTTCAATTGTTAAAATATGGTCGTGGCGGTTTTCGTTAATATAATCGACCATAGCCGCGAGGGTGGTTGATTTACCTGAACCCGTCGGCCCAGTTACCAGCACTAATCCGCGTGGAAAACTGGAGATTTTTTTGAAGATATCAGGCGCGCCCAATTGTTCAAGTGATAAAATATCAGAGGGAATGGTACGGAATACGGCACCTGCACCACGTGACTGGTTAAATGCGTTAACACGAAAGCGTGCTAAATTAGGCACTTCGAACGAGAAGTCAATTTCAAGATGTTCTTCATAATCTTTACGCTGTTTATCGTTCATAATGTCGTACACTAAACTGTGCACACCCGCATGGTCTAACGCCGGTAAGTTAATTTTTCTGACTTCACCGTCAACACGGATCATAGGTGAAACACCTGCAGAAAGATGTAGATCTGATGCTTTATGTTTTACACTAAAGGCCAGTAATTCAGTGATTTCCATTATAGAGATGTCCATTTTAACAACATGAATACAACAATAGCAGACAGATTATCAATCGCCCAGAGTAGAATTAATCAAGCGGCGCAAAAATGTTCACGCATGCCTAATGAGATAAAGCTGCTTGCGGTGAGTAAAACCAAACCTAATAGCGATATTATAGAAGCTTATTACGCTGGGCAGCGTCTTTTTGGCGAAAACTATGTTCAAGAAGGCGAGCAAAAAATTATCGAGTTGAGTGCCAACTTTCCTGATATTGAGTGGCACTTTATTGGCCCATTACAGTCCAATAAAACCAAAGTTGTTGCTGAGCACTTTGATTGGATGCACACATTAAGCCGCGAAAAAATCGCCCAACGTTTAAATGATCAACGACCACCAGCAAAAGCCCCTTTGCAAGTGTGTATTCAGGTCAATATTAGTCAAGAAGACACTAAGTCAGGCATAGATGCAGAACAAGTCATGGCACTGGCAACACAAATAAGCCACATGCCTAAACTAACACTGCGCGGCGTAATGGCCATTCCGACGGCAACGGATGATATCCGAGTGCAACAGGACGAGTTCAGTAAGCTGCAGCGCATTTATCAACATTTACAACAACACTTTGATAATATTGACACGCTTTCAATGGGAATGAGTGGTGATTTAGACGTTGCGATTGCCAATGGCTCGACCATGGTACGTATTGGCAGCGCAATATTTGGTGACAGGGCATGAGGTACTGATTTAACAGCGCCTCATTATTGATTGAGTATGCATTGATTTTAAGGTTTTTGACCTTATATCAATAGAATGAAAGATTTCGGATTATATAACGCCTAGTTTATACATTTTGGATAAGCATGGCCTAACTGTTTTTTAGCGACAAAGTAGATTTAGCGACATAGTAGATAATGGCCCCTGTGCCCCCCTTTGAGCACAGTGCTTAGCTTACAGATTTTAATCCTAAGTGTGTGGATAAAACGATGACTACGTTTCACTCAGGCTAAAGTAACAATAAACTTGTGTTTAAAAGACGTAGTCTGTTCTTGCTTCGTTTTGGCTTGACTCAAGATAATTGCAAATAACAAATTGAATGGATTGATAACATGACACAAGCAAAAGTATGTTTTATTGGCGCAGGTAATATGACTCGCAGTATTGTTAGCGGGTTAATTAAAAATGGTTATCCAAGTGAATTGGTTCACGCAACTAACCCTAGCCAGGCCAAGCTTGATGCTTTGCATTCCGATTTTGGTATTGTGGTGTCTAACGATAATGTTAAGGCGGCTGAGCAAGCAGATGTGATCGTTCTTAGTGTCAAACCCCAATTAATGCAACAAGTTTGCGAGCAGATGCAGCACCTAGACTTAGCGAATAAGTTAGTCATTACTATTGCCGCAGGTATTCCTGCCGCTCGTTACAGTGAATATTTCAACCAGCCGATTACCCTTATCCGCACTATGCCGAATACCCCAACCCAATTAGGTTTTGGCATGACAGGTATCTATGCCGATAACAGCATCAGTGAATCACATAAAGCAATTTGCCAACAGTTGATGCAAAGTGGCGGCAAAGTAGTGTGGGTTGAAAAAGAAGATGAATTAAATCAAGTCATTGCACTTGCCGGTAGCTCCCCGGCCTATTTTTTCTTGTTTATTGAATCAATGATAGAAACAGGTAAAAAGATGGGCATGGATGAAGCAAAAGCCCGTGTGTTAGCTGAACAGGCCGCATTAGGCGCCGCACAAATGGTGATTCAAAACCAAGATTTATCTTTAGCTGAGTTACGTAATAACGTGACCTCAAAAGGCGGCACCACAGCTCAGGCCATTGAAACATTTGAACAGGGAGGATTACGTACCTTGGTTGATAAAGCCATGAATAACTGTGTCGCCCGAGCTGAAGAAATGGCAAAAACATTTTAAAGATAGAAATTAAGTGTGTTATCAGTATTGGGTGCTAAAATCACCCTGAATAATCTTTACTTCGTTGGTTACCTTGATTAATTCAGCCCAATGAAACTGAACCAGTTAAGTTCAATACCCAGAACACTCGAAAGAGAAAGGCAATATCATGAATGCGATGAGTTTTTTAGTTAGCACAGTATTTGATTTATATTTGATGGTAGTCATTCTACGCTTTTGGCTACAGTTAGTTCGCGCTGACTTTTATAATCCGTTTAGCCAGTTTGTGGTGAAAGCGACCCAACCGATTGTCGCCCCTATGCGTAGAATACTACCGTCTATGGGTAGCATAGATACCGCATCAGTGGTTCTGGCATTTTTAGTGGTACTGGCAAAAATGTTAGTGCTTACTCTTATTGCTGGCGCGGGTATTGATATTGGTATTTTATTATTGTTCTCAGTTGTTGCGGTGATCAAAAATGCGGGCGTGCTACTGTTTTGGATGTTGTTAATCCGCGCAGTTCTCAGCTGGTTCAATCAAGGTTATAACCCAGTAGTCATGATTATGACTCAGTTAACCGAGCCAATTCTTGCACCTATCCGTCGCATTATTCCTGCTATTGGTGGATTAGATTTATCTGTTTTAGTGTTGTTTATCGCCATGAACTTCATCAATATTTTATTCTCACAGTACATTCCATTCTGGGCGAACATCTAAGCTTAAAATATCCCCAAAGGCAGACTCATTGCAGTCTGCCTTTTTTATATAACGTTTAAAAGGACATAAATATGTTACGTAACATACTTTCGCTGGCGTTAATGACAAGCTTAATGCTGTTTATCACCAGTGCTGTTGCTGAGCAAAAGCAACAAGTTGGCAATTATGATATCCACTACATGGCGCTTGGCAGCACCTTTATTACTCCTGCTATAGCCAAAACCTACGGTATTGAACGTAGCCAATATAATGGCATTATTAATATCACAGTGTTAGACACAAGCCAGCAAGGCAATCCTGCGGTGGCGGTCGAAATTTCTGGTATTGCGAATAACTTATTAGATGCCCGTATGGATTTAAATTTTAAAGAAATACGTGAAGGAGATGCAATCTACTATATCGCACAGGTGCCCTATCGTGATGATCAAGAAATCAATTTCACAATTGCTGTTAAGCATGGCAATAAACTTAATACCGCATTAAAGTTTAAACAGAAATTTTATGTCGACTAACTGATCGAGCAGTAACCACATTTGCTAAGTGTCAGCGCGTATTTCATCCTTGAATATGCGCTGAAACTTAACAACGCCCAGACCACTTGATAATCCGCTTGATAATCCGCTTTAGCCACCCTTCTTTTACCCCGTGCATAGGGTATAATGCCTGCCATTATAAATGATGATTTAAGGCCGTTTCATGCAAACCTCACTTTCACAGCAAATTGTCTTAGCCAGTGGTAACAAAGGCAAACTCAATGAGTTTGACCAGATGCTCGCTAAATTTAATATTCAGGTGCTTGCACAGAGCCAATTTGACGTACCCGAAGTAGCAGAAACTGGCACCACATTTGTTGAAAATGCCATTATTAAAGCTCGCCATGCGGCAAGTGTTACCGGAAAGCCGGCAATTGCAGATGATTCTGGCATTGAAGTCGATGCATTAGACGGTGAGCCTGGTATTTACTCTGCTCGATATTCTGGTGCGGACGCGACCGAGCTTAGCAATTATCAAAAACTGTTAGCTGAAATGACATCAAAGCCACACCGTGCGGCGCGATTTCAATGTGTTTTAGTGTATATGCGTCATGCGAAAGACCCAACACCTATTATTTGTCAGGCGGCCTGGGAAGGTGCAATTGCACTTGCTCCACAAGGTGAGCAAGGTCATGGCTATGATCCTATTTTTATTCCCCAGGGTTTTGATAAAACCGCGGCTGAATTAACCAGTGATGAAAAAAATGCCCACAGCCATCGCGGAAAAGCACTCGAGCTGTTAGTTGATGCCATGAAAGCCAAAGGCATTATTCAAGGTTAATGTTACACCATAGCGCACGCCATTCATTACAAGGTGATTTATCCATGTTGTCATTACCACCACTAAGCTTGTACATCCATATTCCGTGGTGCGTGCAAAAATGCCCTTATTGTGATTTTAATTCCCATGGTCAAAATGGTGAATTACCTCAACAAGCCTATGTTGATGCGTTACTGGCTGACCTTAAAAACGATTTAGCCTACGTTCAACAAAGGCCGATACACACCATATTTATTGGTGGCGGTACGCCATCTTTATTTGATGCGAGTCAAATTCAGCGCTTACTCAATGGTGTTGAAGCCTTGATCCCTTTTGAAAACAATATTGAAATCACCATGGAGGCCAACCCTGGCACACTGGAACATGACGATTTTGCGGCCTATCGTGCAGCGGGCGTGACCCGTCTTTCGATTGGCGTACAAAGTTTTTCAAGAGAGAAACTTAATCTTTTAGGACGCATCCACGATCAAGATGAAGCAAAAACTGCGGCAAAAAAAGCCAAACAGGCGCAATATTTAAGTTTTAACTTGGATTTAATGCACGGTTTACCAAATCAAAGTTTTGATGAGGCAATGCATGATATCGACACGGCAGCGGCATTGCAGCCACCGCATTTATCTTGGTATCAACTGACCATTGAGCCTAATACGCTATTTCACTCTAAGCCACCGCAATTACCGGATGATGAGAACCTATGGCATATTTACGAGCAAGGACAAAAAAAGTTAGCCGAGTTAGGTTATGAACAGTACGAGATTTCTGCCTACGCCAAACCAGGGTTTCAATGCAGACACAATCTAAACTATTGGCAGTTTGGTGATTACCTTGGCATAGGTTGCGGAGCTCACGGCAAAATCACCTTACCAGAAACAGACAACATCATCCGCACAGTAAAAATTAAACATCCAAAAGGCTATTTAGCGGCCAGTGATTACACCTTTGAAACAACAGAGGTGATTGCGCAAGACAGACCGTTAGAGTATTTAATGAATCGCTTACGCCTAATGACGCCAATCCCTAAAACTGAATTTGAGTTGCGTACTGGTCAGAAAGCTGCCGTCGTCAAAGAGGGAATGGATAAGTCGATTGCACGTGGGTTAGTGACCGAAACGGATACTCATTGGCACTTGACACCTAAAGGGCACATGTTTGTTAACGACCTGTTGTCGCAGTTTATTTAAGCGATTTTATCATTGCCCCGCAGTTAACTCGGGGCGATGTTCTGATGTTTGCGACTGTGTCCTATTAGCAAGGTGATACAAGTAAATAGCATAGACTCGGCTCATTCGTTTCAAATAGATAAACCCATCGAATACCTACCAAACTGACCACGACTTCTTTTATAAAAACTCCCGCGAGACTCAGCAAAAATGCAGCTTTAACACAGACTCAATATCACAGTGGAAGAGTGTCATTTAGCCATGGTAAAAATTTGATATAACGCTATGTATCAGAACTCACTCATTTTTATTACAACACCGAAACACTTACTAACACTTCCTTTTATACTTTTGCCCCAAGCTTTATTAGGATAGCGGCTTTAAAAATACTATTGGATGCGTGTGATGCTGATAAAAACAAAAACAACCATAATTGCGTTAACCCTTTCTAGCTTATTAAGCGGTGCGGTTTACGCTCATTCTAATCAGGTTTCTAGTGCTCAAGAAAGCGTTAAAACGGTTAGCGCCCCCCAAACAGCCTCACAAAAAGCCAATGTGTTATTTGACGAATTTTTTATGCAAAGCGTTATGGCTAATCCTATTAACCAAACATACTTAGGCATAAAACAAGACTATGACAAGTGGAATGACATTTCAGATGCCGGTTTAGATGCTGATTTAGCGTTAACTAAAACCCAGTTGGCCAAGTTATTGACCATAGATGTCAGTCAACTTGATGAGCAAACCACCCTCAGTTATGAACTGTTAAAAGCCAGTTTTGAGCAGCGCATTGCCGATGATAAATGGCGTTATCATACTTACCCCATTAACCAAATGTATGGTCTGCATTCAATGGTGCCATCATTTTTAATTAACCAACATCAGATTACCGACTTAAGTGATGCTAAAGCTTACATTAGCCGCTTAGCTGGCATTCAACCTTTGCTTAAACAGCTTGAAGTTGAATTAACTGTTCGCGCCAATAAAAACATTATTGCCCCCAAATTTGTATTTCCATACGTTATTTCAGACAGTAAAAATATCATCACTGGCGCCCCATTTGATAACAGCGACAAAGACAGCGCTTTATGGGCTGACTTTAAGCGTAAAGTGGCTAAATTATCGATAACTGACGATGAGAAAAACATCTTATTAGCCGATGCAAAATCAGCATTAATCAAACATGTTGAACCAGGTTATCAAAGCCTAATTAGCTACGTTACTGAGTTAGAAACTAAAGCTGATACCCGTGATGGAGCTTGGAAGTTTCCTGACGGTGAAGCTTACTTCAACAATGCCTTAGCTCGCACAACTACGACTAATATGACCTCAGATCAAATTCATGATTTAGGTTTATCAGAAGTCGCTCGTATTCATGACGAAATGCGCGACATTATGAAAAAAGTCGGCTTTAAAGGTGATTTACAAGCCTTTTTCGCATTCATGCGTGATGACAAACAATTCTACTATCCTGATACCCAAGCTGGCCGTGATGCATATATTACCGAAGCAAAAGCGTTAATTGATAATATGGAATCGCGTTTAGACGAAGTCTTTAAAATTAAACCTAAGGCGAAACTTGTGGTCCGTCCGGTTGAAGCATTCCGTGAACAATCTGCAGGAAAAGCATTTTATGATCAACCTGCGCCAGATGGTTCACGCCCAGGCACTTACTATGCAAACCTGTATGAAATGAATGCGATGCCAAAATATCAAATGGAAGCACTGGCTTACCATGAAGGCATTCCTGGTCACCATATGCAAATTGCTATCGCACAGGAATTAGAGGGGCTTCCTCAGTTCCGTAAGTTTGGTGGTTACACGGCCTATGTAGAAGGCTGGGGGTTATATACCGAATACTTCCCTAAGGAAATGGGCTTATATGCAGACCCTTACTCAGATTTTGGCCGTCTTGCTATGGAGTTATGGCGTGCTTGCCGTTTAGTGGTCGACACAGGGATCCACACTAAAAAGTGGACCCGAGAACAGGGTATCGCCTACTACGTAGAAAATACCCCTAACGCTGAGTCTGATGCAATCAAAATGGTAGAACGTCATATCGTTATGCCATCACAAGCAACCGCTTATAAAATTGGTATGATTAAAATTCTTGAGTTACGTGAACATGCTAAAAAACAACTAGGTGATAAATTTGATATTCGCGATTTCCATACGCTGATATTAAAAAATGGCCCATTGCCGCTAGACGTTTTAGAAACCAAAGTTAACCAATGGGTTAAATCGGTTAAATAAACGGATCTGATTGCACATTAAAAACAGAAACCTTCGGGTTTCTGTTTTTGATTGGCTAAAGTAAAAATCAGTCAATATAAAATACGAAATGATTGATAGCACAAAGTTACAGCGCCACCTTTTGTGTATACAGCCTAATAAAATCAGCCCATTAGATTTTAAATATGCCTTTATGTTATCGCCTCAATAAAGGAAAACATCACAAAATCTTAAAGGTATTTATTGGTTGATGCTGCTCAAGCACTAAGTCAAAAGAATTACAGTCGTTGAGAGTAAATCATAGACGGTCGTTGTTAGCTGGTGTAGTCGATAGTCGGGAGTCGGGAGTCAGTAGTCGGTAGTCGATAGTCGATAGTCGATAGTCGGTAGTCGATAGTCGGGAGTCGATAGTCGGTAGTCGGGAGTCGGGAGTCGGTAGTCGGTAGTCGGTAGTCGGTAGTCGGTAGTCGGTAGTCGGGAGTCGGTAGTCGGTAGTCGGTAGTCGGTAGTCGGTAGTCGGGAGTCGGTAGAAAAAAATAACCCCAGACAAAGTCCGGGGTAAACCAATTAAACTAGGATGATGGTTTCAAAGCTGACATTGTTTTAGTTTGCAATTCAATACCAGCCGTGACTCAAAATTTGCTTGTTAGCGGATTTGTACACATTATTGAAAAGGGGTCATTTCTCAGTAACATGCTTTGGTCAAATCATCTCGAATCAACTGATACCTATTGTATTCAAATAAGAACGAACTGCAACACATGTAATTTCAAGCTAGCCTAAGTCATTGATAACTACTTTAGAGAAACCTACTAAACAACAAGGGTAAGCAATTGATTCAAAATGAAAAACAAAAAACCGCACACTAGGTTGCGGTTTTGTTTTATTTGTAAAACAATGTTTTTAAAATTACTTACGCAATTTATACAAGTGTTCGAATTTTGTATCCCAGTATGGCGATGTACCAATGTGACCTTTAATGAAGTCAATAAAGGCACTTACCTTGGGAGCAAGATGTTTACGACGAGGGTAAACAGCCTGTAATGGCAAGTTATTGGTTAACTGCCAATCGGGTAACAATGGTACTAATGTGCCATTTTCAATTTCATCTTCCATCAAGTAGCTGGCAAGATAAGCAATACCTAGACCACTTACTGCTGCAGACTTTAACGCTGGCGCATTATCTACACGGAAATTACCTGATACACCAATCTCACAGTAATCTTCGCCTTTTTTGAACTGCCACATGCTGTGTTCATGCCATTCACCCTGATAGACCAAACAGTTGTGATCAACAAGTTGTTCTGGGCGTGAAATATTGCCATGCTTGGCAATGTATTTCGGCGATGCCGCTAGCAAGAACTGACACTTCATCAGCGGACGAGCAACCATCCCTAATGGCAGTTGCTCTGACATGGTTAACAGAAGGTCTAACCCTTCACTGACAACATCGACTTTGTGATCAAGTAAACTAACCTGTAACTCTAGCTCTGGATGTTTTGCCATAAACTCAGGTAGAGCAGGAATGATATGCATGGTACCAAACGATTGTGAAATACCAACCTTCAATACTCCACGGGTGGCATCATTTAAATTATGTACACTGGCTACGGCTTGTTCAGCATCACGCAGTAACTCCTCACCCTGCAAATAAAGTAAGTTTCCTGCTTCAGTCAAACTTAAGCTACGTGTCGTTCGCTGAATAAGTTGAACACCCAGTTTATGCTCTAAATCAGCAACCTGAGTACTCACTTTCGACTTGGAAATACCAAGACGTCTAGCCGCGGCACTGAAACTTCCTGCGCGTGCGACATGGGTAAAAATTGCAATAGGTTCTAAAAGTTCTAACATGAAAGTCGCCTTAAGCTGTTTACGACATTGAAAACGATTTTCGGCAATTTCTTTACTGACCATATTGCCTGTGAATGTCATATCACAGGGTAATCAACTGGCTAGTTCTTTATTTTTACTAAAAAACAGCTAGGTTGAGCGGTAAAGTTACGCCAATTATCCGAAAAACTAACAAAATTTGAGATAACGTGCATTTTTCTTATAATTTTTATGAGTATAACAAAAAACTATCCTATTGCTCTATAATTATAATTGTCAATTTTTTTATCAGAACAAACTTGGCATTAAACAACGCGAGGTGAACAGCTGGGGATGTTAAAAACAAAAAGCCCCTGCACGATTAAACATGCAGGGGAAGGTCAGGTGACAAGCATAAAACGAACAATACTAGGATAAAAATGTGCCGCTAAACCGCTGTTAACAATATAAGCCTATGGTTAAATAAGCCTATGGTTAACTAAGCATATGGTTAACTTATTCAGCCAAAGGTTGATCTTGCATAACAGCAAGCGGATATGGCGCTAATTGAGGGATTTCTTTTCTAAGCTGGTTTTCTAACACCATTAACTGTTCAAAATCACCACACACTTTATTCGCTCTCGCTTCTAGCGCCTGAGATTGTGATTCCATCTGGGTTTCAATGTCTTTACCTACATTCTCCATTTTAGTGGCAAATGTATTCATTTTTTCTTCAAATGACCCGCCTTCCGCAGACATAATCTGACTACCCATGCTCATCATCAAGCTGCCAATTGAATTTGAAATAATATTTTCCATTTCCTGTTCAAACTCATCATTAAAGGTTTCTTCTAATGAAGCATCGGTTGAACCAATAAAAAATTTATCGCCATGTTGATATGCCATGGTGTCTACACGCTTTTCAATGCCTGCCATTAACTTATCAATTTGGCTACCTGCTGCGTCACCTAACAACGGCGTAAGCGCCATACTGACGGCTTGTGTTGCCACGTTGACAACCTCACCGACTAAATCTATAACCTCAGGCACTTGGCGAGAAACTTCATCAGAATATTGAGTCAGTAGTTTTTGCTGTTTAGCGTTTAAATTAACGGCTTTACCCTCAACGAATAGCTGCCCCACTTCAACACGGTATTTTTCAGCGCCCTTTTCACTTACCTTTAAAGATTTTGGCTCGACAGTAACATCGTAGTTTAAGGTGACATTGCAGTTTTGATCATTCAAAGACATTTTTGCCATGGCCGGAGTAAATGCACTGGCTGTAAAAATCAAACCTGATAAGGCTATCCCCGTAAGTAACTTTTGCCCGAGTAAAGGTGATTGAATTGTGCTGGTTGAATGTGATGTGGTTGCTTTATTGTTGTTAGCCATTAGGTAAATCCTTTTTAAAATGATAATCACGTTTAACTGATAACCGCAAAATAGTGGTTTAAAAAAAACAAGCCAACTATTTACTCTGTAACTTAAACCCTGGTTTTGTCATTTTGAACACAGAGCGTTAATATTAAATATACTATTTGCACTAAACTCTGCATTAAACAATGCACCAAACATGCCAAAAACAAAAATAAACTAAAATTCATTAACTTAACAATAAAGCGATATATTAAAACCAAAAAACTCCCACGCTGAAATCGCCAAATAAGCTACTTATTAGGCATTTTAATCAATGGTTAATTAAGTTAACGACGTAAGAGGATTATCTGGATAAAAACGTTAGAAAATTGAACGTCCTAATTGCTGGCAAAGATGCTCTAACATAGCGGTGCCTGCCAATGAATTCCCATTAGTATCTAATTCTGGCGACCAGACACACACTGACATATCGCCAGGGATCACCGCAATAATACCGCCGCCAACACCACTTTTGCCCGGCATACCCACTCGATAAGCAAATTCACCCGCACCATCATACAAACCTGATGTTGCCAATAACGCGTTTAACTGACGAGTTTGGACAGGAGTGACTAGTTGCTCGCCGGTTAAGGTTTTACCACGGTTTGCCAGATACAGCATCGACTTAGATAAATCAGCACAGTTCATTCGTAAGGCGCAATAATGAAAATAATTTTTCAGTACCGTTTCAACGACGCCATCAAAATTGCCAAATGACTTCATTAAATAGGCGATTGCAGCATTACGCGCACTAAAAGCAAACTCAGAATCAGCAACCACTTTGTCGTATGCAATCGTCGGGTTCATACTGAGTTTACGCACTACCTCTAACATGCGCTGTTTTGGCGCACCGCTTCGGGCCTGCAATAAATCAGCGATCACCAAGGCACCTGCATTTATAAAAGGGTTTCTAGGCTTACCGCGTTCTAACTCAACTTGTACCAGAGAGTTAAATGAATGACCTGAAGGTTCTTTACCTACGCGACTCCAAATTTCATCTTCACGATAAAGATTCAGTGCCAGTGTAAGGCTAAAGACTTTAGAAATAGATTGAATAGAGAAAGGCTCAAGATAATCACCAGCACCGATTGTTTGCCCGTCAACGGTTGTAACAGCAATGGCAAGCTTAGTGTTATCAACATTCGCTAAAGCTGGGATGTAGTCGGCAACTTTACCTTTACCTAAAAGCGGCCTGACACTGTCGACCGCTTGTTGTAGTAACGCTTGGTTTAGCAATTAGCCCCACCAGATATCATATAAAGTAGACGCTTCCACTTCTTTAACTGGTTTGCCTTGCCAAAAACCGGTAACTGCTGCGATATCTTCATCGGTACATTTACCAATGTGCTGTGTGGCGATAATACCTTGCCATTCTTTATGACCACCGCCATGAAAACCTAATTGACGAGGTTCAATCACTTCATCGATAAACTGATCAACTAAACTATCAATATCCTGTTCTGACACAGACTCTTCAAACGTCCACTGGATGTCAAAACCGAACTCTTGGAACTCATCAACACGTAACTTTTTACGTAAACGACGGCTACGATTCTTTGCCATGATTTTTCTCCTAATAGACGTTATTAATCAATACGTTCGAACATTATATCCCAAACACCATGGCCTAAGCGATGGCCACGGGCTTCAAATTTTGTCAAAGGACGGTGATCGGGTCTTTCTACCACTGTGCCTGTTGCTGATTGGTTTTTATAACCAGGGGCAGCTTGCATCACTTCTAGCATATGTTCGCTGTAATTTTCCCAGTCTGTCGCCATATGGAATACGCCACCTACTTTCAGTTTACGGCGAATAAGCTGGACAAATTCTGGCTGAACAATACGACGCTTGTGGTGACGTTTTTTATGCCAAGGATCGGGGAAAAACAACTGCACACGAGCCAAAGAGCCGTCGGCAATACTGTGCTCTAACACTTCCATTGCATCATGATGATAAACACGCAAGTTAGTGACTTGGGCTTCACCAGCATCAGCCAAACACGCTCCTACTCCAGGCTTATGCACTTCAATGCCAATGTAGTTTAGCTCAGGAGCCGCTTTCGCCATTTGCACTAAAGATGCGCCCATACCGAAACCGATCTCTAAAACCGTGTCGGCTTCGCGGCCAAATACCTGAGTTAAATCCAAAGCTTCAGGACTATAATCAAGTCCCATTGTTGGCCAGTGTGATTCAATAGCTTGTGATTGCCCTTTCGTTAAACGGCCTTCACGTAATACAAAGCTTCTGATTTTACGAAGGTACTTACCTTCTTCATTAAATTCAGCTGTGGTAACGTCGCTCATTTTCGCCTCTTTATTACAATTATGCGTTTAAAAAACGACTCTATTTGTAATAGTTAATCTTAAAATTTTATTTCAGCCCCGTAGTATACCTAATCTGCTAACAATTGTTTATATAAACCTTGTTTGATTAATTGCCTATCGCTACACTGCGACGATGAAAAAAGTATCCTCTTTCGCTGAGCGAATCATCGCTTGGTATGACATTCACGGGCGTAAAAAGCTGCCGTGGCAAATAGATAAAACCCCATATAGCGTATGGGTTTCTGAGATCATGTTGCAACAAACCCAAGTTGCAACTGTTATCCCTTATTACCAAAAATTTATGGCACGGTTTCCAACGGTTGTTGATTTGGCTAATGCTGACCAAGATGAAGTACTGCATCTTTGGACTGGGCTAGGTTATTACGCCAGAGCACGTAACCTTCATAAAGCAGCAATTCATATCCGAGATGAATTTGCCGGTGTTTTCCCAACCGAGTTTGAACAGGTATTAGCCTTATCAGGCATTGGGCGATCAACGGCTGGTGCGGTGTTATCTTTATCTCTTGGGCAACACCACCCAATTTTAGATGGTAACGTAAAGCGAGTGCTTGCCCGCCATGGTGCCATTGATGGCTGGCCAGGACAAAAAAACGTTGAGCAAACTTTATGGGATTTAACCGATAAGTTAACCCCTATAAAAGAGGTACAAAAATACAATCAAGCCATGATGGATTTAGGTGCCAGTATTTGCAGTCGTAGTAAACCACAATGTTCAAACTGTCCTGTGGCAATTGATTGCCAAGCCCAGCTAAGCGGTAACCAACATCTGTATCCAGGTAAAAAGCCGAAAAAAACCATCCCAACAAAGCAAGCCTGGATGCTTGTGATGCTGCATCAAGGACAAGTGCAATTAATTCAACGTCCACCCGCAGGAATATGGGGGGGATTATGGTGTTTCCCACAATTTGATGATCAAGCATCTATTGAACACTATGCCCAAAAGCACCAGTTAATTAAATCTGCTATCGACTTAGTCGGATTTAGGCATACTTTTAGTCATTTTCACTTAGATATTACCCCTATTTTAGTCGTCGTCGAACATCAAGAATTATGCTTTTCAACAGCGGATATTAATGGGGTGATGGAACAAACGCCACCACTCTGGTATAACATCATCCATCCAGCCAAAGTCGGTTTAGCCGCAGCAACTGAAAAGATTTTAGCCAATCTTGCTGCTGAATTAGCTAAACACCCCGATAATGTCGCTGCCCCAATACACGTTAAGGAGTAAACATGTCTCGCACTGTAGAATGCGTTCATTTAAATAAATCAGCTGACGGCTTAGACTTCCAACTTTACCCAGGTGCCTTAGGTAAACGTATTTTTGACAATATCAGCAAAGAAGCATGGGGGTTGTGGCAAAAAAAGCAAACCATGCTTATCAACGAGAAAAAACTTAACATGATGAATGTTGAAGATCGTCAATTTCTTGAAGAACAAATGACTAACTTTTTATTTGAAGGCAAAGATGTAGAAATTGAAGGCTATGTTCCTCCTTCAGAAGATTAATCATCTCATTTAGCATAAAAGCCTAAGTGACAATTAAAGGATAAGTGTTTCGCTTATCCTTTTTTATCCTTCATAGTGGTGATAGACAAGGCAAGCTTAAAAACTCGGGTTAAGATCATTCAATTTTAGTCGCTTAGACTTGCACCCGCCTTAAGTAACTCACTAGTATAAGGAACCGCATGTTTAGCCTACCTAATTTAAATAAGACTCTATTCAAGCTGGGTTATTTAACAATGACCTTATGCAGTTTTCAGACATTTGCCGAAACGCCCTCTGCCACAAAAAATCATCCTATCGAAGTAAAATATGCTGATACACCAGTTAATATCGATGGCAAACCAGAGAGTTTGTGGGACAACGCCCCTTGGTTAGCAATCGATCAGCTTATTCTTGGTGTAAAACCAGTATTGGGTGACTTTAGTGGACGTTATAAATTATTGTGGCGTGAAGATAAACTGTATCTACTGGCTGAAATTGTTGACAATGTTTTGTTCGATAAAACTGCCGATCCGACCAAGTTATATTGGGATGATGATTGTCTTGAGTTATTTATTGACCAGGATGCGTCTGGCGGCGAGCATCAATTTAATCACAATGCATTTGCTTATCATGTTGCACTAGACAATCAAGTTGCCGACTTCAATTCATCTCAACAGGCGCAAACCTTTAACCAACACGTTTATAGCCGCTGGCAGCGAGATACGGACCATCCTGAGGTTATCTATTGGGAGCTTGCCATTAATGTTTTTCCTGACTCTTACAATGACAAACTCGCGGCAGATGATAAGTTACAGGCATTAGCCGTCACCTTGCAGCTTGGTGATATTATCGGATTTATGCTGGCCTATTGTGATAACGATGGTTCAGCCGAACGTGAAAGTTTTGTCGGTTCGCATAGCATAATCCCAATCAATGGTGACAAAAATTTAGGTTATAAAACAGCTGATGTTTTCGGTAAAATTCAACTGATTAAATAACCTCAGCTTGGGATGATAAGGCAGACTTAGATTGAGCTCAAACGATGTTGAGTTAACACGAAAGTTTATGGCCTTATCCACTCAAAATACCCATAACAAAAACCGCCATTAATGATAATGGCGGTTTTTTGTTAATATCATCGGTTAATAAGCTAAATAACCTGAACTCTGGATAACAACTTGCTTTCTAGAGGCTATTTTTTACTGAAAACTGTGTTAACTTTGTTTGCAATAGGCCAGCTATTGACGCACAAATTTGCCTTGTTCTAAGAAAAAATATCTCTCTAAAATACATGGGTTAGATATATGTTATTTAATTTCATACATTTAGCTAATCTCTTATCCAGAGTTCAGGTTAAATAATGCAAATGACTTATTCCCGAGTTAAATCAATCGCGAGCTATTTTTTAATCCCTTCAACAACCAACTCAAGCTCAACATTCGCTGAAGCAGGGCCTAAATCCATTTTCATCCCGTAGTCTTTCATTTTAAAAGTGGTTGTACCGGTAAAGCCTGCGCGGTATCCGCCCCAAGGATCATCGCCTTCACCTATCATTACAGCATCAATCGCCAACGGTTTAGTGACTCCGTTAAAAGTAAAATCGCCATTAACAACAAACTTACCATCACCTTTATCTTGTACCGAAGTTGATTTAAAGCTCGCTTTTGGAAATTTTGCCGTATTTAAAAAATCAGGGCTACGTAAATGCTTGTCACGTTCAGCATGGTTAGAATCAACGCTGTCGGTGTTGATATCAACATTTATACTCGCCTGTTCAACTTTGCTGGCATCAAAGCTAAAGTCACCGCTAAAGTCATTAAAGCGTCCCATAACAAAGCTATAGCCTAAATGGCTTACTTTAAATTGGATAAACGCATGAGCACCTTGGGTGTCGATAACATAGTCTGCTGCGTTTACGGTATTGGCAACAAACATTGGCGCTAACATGGCAGAGCTCATTACGGCTGCTATTAAGTGTTTTTTCATTGTTAATCCTTCCTATAGGTTAATGACTTTATGTATTGAGATAACTGTTTATGTGTGACTGAGCGTAACCGATATAATCAAGCAGATTAATATTTGCTTGTTAACAGATTAAACGTCTCTGCCAATTAACGCTTAATACGTAACATACGGATTAAGGTTGAATCTTTGTCTATAAAATGATGCTTTAACGCACCTGCGGCATGGATGATCACCAAACCTATCAAACTATATGCTGCATATTGATGAAATAAACCCGCAAGGTCGGCTTGATCATCAAACAATTCACCCACTGCAGGAAATTGAAACCAATTAAATACCCAAATTGCTCGACCATCTGCAGTAGAAATTAAAATGCCAGAAACCATAATGGACAGCATCAAAAGATAAATAATGCGATGAGCCCAATGAGCACTTTGTTGCTCCCACTGCTTGTGCGTTGCAACGGCTGCCGGCTTTATTGCAATAAACCGCCATAACACTCTGAGTATGGTTATAAGCAACAATAGGATCCCGACACTTTTATGAATATCGGGTGCTGTTTTATACCAGCTGCTGTAATAGGTTAAATCAACCATCCAAAAACCAAGCGCAAACAAACCTATAACGGTTACTGCTGATATCCAATGAATGAAAATGGTGATTAACCCATATCCAGCAGGACTATTGTTAAACATGACTACCCCTTTAATTTGACTTTTGATGCATTAACACCATGTGAAACAGTTTACTTACTATTTAGTAAAGATAAATCCGTAAAAATAGCCAATATCTTTCTAAAAAATAGAAGTATTGAGTATTTATACTCTTACTACAGCTTCATACGGGACTTTAAAGACTCCTTTGGTTTAAAAAATACACTTTATTGTTCTAAAAACCATCGACTCAGCTAAAAAAACGTCATCGTGGCTAGAATGTGAGCGAACGAGTAAAAAGTTTTTAAAAACTACTTGCACGATAAAAACCATCCCTATATTATGTGCGCACTCCAGACGAGACAGGCATTACACAGTAAGCCAATTGAATCTGAAGTAGATAACTAACACTTAGTTTAGTTGCCCGAATAGCTCAGTCGGTAGAGCAGAGGATTGAAAATCCTCGTGTCCCTGGTTCGATTCCGGGTTCGGGCACCACAATTTAGCCGGCATAGCTCAGTTGGTAGAGCAACTGACTTGTAATCAGTAGGTCCCGAGTTCGACTCTTGGTGCCGGCACCATAAAAAACAAAAAAGCCACTCAATGAGTGGCTTTTTTGTATCTGCAATTTGTCTATATTTCTAATATTCCCCACATTAAACAGCTCAGTTTTAACCGTTAATAAACTGCTCGAATGGGTTAACTCACCCTTACGATTAAAAGATCACTATCAGCACCAACAACAATAAATCATGCACAAGTTTGAGGATACTCAATAATTTCAGTGGTAATGAAGTTAGCCTCGATTCAGGCTTAGACTCAGGCTTAGGCTTAGGCTTAGGGATAAGCAAACAGTATTTTATTGATATTCAATCTTTTAAAGCAAAACATGAGTGGTGTACTGATAACGAGCAGAATTACCTCATCAAGGTCTTAACTATTGCAAGTAAATTCAACACGGTTAGTGGCGCAAGAAACAGGTTGATATGTATTTAATATCCCACACCGACGTTGAGGTAATGGCTACCACCATTCACAGCCAAATTAACACCTACAAATAAACACCTATGAGGAGCGCTTAACACGATAATCCCTATCCTCCTTGACATTACGCCGTTCAGAACAAAAAAGCCGCTCACAATCAGTGAGCGGCTTTCATAAAGTAATTGATGCTGGTTAAGCTAAAGCACTAAGGCTCAATTTATTGCTTACTTCCAACTTTTCATTTTATGCCCTTTTACGGCATAAAATAATATAAACAGATAACATGGGAACATCACCATATAGCCGCCTTGCATACCAAGCGAGGTGGCTGAACTGGTTAAGCCCCAAAATAGTGGGCCAAACGCCCCGCCAGCAATGCCCATAATCAATAACGCTGAGCCTGTACTGGTTAACTTGCCCATACCAGACAAGGCTAGAGGCCATACAGCAGGCCATACGATAGCATTCGCTAAACCCAAGAAAGCAATCATCAATAGCGTATCAGGTAACTGTGCGCCACCAAATGGAACTAATAATAAGTCAGCGATGACGTATGATTGGCTATCACCAAACACAATACCTGCAGTTAATAATAAGCCTAAAACCGCACTCACCATTAATGCATTTGGTTGTGAGATAAAGCGAGGAATGCAGATAATGCCGAGAGTATAACCAAGCACCATACAAAGCATGGTGTATGATGTCATCACACCATAGTTTTCAACGCCTAAGGTCAGTGCAAAAGTACCAATGGTGTCACCGGCAATCACTTCAACTGCAACGTATACAAATAACGCCACTACGCCTAGTGCAAGATTAGGATGCGATAAAGCTTGTTTAATTTGACCCTTTTCAGAACCCTGCTCTTCTTGCTCTTTTTCTAATTCTGGTAACGGAGACTTTTTAACTGCAAAAGCTAAGATACCGATAAAGATAGCCATACCAAGATATGGATAAATAAGGCTATTGGCCATTTCATCAATTTGAATTTGAGTTAGCTCGGTACCTACGCGGTCTTTGAAGCTATCAAGAATCAATGCCGTAAACACCATTGGCGCGATAACACCTGCACCTTTATTCAAAATTCCCATCACGCTAACACGGGCTGCGGCAGACTCTTCAGGCCCTAAGCGAACCACATATGGATTTACTGCGGTTTGCAGTAGCGTTTGCCCTGTACCCATAACTAGCTGTGCCAATAAAAACAACACAAAGATTTGGGTTTGCGCAGCAGGTATAAATAGCAGGCCTGCGATCATCATGATACCCATGCCTAGCGCCATACCATTTTTATAGCCAACTTTGCGGATAACCCAAGCGGATGGTAACGCGGTAAAGGTTACTGCAATGTAAAATGAAAACAGGATGAGTGAAGCTTGGAAAGGAGTAAGTTGAAGAATTTGTTTAAGATATGGCATCAAAGAGCCATTCAGCCATGTTGCAAAGCCGAGAATAAAAAACAGAACCGCGACAATTGCCATCGGTACTAAGCTACTTTTAGATTGTTCTTTCGTTGCTGTCATTTCCATAAACCTGCTCATTATTTTATTTATAGGGTCTTTGCGGTTTGTTTGGCCATGATGTGAATTGAGTCACATTGACCAACTTATTCGATAGTAGAACAATTCAACCACTAAGACAACGCTGTCATTTACAACTAAAGCATAAAAAACTCTGTCTTTAATTTAAATTCGAATAAATATTTTACGGCGATACATCCATAATAATATTAGCCATTGCACTGTGATAAAACCTATCACACTAACAAGTTGTTGAGCTGAATCAGGAAAAGCTTGGATTACGCCGCCAAACATACTGCGAGTAATATAATGCCAGTCGATTAAACTCGAACCTAAGTAAACGATGATGGCGTTTGTGCCAATGACAACGAATACAAAAGCCCATTTTTGCCATTTAAGCACATCAATCACTGCATAAAATAAGGCTAAAAAGAGTAAACTCCACCCAGACGTGACCAACACAAAGCTACTGCTCCAAAGGTCTTTATTAACAGGGATAATAGGATTTAATAACCAGCCAAGTGCCAATAACACAAGGCCACTCAGCGTCATAATCAATACTTTTGCCCAATCCCCTTTGGGGTGTTGTTTAACAATAAACTGACCGACAAACACACCAATTAATGCATTGACCACTGCAGGAATAGTTGAGAGCACACCTTCAGGATCTAATGGTCTGTTTTGATAGGCTATGCCTGGACGTAATAATCCATCAATGTAAGCATTAATACTGCCATCCATGGTAAATATTCCTGCTTGACCGCCAGGAAACGGCATAAAGCACAGTAACAACGAATAACCGACTAACAAGCCGATGGTTGTTATTATCTGAGTGCGTAATGAAGTGTGCCATACCAAAAATGCTGCAAAGAACCATGCAAATCCAATGCGCGCTAATACACTCGAAAAACGTACTTGTTCAGGATCAACAGGAACGCCCGTCCCCCAACCATGGTTATAAAGCACACCCAAGCCAATCAATAATGCTAAACGCTTAAACGCATGACGATACAAAGGCATTCGCTGTTGCAACGGCAGTTTATCTAATCGTTTAGGAGATAAACCTAATGCGACACCAGAAAGAAATATAAATAGTGGAAAAATAAGATCATACAATGTGAACCCATGCCACTGACTATGAAGCATTTGTCCGGCGGCTATTTGCCAACCAGCCCACCCCGTCAAAGCAAACATAGCTGCAAACAACCCTTCCCCACCAATAATCCAAAACATGTCAAAGCCACGTAAAGCATCGAGTGACATTAATCTTGGCTTACTGGGTTTATCTTGCTTTAACTCTATGTTTGCAGCGGCTTCGGCAGACATTACGGCCCCTATTGTTATTATATTTTGGAACATTTGCTGGCTTAAATTGGCAGCCTATTTTGCAAATACTATTTTGCCACCTATGTAGGTTCTGCTAACTTGATTTGCGCTATTTAACAGTACCAAATCAGCTTTAAATCCTGGTTTCACTACCCCTAAGGATTTTTCTAAACCAAGGAATTGCGCCGGATACATTGATGCCATACGCAGCGCTTCATCATGGGATAGTCCTAACATTGTAACGCTATTATTTACCGCGCCAACCATATCAAGCACACAACCCGCTAACTCACCCGTAGAGGCATTAAGACGATCCCCCTGACGCACAACTTTAATGCCAAATAATTCAAAACTTGCGTCTTCACTCATACCAACGGGAGGCATGGCATCGGTCACTAACATCATTTTCCCGCGCGGTTTAGCATTAATTGCCACTTTTGCGGCTGCGCTGTGAACATGGTGTCCATCAACAATCAAACCACACCATGAATCCTGATGTTCAAGTGCCGCGCCGACCATACCCGGCTCACGAGAGCCTAGAGGTGACATAGCGTTGAATAAATGAGTAAACCCGCTAGCGCCAGCATCTAATGCGGCTACCACAGTGTCATAGTCGGCATTAGAATGGCCAAGGCATACACGCACACCAGCTTTTACTAATGACTTAATCACCTGAGTAGAGACATTTTCTGGCGCTAAAGTGACCACTTTAATCCCCAAATCTTGACGACTGAAGATAGCTAATTCTTCATCACTGATTTTGCGAATAAACTGCTGTGGATGAACACCTTTTTTAGGAACGCTTAAATGCGGGCCTTCAAAATGTACACCTAATACCCCGGCTTTATTATGTTTAATCGCTTCAGCTACAGCGTCTGCAGCCTTAGCCATTACTGAAACATCGTCGGTAATTAACGTAGGTAAAAAACCCGTTGTTCCAAAGCGGGCGTGGGCGCGACCAATGGTTTCAATACATTCAACGCTAGGTAGGTCGTTAAACAATGCGCCACCACCGCCATTAACTTGCACATCGACAAATCCTGGCACAAGTGTTCCAGCAAGATGATTAACAATGTTAGGGTCGGTATCAACTACGTTTGCAGCTGCGGTAACCGCTGTAATCTTGCCAGCTTCAATGGTTACTGCCATGTTTTGATGAAATGCTTCACCATCAAATAGTCGCTCAACAATCAGGATTTGTTTCATAATACTCTCGTTTTAATTCTTAATATTTCTTTGACGTTACAGTGTTTGAGTCAATTTTTTCAAGCCTGTTGGCGGGTCAGGGTTTATGCCTAGGGCGATAGCGACTGCTGCTACATTGATATAAAAGCTTGACTGCTTGGCACAATACTTGTGGAAGAGCTCCAATTACTTCAGCTAACACAAGTATTTAACAGCAGAGCAATTTCATCTGCTGCAATGTGAGCTGCTTATTCCATGATGGTCTTCATTGTCATTGTCACCCTTACTACACTATAAGTATGCAGTGCCTAATAAGTTAATCGAAAAATGGTAAGTTAGAAAACTTACCATTAATGTAATTAGGCGACTGACTCTGCTGAATATTGCTGCTGAGCAAACAAACATGCACCAAACTCTGGTGGCGATAGTGAAGGGGAAACTTTTATAGCAACGTCATCATCTAACCAAGTTAATAATGGCTCAGCTAGACCACCAATCATAGAAAAACGACTAGGGTTAATGGTAAATAATCTTCTTGCCAGCTCACTGATATAAGCAGCACCTTCTTTGACGATAGCAATGGCTACTTCATCGCCTTCGTGCGCAGTAGCTAACACAATGCGAGCAAGTTTTGCATAAACACTCGATGATTTACCTGCAAGGTTTTCGACGATACCAATTGCATCATCAACTTCAAAGTAGGCAAGCAATTTATCGGTTAATGCGGTTTCACAGGCGAAACCGTCAAGTGCTAACAACGCATGTTCAGCGGCTTTAAGCCCTAACCATGCGCCACTGCCTTTATCCCCTAATGCAAAACCATGACCACCTAGACTAATGCTTTGATGGCCAACATGTGCATATCCACATGAACCAGTTCCCGTAATAATGACGGCACCATCTGCACCATTATGCGCCCCAATACAAGCCGTATGCAGATCGGTTGTTAAATACATCGATTTGAAAGGGTGCTGCCAATTTGAAATTTGATCGTAAAAATGACCAACATTGACACCAGCAAGACCCAAACCGGCGACAAGTTGGCTACATGCTTCAGCAGGTAGACCCGCGTCGGCTAAAGCAAGCTGAGTGGATTCAGTAATTGATTGAAAAGTTTGTTCTAAACCATGTAATGGATTTGCTCGGCCTGAAACACCTGTGCCTATTTGCTTATGGTCTTGAGTATAAATGGTTGCACGGCATTTACTGCCACCGCCATCGATGCCAATGTAAAGCTGCGAATTGCTAAGCTGATTCTCACCCATGACTTTCCTCTCGGTATTCAGTTTAAGGTCGCTATTTTTTTGATTGTATTTGCGCCTATGAATAAGTTAAGGCTATGTTACACCCAAAATGACAGCGTTGTCATTTATTTTTTATCCAAAAATAACGCATAAAATTAAAATGAAAACTTAACCATTGAAAAACAACATCCTAGAGGCATATTTACGTTCTAAAAACTTGTCTCAGTAAAACAAAAAAGCCGTCAATAACTAAGTTATTGACGGCTTTTAAGGTGTTCAAGGCAACAACTAGTTTACAACTAGTGTGCGCCCTTTTCGCTTACCATCAGGTGTAATCGCACGGACTTCAACCTGACCTTCAACTGCAACAGGGTTAAGGTAAGTCTGCCACGCTTTACCTTGCTCTTTGTATTCAATTTGCAGTCCAGGGAAAGCAATATTTGCGGTTAACACGCCTTTATCATCAATAATGGCCCCCACTGTCGGCACTCGATATTCAATACCTGCTTTATCAAGTTTAGCTAACTCTTTATGGCCTAAATGGTTAGCCATTTTTTGCCAATCAGTAGCCTGCTGCTGTCTCATTTGAACACTAAAGTGTTGAGTTGATTGGTTATATACCGCGCCATCATATTGATACGGAACTTCCCATTCAGGTTTGTTCCATGCTCTTTCTGCTAGCATTAATAACCTTGGATAAATCATGTATTCAACTGTTTGATCGCTGCGTAATGTTTCGCTCCACAGCTGTCCCTGAATGCCATCAAAGGTTTTACCCGCAACGATTGGCCCACTGGTTTGTTTACCATTTTCATCAACTTGAGGACGATCATCAGCTTCAAATGGATTGCCTTCAATATCTAGCCATTGTTCAGCATTGGCTGGTAAATTACCTGGCATAAAGCTGAATATGTGTTTGCTATTTAACCCCCTTGATGCCCAATAATAACCGTGTTCTTTAGGATCGGCTTCATATGGGAAATCAAAATAAAGCACTTCTGGATTTGACAGAATCGTTGTCCAGCCATTGTTAACTTGCTGATGGGCACGTTGATAGCCTTTATGCGACACCACATCCCACACATTACTTTGCGAGTTTGACGGCATATTGTCTGGATTAGTATGGCTCATACCGTCGCTCCAACCTGCCGGTTGAATGCCTTTTTCAGCTAACATATTAGCTACGCGTTCAATAAAGTAAGGACCAACTAGCTTGATATCTGTTACGCCGTATTGGTTATTAGCAATAAAGTCATGACAAATAGGCGACTCTAACCATGCCCCCGCTGTTTCGTCAGCGCCAATATGGTAAGTCGTTAAAGGCTGTCCGGCTTGAGTGTGCAGGGCTGCAATTTCAGTAATGACTTTATCGACAAAATGATAAGTCGATTCCATACACACGTTAAGCGTGTTGTCGTCATAATACTGAACCGATGAATATTGGGTAGTATCATTAGGGTCAGTAAGTAGGAACTCTTTTGCTGCTTGCTCATCGCCCTTGGCCATAAGATTGCGGTAACGTGCATCCATTGATTTGATTGCAGCACGTGAATGACCAGGCATATCCATTGACGGAATCACCTGAATTTGGCGCGCATCCGCATACTGAATAATGTCAATATAATCAGCTTTGGTATAGTAACCATTCACTTTAGTATCAACAAAAGGGCCACTGCCTAGCTGGGGTAAAATACAGCTTGATTCGGTTATATCATGGCATCGTTTGCTGCCAATATCGGTCAACTCAGGTAAGCCATTTATCTCTAAACGCCAGCCTTCGTCATCACCCATATGTAAATGTAATTTGTTAAGTTTGTAGGCTGCCATTTGATCAAGCAGATCTAACAAAAACTGTTTACTATGGAAATTACGTGACACATCGACATGCATACCACGGTATTGATAACGTGGGCTGTCATCAATTTTCATGGCATTAATGGTTAAATCGTTGACATCAACTAGCGAAGTAATAGAGGCAATTGCGTAGCTAAAACCACTGGGTTCACTTGCCTTTATCACAATGCCCGAATCAGCAACAGTTAACTGATATGATCCCGCTTTTAGGTTATCAACTGGCGATAACGCTGCAAATGAGACTTTCACACCATTTTCGGATTGTGGCACACCGATGCGTTCAAGACGGGCTAAAGCCGCTTGAATGTCATCAGCATTTAACTTTGCATCAGTAAAGCTTTGAGTGTCTAAGGTGATGCCTTGTGATAAAGAAACCGCTTTGACGTTCTCTAACAAAACTTGAGTTTGAGGTGTCGGTAATAAAGAATTTTCGATTAATGCGGGTGCAACTGATACAGCTTTATTTTGTTCAAATAAAACACCCGATTTTGCCCAGACTAATTTATCTTTATCAGTGCGCTGATACTGCCTTTTAGCATCAACAAATGCTTCGACATATGGCCTTACTTCCATGCCCGTGTCAGCATCAATTTCAACGCGCGTGCTACTGATGATCTGTGGTGCTAATTCAATTCCATTAGCATCTTTAGCAACGATATAGTAATTAGGCATAAAGTCGGTTTCAGACAATTGCCATAATTCGCCACGAAAACGCACTGTTTTTACCTGCCCCGCTTTAAAACCACTAAATTTATCCGTTGGCGTTAAACGGTGAAGATCGCCTTTAACACGCTCAATAACAAACTCGTCATTCAGTACCGTTTGAATTGGGCGCATCTGGCTAAAATAGATTTCCCAATCACCATGCAACATATCTTTTGGGCTCGTGAAATCAATCTCAGCAATAAAGCAACGCTCATCCGCTTTAGCATCAGCTGGACATGCTTCTTCAGGTAAATTTGAAACTAAGCGATATTTAACGATAAGTTGATCTGCAAATTCGGCGAGATGACTCTGCTGCCAGCTGGCTGTGGCTGAAGTGGTAGTTGAGACTGTAGATTGTGATGGAGAGCAAGCTGTCAAACTTAATGACATCATTATGGCACTGAGCGCCCAAGTCGTTTTCATAGCGTCCTCGTTATATATCTTGTTTTTATTAGGGCTTATTGAGTGTGGTCTGTTGATATGATAACCAATTAATACTTCATCTAGAGTCCAACCCTTAGAATTTTACATTGTTGGTTTATTCATTACGCCACTTTATAAAATGAGTGCTCGATAAATGTTCAATTTTAAATTTAAGGAAAAAAAAAGCTGGGACATAAATCTGTTAAGACATGTACCCAGCCTATACTCGTTTCTGGGGAGAGACTAAAAGTATATTAAAAAGATAATGTCGCTCGCCCGACCGAGCTAACACTATCAAGCATGAATCAGAGACCTCTTCCTCTTCATGTTGACCTTAAATAACAGCGTTACCCACAAGCAATGACAACGCTGTCATTTATTAAGTTACCTAATTTATTTAATGAGATCTACATCTTTTTGACATAATTTTATTAACGCAAGCTTAATTTTAAACAAAGTTATTAAATATCATTACCTTACAAGTATTATCAACACCCAATAAAAAGTCACAGTGAATTAACATCGTCAATGACAAGTGGTGAATGCACTGATAGGATAAATTCAACTTCACCTTCTGGCTTTTTCAGGTTATATGCAGCTAAAACGTCGTTTACCTAAAATACATCCCATTATTTTTATCACCGCAATAAGCTTGATTGGTTTATGGCTGCAGTGGGCAGTGACGACCCCAAATATAGATCAACTGTTTTTAAGTCATAGCGGCTTTTTGTTTTTAGGTGTCTGCGGAGCCATATTTGCTAACGCGACAGGCGCTGGTGGCGGCGTTATTTTTATCCCGGCGTTTTCTGCTTTAGGTTTTAGTCCTGCAGAAGCGATCACCACCTCATTTCTAATCCAATGCTTTGGTATGACGGCAGGGGCCATGACTTGGTGCCATTATTACCTTAAACAACATCATCAAGATGATTCATGGCAAGGCTTTCCTCTTTTGGTGGCCTGCTGCGCCCTTTTCTCTATTTCAGGCCTATGGATAAGCCAATACGCAGCACTTAGCGCGCCAGTGTCTTTACATGTCAGTTTTAGTGTATTTTCTATCGCCCTAGGCGCAATTATTATTGTAAATAGCCTTAAAAACATCAGTTCGCATTCTTTGACCACATTTAAAACTTCACCTGTAAATGATTGTATTATGCTTAGTGGGCTCAGTTTTTTGGGCGGAATAATTACAGCCTGGTTGTCGGTAGGCGTTGGCGAGATAATCGTTATCTATCTTATGCTAAGAGGATATTGCACCAAACTGGCCATTGCTACAGGCGTGGTCGTTAGCGCAATGACTGTGTGGTCTGCGACACCGATTACGCTAAGTGCTGATTCTGTTGCTAACTTTGAAGTATTACTTTTTGCGGGCCCTGGAGCATTATTAGGCGGATTAATTGCCAAACGGATTGCATTATTTTTTTCGGTGATCAAGCTAAAAATATTTTTTGCACTTTGGATTATGCTTACAGGCCTAGTCATGATAGCGGTGGCTTAGCACTGTCGTTATCAATGAGAACAAAATATACAGGCATAAAAATGGCGCATTAATCGCGCCATTTTTATCACTTGGGTATAAAACGATTAACGTCCTAATACTTCCATACGTGCTAAACGATTAACTTGGTTGATTGAGCTTAAGTGACCATATATAGGACCAAGTAAACCACGCTTTTTCAACTCTAAGAAGTCCTCATCAGACAATGAATTCAACTTTTGCTCATCAATTAGGTATAGACCATTGATATTGCGCTTCTCACCAGCAACATCAACGGTTAATGTTTGACTAATCAATAACTCTTTTTCAGCTAAAAATCCAAGAATACCGCGAGTTGCTTGATCTTGTTCGAAATGAGCGATCAGGGCTTTTTTACGAGCTTCTAAAAAGGGGGTTTCTTGCTCGCCATTAAATAACGCTTGGCCTTCAGTCTTACTGACTTCTTTAGCCTCTTCACGTATCCCAATCCACACTTTATCTTTTACTTCAGGATTTAACACTAATCCTAATGGGTAATCTCGGATCACGGCTGGGATGTATAAACCTAACCACTTACCATCTTTAACACTTAAATTTTGTCCAGGCTTTAAACCTAACATAGCCACTGATTGAAACTCACCAGTCTCACTGTTTTTTACGAATACAATTGGGTATTCAGTCGCAGCACGAGCAATTTCATGCAGAGTTACAGGCACAATGTGCTGTTCTGCAACATGGTTAAAATCACTTGCAGTGATTTTAAGTTCACCATGCTTTGCTTGTTCTAGTAGAGTAATTGGGTTAGACATCTTGGCTCCTTGAGGCGCTTCTCATTCAATGTGAACACTGTAATAACGGCGCTTGGCAAACGTTATGTGTGTTTAAAATAAAATTAGTACTTGAAACTACCAAGTTATCCAGCTTTTTCAAGTGGCAACGTGGCTTATTCAAGATACTGAACATCAATAGCTTAAATAACCATCAAAAATGGTTGAAATCATACTTTTTGTAAACCGAACTGATGGATTTTTTGTAGCAAGTCTCTATGGGAAGGCAGCTGCTGACATAATAAATTTGCACGCTGCTGTATCCTATCTGCATGCTTTTTGCCTTCTGTTAGCGATAGTTCGCCAATTTGAGGCGTTTTAGTCGCATACTTCATGCCGTAAAGCACATAGAGATAATTCTCAACATTAAACACTTCAAATTTTGAAAATAAATCTTCACTCATTGGGACATATTCGTTCCACAAGGCAAGTTTGTTTTGCAATCCCTCTGGAATGGTTTGTGGATCTCTATTTTCAATCCAAAAGTCTGAATCAGTGCGATCCGAAAGACAATAATGCATCTTAGCAAACTCCACAACCCGCTCCCACGCATAGGTCATGGTTTGATTAAATCGTTCTGATAATGCAGCCATTTGTTCTGTGCTCGTCGGAAAGCGATTAGCTAAATACCCGGCAGCAAAATCAGTTAGCATGATAGATGTGGCTTCAATCGGCTCTAAAAAGCCTTGAGCCAAACCTAAAGCGACACAATTTTTAGCCCAAAATTGTTTTCGATAGCCTACATTCATCGGGATCGTGCGATAGGAGTATTGATCTAAGCGTCCTTGTAAATATCGATTGAGTTTTTGCTGCGCTTGCTCATCTTCAAGATGGGCATTTGAATACACCAACCCAACACCTCGACGGGAGGATAAGGCTATATCCCAAATCCAACCGGCCTGATGGGCCGTTGCTTTTGTGTACGGCGGAATAATGGCATCTGATTCGGTTGGCACTTGAACAACAACGGCTTTATTAACAAATAACTGCTGAGATTTATCGACGAAAGGCACCTTTAATGCTTTAGCTAGCAAAATAGACTCAAACCCACTGCAGTCGATATAAAAATCAAACTTTTGCTCACCACAGGTATCCAGTATCAAAGCATCTATACTGCCATCGAGGTGCAACTTAGTGTCAACCACATTGGCTTTAATATGCGTTACACCAAATTTTTGTTGCGCATTATCGGCCAATAATAATGCAAATTTTGCTGCATTTAAATGGTAAGCATACCCCTGAATAGCTTGATATTCTGGCGTTGTAATCAGCTTAGGCGCAAGGTTAGCCTCACAAACAGCATGCTGACTTGACACCAGTTTGCTGTACTCTTGCATTGGTGTTTGAAGCCATAGTGCTGATAAATCATCCCCCATTGGACTTGGTGGGTCAAACAGATGATGATAAAAATTAGTGGGTCCATGTAACCGCTTATCAAGCCAATTTTGAAACTTAATTGATTGCTTGAATGTCACATCACAGCGCTTGATGAACTCTGTTTCACTAATACCAAAACTTTGTAATGTCTTGCGAATAGTCGGTATAGTGCCCTCCCCCACACCAATGGTCGGAATGTCAGGTGACTCTACTAAGGTAATTGACACATTCTTGCTAAGTAACGCTTTTCCAAGATGGTTAGCGGCTAACCAACCCGCCGTACCACCGCCAATGACAGCAACTTTTTGAATATTCATACGACGACCTTTGAATATAATAAAAAGCCCAGCATAGGCTGGGCTTTAAGGCATATCAATTAAAAAATTGATTCAAATTAGAAGCGTAGGTTTAAACCAAGCTTGTAACGCGCTTCACCTTCAAAGCTCCATGCTGGGTAACCATTTTTAAGTTCAGGCTTAACGTCGGCGCCATCAGGTGCAACACCTAACTGTACGCTGTCTTCTTCAAGTAAGTTAACCACTTCAAACGACACACCTAAATAATCAGTGATCTGGTAGTTAGCACTTAAATCAACAGTACCAAATGGTTGATGCTCACGGTTACCATAGAAACCTGGTAATTCGCGGATCATATATTCACTACGCCAGTTGTATGCAACACGGGCAGAGAAATCATCCATTTCATAGAAACCCACTAAGTTAACAGTGTGCTTAGATGAATCAGAGAACACGCTCACTTGGTCTGGATAGTTTTCAGCATCAGCATTTGAATCAGCAAAAGTATAGTTAGCTGAATAGCCTAGGCCGTTATCAAATGCATCTTGTAATTGAAGTTCGATACCTTGGATTTGACCACCAGTACCATTTTTCTTCGTTGAAACAGTCCACTCATCTTTACCTGAGTTAGGATCGATGATACCAATGCTTTGACCTAAAATCTGTGCAGAGGTAATAAATGAGCTGATATCTTTAATAAAGTAAGAGGCACCAAATAACCCGTCTGGACTGAAGTACCATTCAACACCTAAATCAGCTTGAGTTGCTTTAAACGGCTCTAAACCTACATTACCAGTATTTAATACTTCATTGCCTGCTGTGCCGTCATTGTAACCAGCTAAAGACGAAGCTGAGAACATATCACCGTAGGTAGCACGAGAGATAACTTGTGAAGCAGAAGTACGAATAATTACGTCAGATGCAACATCAAATGCGATGTTAATGCTTGGTAATACATCGTTGTAGCTTGCTTTATTAGTGCTTAACTCATCAGCATAAGTGCCGTCTGCTTGAAGCTTATAATAATCTGATTCAGCGTCTGTAGAAATATAACGTAAACCAAAGTTACCACGCATACCTTCAGCATCGAAGTTAGCCATTGCATATACTGACAGGTTTTTCTCGTTAATTGTGCCGTAACCTGACTTATATTGAGTACCGTCAGTTGAGAAGCCGTCAATTGCTGCCCACGCATCAGCTAGCATTGCATCCATATTAGGCTTAGGCAATGTGAAACCAGCACCTGATGAAACTTGACCGTTGTAATACGCTGAAGCATCTTTTTCAGTAATAGAAGCTTTAACATTTGCAGGTAAAGTCAACTGAGTAACATCATGGTCTGCATAACGTAAACCGGTTTTGAATGAAGTAATTACACCTAAATCAACAGGAATAGTGAAATCAAACTGCGCATAAGTTTCTTCATCAGAGTTTGGTTGGCTTTTCAGTGCCCAACCTGCTGGCGATAATTGACCACCGAAATCTTCAGCTGTGAAGTTTTTGTTAGCGATATTAATGTCAATTACTTCGCCTCTGGCATCATATGTACCAGCGTAATCAGCAGCAGTACCTAACCAGAAACCGTAGTTAGACGTTAAATCAGTACCACCTTCAGATTTAGTATTACCTACACGGCCTTCTACTTTAAAGTTTTCGGCTTCATAGTCGAAGTTTAAGTCATAGGTATTTGAATCCATGCTTGCTTGACGGGCCCATGTTTGTGCCCAACCTGGATTAGCACCTTTACCATCACGACGGTAGAAAGTACAAGTACCAGAAGCGTTACGCTCTTCACATGCAGCATCTTTATCATCAGGGAACATTACAAATAAAGACGTGTTAGCGTTGTTCGCTTTCATGTCTAGGCTCATGATGTTTAAACCGAAGTTTAAGTTATCCATTGGGCTGTATTGGAATGCACCATTAATCGCAGTACGCTTACGCTCTTGTTCGAATGTAGTCGGAACAATTTCGCCCCAACCTAATAAAGATTCGATACCGTTACGTTGATAATTTGTTTCTGAACCCGCAGCAGAGATTAGGAAACCGAAGTTTTCGTCATCATTTTTCCAGCTGTAAAGGCCAGATAATTCAGGATCTGTTTCTTCTGAAATTGTACCGTAGTCACCTTTAGCGCTTAAAAATAATGAACTAGCGTCTAAGTCTAATGGCTTACGAGTTTTAACAATTACAGTACCACCGACCCCACCTTCCGGTAAGTCAGCTTGAGATGATTTGTAAATTTCAATACCACCGACCATTTCTGGTGGCAATAAAGAATAGTTGAAGCTACGGTCAATACCCTGTTGGTCGTACCAACCTGTAGAAGCTACAGAGTGACCGTTCAACAAAGTACGAGTTAAACTGCTTGATGCACCACGAATCGATACACCTTGGCCTTGGCCAAATTGACGATTAACAGCTACACCAGGAATACGTGCTAAAGATTCACCAACATCACCGTCAGGGAACTTACCAATGTCTTCTGCAGTCACTGCATCAACAACGGCATTTGAAAAACGCTTCTCGTTTACAGAAGCTTTTAAAGATGCACGCATACCGCGCACTTCAATTTTTTCAATATTTTCATCAGCAGCAGTGGCTTCATCTGCGGCATAAGCGCCAACAGATACAACACTGCCAAGTAGGATTGCGATGTTAGTCGCTAGTACATTTTTCTTAAAGGTTGATGGTCGCATCTTTGTTCCCCTTCCATAACTTATTATCGTTTTTGAGTTCATAACCATTCCGACGGAATGACAACGCTGTCATGTCTAGAGCAAACATTACACAAAAATTAACAGCCACGCCACAACAAAATAACTATTCGCTGTTTTTTTTTACTACTTTATTATGCAATTTATCATTATAAATGATGATAAAACTTTATAAAACATGGATGTAAATAATGTAAACACGATGTAAACACTGCTATTATCGCCTCAAAAAGCAAGCTGATCCTACCTGTTAAAAAATTGATGATTGCCTATTTTTTTAAAAACTCGCACTATTACCCGATAAATAACCCATGAAAGCGATCGATTACGGGGGATCAATTAAGTGGGTTTCGCCTGAAGAAGAGCTAACTCTTACATGAAAGTAACCATAAATGACGTTGCCAAATATGCCGGCGTGTCGATAAAAACAGTATCTAGGGTCACCAATAAAGAACCCTCAGTGAAACAAGCAACAATTGATAAAGTGAATCAAGCCATAGCAGCGCTGAATTACCAGCCCAACCTTGCAGCACGAAACCTTGCCAGCACTAGCTCTTATGTTATTGGTTTTATTTACGATAACCCAAATGCTTATTATGTGATTGATATGCAAAATGGCATTTTATCGGCGTGTAATGATCGAGGGTTTGAGCTATTGATTCATCCTTGCAATGCGAAATCTGAATCCATCTGCGATGAGCTTACTTCTATGGTGAAGCATTCAAGACTTGCTGGGTTAGTGCTGACGCCACCTATGTCTGAAGACCCAAATATATTGGCGGCCTTAGATAAGATAAACGCCAATTACGTTAGGATCATCGCCGGTGAAAACACTGACGAACATAAAGGGCTAACGGTATTAGTAAACGATAAGCATGGTGCAGTTGAAATCACTCAGCACTTAATCAGTCTTGGCCACCAGCATATCGGTTTTTTAAGTGGTGACCATCAACATGAATCGACAAAAGAGCGTTTACTTGGATTTAGAAAGGCTATTGAAAGTAACCAGTTAACAGTTAATGAAAACTGGGTTCTCGATGGCAAATATTCCTTTGAATCGGGTGTAGAAGGTGCAAATAAGCTGATCGCGATGAAAAACCGCCCCTCGGCCATTGTGGCTTGTAACGATGAAATTGCAGCGGGAGCATTGTTTGCAGCCCGTTTAGCGGGGCTTGATATTCCGAAAGATTTATCGATTGTGGGATTCGAAGATAGCCCATTCTCGCGCCAAACATGGCCAAAATTAACCACAGTTCACCAACCCAATGTTGAAATTGCACAGATAGCAACGCAACTGTTGATCAATAAACATAAAGATCAAGGTGGTGAAAAATTCAAAATCTTTACACCTAATCCGGTTATACGTGATTCATCTGCATCACCTCATATCAATTAATACTCTGTACTTCATAAAAAACGTCTCCATATAGAGACGTTTTTTCTTTTCAGTATTTGCCATTATTAATGCAATTTCAGTTTTGGTCTTTTCCAGCGAAGCAATTTTTGTGCAAGACGGTAAACGAACGCAGACATCCAACCATAAAGACTAATAAGGTGACGTTGATACAAAGAAATATACATAATACGAGCAAGATGGCCTTCAACAAAAAAGGTTCCAGTACGTAAGTTCCCCATTAGATTCCCTACTGCAGAAAAACGGCTTAAAGAAACTAATGAACCATAATCTTTATAAATAAAAGGTTTTTCAGGTTGATGCTTCATTTTTAAACATATGTTTTTAAATAATGTTTCAGCCATCTGCGCAGCTGCTTGCGCTCTTGGCGGCACAGGCTTGCCATTATCTTGGATCAGTTGAGCACAATCACCAAGCGCATAAATATTGTCGATGCCCTTCACTTGCATATATTGATCAACATCAATTTGATTACGAGGCGTGATAGGTAATGCAGAAAAACGCTCTAACACCTTAGGGCCTTTCACTCCGGCAGCCCAAACTTTAATATTAGCATTAATCGTTTCACCGCTAGAGGTTATAAACCCCTGTTTTGTAACTTCTTTTACTTGAACGGCTAAATGTAATTTAATGCCTAATTTTGATAACACTGCCTGTGCGCGTAAACTCACCTGTTCAGGTAACTGAGGTAATACTTTTTCTGCGGCTTCGATAAGGTGTATTTCTAAATGTTGTTTTGAAATATTACTATAGCCATATTCAGCAACCGACTCGATTACATGATGCAACTCAGCAGCCAGCTCAACGCCGGTTGCGCCAGCACCGACAATGCCAATACTCAATTTGTCTTGTGTTTCATTTAATTGCAACAAGGCATCTAACAGTTTGTCATGAAAACGGTTAGCGCTATTCAAACTGTCTAAAAAGATGCAATTCTGTTCTGCCCCTAAGGTGTTAAAACTATTAGAAACGCCACCCAAAGCAAGCACTAAATAATCATATTCTATTTTTCTTTGTGGAATGATGACTTCATTTTCATCGTTGATAACAGCAGCGAGTTGAATAGACTTAGTTTGTGGATCACATTGCTCAATACAGCCGCGCACATATTGATAGCCATTTTTTAAACCATGATCTCGATATTGTAAACCTTCAATCGACTGATCAATGACGCCGACAGCCACTTCATGGAGTTTAGGTTTCCAAATATGAATGGTGTTTTTATCAATTAAACAAACATCCATTTGTTTACTGAGTCCAAACTTGCGACCAAGTCGAGACGCTAACGCTAAACCTGCAGCGCCACCACCAACAATGACAATCTTTTGAGCCATGACAACAATCCTATGAATTACACAACTTAAACAGACAACGTTTTAACAAAATTAAGCCAATAAAAAAGGCCACAAAGGCCTTAGGTTATACCGCTTCTTCGTTTTCTTCACCGGTACGTATCCGTATTACGCGCTCGACTTCAGTCACAAATATTTTGCCGTCACCTATTTTTCCTGTTCGTGCGGTATCGACAATAACATCGATAGCTTGCTCTAAAAGATCATCTTGGATCACTAACTCAATTTTCACTTTAGGTAGAAAATCAACCATATATTCAGCACCGCGATAAAGTTCTGTATGACCTTTTTGGCGGCCAAATCCCTTTACTTCAGATACTGTCATGCCAGTAATACCAATCTCTGCGAGTGATTCACGCACATCATCTAACTTAAATGGCTTAATAATGGCTTCTACTTTTTTCATTTAATCACTCCTAAAAGGGCTAAACAGGCGAATTAACTTGCCTAAGATGATGTAACTTTTAAAGTTTATCGTAACAAAATGCAACTGTTCAACATCTTACTTGAAAGCAACTTATTTTTCTGCAGCATTTTGAACTTATTTTAAAACCGTATTTTCAGTTAAAAACCTAATCATCGACTATAATTTAACCAACTACTGCGGGATGCGGCTTTATTGTTATCAAGGATGAATCAACTATGTACTTACCTCGCCATAATACTGGGTTTAATTTGGTTGAACTAATGACCACCATAACCATTACTAGCTTACTATCTGTCATTGCGTTCCCATCTTTTAATGCTATTCAGCTGCAATCAAGAGTAGATAGCAATATAAGAACCATTCAACACTCGATGCAATTCGCCAGAAACATGGCCATCAGCTATGGCACAAGAGTGACTGTCTGTCCTCTAGAGCAAGGCAAGTGCAGTAACAACTGGCAGGCTGGTTTTTCAATTTTCAGTGATAATGGTGTAATGAATCAATTAGATAGCAAGGATAAAATATTAAAAAAAATAAATGCCTTCCACGTAAACGATATCGTTCAATATAATCGAAAAGCTGTACGTTTCCAGCCAGACGGCTTAGCCTCCGGAACCAACGGCACACTCACTTATTGCCCAGAAACGTTTGATAGCCCTTATTCTAGAGCAGTAATCATCAATCAAGCTGGTAGAGCAAGGTTTTCAACCAATAAAGATATCAAATGCTCAGATAATTAACGCAAACTGCATCAGACATTCTTACTATCTGTTATAAAATTGTTTAATGATTAAGTTTTAGATACTGAAATTTAAACCATTCTCACATATACTCATTTAAGCAGTTATGGGGATAGTAATCATGTTCAAAATTCGAAACGGCTTTACCTTGGTTGAACTTATGGTAACAATTGCAGTTGCAGCAATTTTGCTCACTATAGGTGTTCCTTCATTAACATCTATTTATGAAGGTGTTAGAGTAAATAATAATGTCGAAAAAATTCATAATATAATGGCTTTTGCACGCAACCAAGCCATTAGTTATGGCGCTACGGTTAATGTCTGCCCGTTTGCTAGTGCAACGTCTTGTGGAGCGACTACAGATTGGAGTAATGGTATTCGCGTTTATCTTAATAATGCAGATGGTGAACATGAGTTAAGGGTAATTGATAGCTTTAATAGCCAAGATAAAGTCAAAGGTGCTGCATCTGTGCTTTCATTTACCGCTGAAGGTATGGTGAGTGCTGGTAGCGGCAACATAATATATTGCCCAGGCGCTAAAGATGCTGACTCTAAAAGCGTCAATGTCAGTACCAGCGGTTTAATCTCTTATGACGTTGATGGCCTATCATGTTTGTAAATTTAATCAGCCCTTTATATATTTATAGCCGCCCATAAAAAAACCTAGACACACTCTAGGTTTTTTATGCGAATAAATTATCTTAATGTTTGCTTATCTTGCTCTTTGGCCTTTTCACTAGTAAATTCTTCACTTAACAGCACACATTCTTCAACTTCTTTAATAAAATATTTTTTGCCTTTATTATCAGTTAACTGCTTACCTACTATGCTAGCAGCTCTCAATTGAGCTTCTTTCTCTTGCCAGCGATAAAACAAAACTTGTGAACCTTTTGTACTATTCACATAGCACTTATAGTCCTGCTTGGCGGCAATCACGGGCAAAGCCAAACTACATAAAATAAAGCAAGTTAGAACACTAATATATTTAATCATTTCCAACACTCCGTAGAGGGGCCTTTAACTCCAACTGATGTCATGGTAATTGTTGCACAGGTGCTATCGCGGCTAGCCTGACTTCCTTTGGCTGTTGCAGTTATTGTAAAATCACTGGTGCCTGCAGAAGCAACACTGTAATGACCATGTTCTGTAACAAAGGGACTTGCAAGACCAAGCTTAGACATATCAGTAGCATAAACACGATTATCTAAATAATACTGCTCTTGCAAATTTGCCACTTTCATCACAGCAGCAACACCCTCAGAGCGCCCACTTTTAGTGATATAGTCGATATAAGATGGGTAGGCTATCGAAGCTAAAATACCAATCACAGCCACCGTTATCATCAACTCAATTAGAGTAAAGCCTTTAGTTTTATGCATTATTAATTATTCTCAGCTTGATGGTAATAAAGTTTATTGGTATTTAAACAGGCATCAAGGTTAATGGTTCCTGTACAATTAAATCCATTCTCATCACAAATACCTTTACCAATGATCAACTTAATTTGGCTTTCACAATCAGGCTCCGGCTCCGGAGGATTTGTACAACCCTCCCCTTCACAAGGTGGCGGACAATCCTCCCCCTCGCAAGGAATTGGCTTATCAGCTGGCGGAGTGATAATTTTTGGAGGTTGTGGAATACAATTATCACATACGTCAATAACATACTTTTCAGCATAACGGGCCCCTTTATGTAGATCTAATGTATAAAGTCTACCAACAGAAGAAACGGTACATACATCTTGATCTGCCGCTGGTTGTGTCGGAATAAAGGACGTAAAATAAACCTTTCCTTTAATGATGATTGAAGGCGATAAACTTTTTTCCCCAGCAACAGGAAAGTCATAATACCAACCTTTCTTAGTACCAAATTCGATATTTTCAGCCTCTGTGGTCGGTGACGCAGATGTTACATTGTAAAGATTCGAAAAAGTAATCGCTTCTGGAACGGGTGAACCACCAGAACCAAACTGTTGAGTAATAACATTCCTATCTTGTAAGACATAAAACATATCATTAGTTGTTCGATTTAATGGTTCTGCCCTATTACCTGTGCCTAAAGTTACAGCATCATAAGGAACATTTTGATAGGAGACTGTTGATGTCGTACCTGACGCATCGGTAACAGTGACTTTAGTCGTGTTGGTAAAGTAGGTTTGGGCAACAATTGGCTCATAAAAGAATCGACGATCGTTACTTAATGTACCGCCCAAATCAGCGAACTTAAACCCACTCCAAGTACTCTTATCATCAGATGGCATGTCCATGCGCCAAACTTTACCGCCCAAATCCGATGCATACAATCTATCTGTATAGCCATCACTATTGCTATCAAGAGTTGCAATAGCTCCAACGATCGAATCTTCGATACCACTTAATATAGTACTACCACTCGCTCCAAATTTATGTACCAACGACCCAGTCTCTGCGTCCACAATAAAAACAGCACGTCCGTCGGAATTTTTGCCCGTACCGGAGTCATAGCCATGATTATATCCCCCACCGAAAATCACTACAGGTTTATCAGAACCAAGGACTCTAGTCACAACCGGGGTTGACCAAGTTTGTCCTAAATCGGTGAATCCATCGGTACTATTAGACACTTTCCACAATAATTTGGGTTTGGCAGAAGGATCTGTCACATCAAACGCAAAATATGTTTCGCCCCCTCTTCGCATACCAATAAATAACCATGCTTTAGTTATTGCACCACTAGAGTTTCTCTCTAAATACGCGACAGGTGATCCATCCATTCCATATACACTATGGCCTATAGCATAATTATTTCCTCTAAGAGTCGTCACATTGGGAAGCAATTGATAAGGCATAAATGCCCAACTCTCAGAAACTGATGAACCTGTATCTTTAAAAGCATGAAGCATCCCATGATTTGTTCCGAAGAATATAACCACATTGGAACCATCGCCGCCATAATCTATCGCAAGCGGTTGTGAATGTAAGGGATCGCCTACTATGTCGCCTCGTATTCCAGAAAAGTCTTCAGATGTAAACTCTCCATCATCGGCTTTATCAACATTATTCCCCTTAATCCATTCAAACGCTTTAGTTAAATCTGCACTAACATCTGTGAGAGGAAGCGACATGTATGTGGCCAAAGAGATTGAACCGCCTGCATATAATGCCGCATTAGATAAAGATAGAGTTGTAACAGCCCCTCCAGCACCAATATCACTGTATAATATGCGTTTGTCAGGGGAAATGGTTCTAGCTGCCCCTCCAAGAATCACATCATTACCATCTGGTGTTCCTGCACAATCACTCCAAAAACTACAAGCAGTTTCGGAAATACCTCCTGAGCTATCAATAGCAGGTTTCCCAGTAGCATCCACAAGAGTTCCAGTTGAATTTACTTTTAGCTTTTTGAGGTTACCGGCCCATTTTGGACTTTGAGAAGGGCGAAAGAGTGCGTAATATGCAGAATCTAATGTTCTTGTAGGATCTGCATTACTAAAAGCGACTCCGGGAGCAGAAAAACGCTGTCCGGTCTTGGTTATTTCATCAACTATATTACTAATTTTTTCTTGTAACTGAGCGGTATCATTAGCGGCAAAGTACTTACCTCCACCGCGTCTAGCTGTTTCGATCAATAATGGCTCTGCTTCAGACCCCTCAGCTAAACTAAAACCTATTGAGTGAGTAATCACTCTTTGAAAGTTATCTGTATTAGGCAGAATATCGTTGTTATACATATATCCAGCTAAGGCAGGTAAATAGCTAGACCTATTCCGAACGGTGTCATACTCATATGGAGCGTCATTTAATGCTTTTATAAAATTATTCGCACTGGTATCAACCGTTGGCGCACCATCGGTGATATAAATCACGTACGCAATTTTTGAGCACTCAGTTAATGGTGATTTATAACTACCATCCGCTTCAATGCTTGAATCATAGGGCGGCCTGTTAGCTCGGTACCAATTTGAATAGTTACTATCAGAATGACCAAAGGTAATTTTCCCTCCGCTAAAATACTTATATGCCTCGAATAAGGTTTCGCACAAAGGGGTATTGGTTTCAGCAGGTATATTCTCAACAGTACCAATTAATAAATCTTTTTCAGCGCTTGTTCTTTGCTTAATGCCCGCGACAATACGTCCGCCATCTCTATCACCTTCATCAGGATAGTTTAAATTGAAAAGAGCCAAACCAAAATCGACCGAGGGAATAGAACTAATCACACCTGTAATTGCACTTTGCGCCATTTCTAGTCGAGTTGGTGGGGTTTCATCTGGGGGCAATAAGCCACCTTTATACAGAGTGTACCAACGTAGATAATTGTCGGTATAAAGAGTTACTAACTCGCCAGTGCCAAAGCCAATAGCTTTAGCGGTATCTTGAGCATCAGAATCTACAGCGCCATAGGGGGTATAAGTATTGCCAGATTTAACACTATCTTGGGGATAACCAGGCTCATACCCTGTTAAAGTTTTATTATTATCAGCTGTGCCTTCTTCGATATCTTCACCACAATCAACCGGATTGTTCTTTTCCGCACCGCTATTTTCTTTAATCTGCTGCCATGTACCTTTACCATTTCCGGTAAATTTAAACTCTCGAATATAGCCAGTAAAACGACCATATTTATCTAATGCTATTTTTGACGCAGCACAACCATTAATTAACTCATTAAATCGGCGAGACTCGGATGGACTATCAGGTACAGGTAATGACGACTCGTCCATCCCCGTGCCAACAGTAAAATAGATCATTCTACCTTGATACGAATTGGAACTCCCAACGGCAGGGTAAGTTATAGTTGGGTCATAACCCTTTTGCGCCCCCTCAACCTCAGCATCCATACTGCCAGAGTTATCAAATATGATTAAAACCTTACTACGGTTTTGAGTTAACTCTGGATTTAAATACAAATCAGTGTCGTCAGCCAGTAATTGCGCTGGCATTGTTAATGCGGCAACAAGGCTTGCACATAATATTTGACTAAGCTTCATATTCCACTCCCGCTGAGCACTTCCTGCTCAATACCTGTAACGACTATCAACTGACCTAAATTATCTCGGCCAAAACTAACCTGGCTAGATATTTCAATACGTCGACATTTAAATACATCTGTTCCACTAGCAGGCCCTACGCGATGACAAGACACATTTTTAGGCTCCACCTTAAGTCCACCAGCCCCATCATCAACCAAAGGAAGCGGAGTTAATACTTGTGTCCCACCAGAATAGTTATTGGCATTATCAACATTAGACATAGTTGCTAAAAATGCTGGAGCCTTATCTAATAAAACGGCTGCGATGCCACCATCAGCCAACGCCTTTGCTTCAATACGTTCAGCTCCGGCCCCAGCCATTCTTAATGATTGAGTAGAGTTTATGGCTAAAGCAACACCTATAACTGTCATAATGATGAGAACAATTAATGAAAAAAACAGAACCACACCTTCTTGCTTTTTGATTTGTACCATTATCTAGCTCCCTATAAGCATTGGGTTCTCTAAAATTACGGTTGTTGACATCACCTTACGCCTATAGTGGTCTTTAGGTGCGGCTATCGTTTTATCTCCTAACTGATATTCAACATCATTGGTGTAAGTAAAGTCTTCTCGCTGCGACCTAACCAACACATATATTTTTACAGCAACCAAACGGGGTAGCGTAAGTAATGTTGCATCTGTATTGGGTCTCATTAATGCAGACTCCCACATTAAATTTGAAACGTTAGAAACAGGTCTATATATATCAACAACACCATCTGCATCATCATCAAATCCATATAACACTCGAATATTTTCGATTCCTTCGACTAGCTGTTCCTCGTTATTCATACCATTAGTTACCGTCAGCGTACGTCGTCTCAGAACTGGTATCTCACCGTCATTTTTAATAAAATAAATATGATGCTGATACTCCCAAATTCGACTATTTTCAAGAACAGGCAAAGCTTGCCCACCAGTGAAAAAAATTGCGTCATGAGATGCGGTTGCGACATAGTGACGTGAAGTATTAAGCGGTAAAGGAGCCCAGGGTCCTAAGAGTCTTTTAAGTTGAATGACGTCGGTATTTGCTCGCACCCCAACCAAACAATTTATTCCTGCTCCACTAACACCAGCTTCATAACCCCAAACGCGCCTAAATTGGAGCCCAGAAGTATTTGGAAGTGTCGCATTATTAGCTCCCCCACCGAAGCAATCATTAGGCACTGCCCCCGACATAACATTAGGGTTGGTAGTATCTATGTCGCTCCCAGTATAATCACCAAAAAAACCCAGTTGGCTTATATCTCGCTCCATAATCGCCAGAGCTATCCGGCCATTTTCTTGCAATTGATTAAACTGGCTGGTTGTCGTCACATTAGATGACGACATACTAAACATGGTAAAAACGCCCGCGGTTAAGAACAAGCCGATAACCATAGCGACCATTAACTCAACCAGAGACATACCTTTTTGATATACTTTTAGACTTGGGTTTATATTTCTCATCTAAATAATCACTGTTTGAATAGAAAATATACGGCGGTTCAATTTGCCAATTCCGCACGATGGTAAATTGGCATCAATTGTCGTCTTTCGAATCCCTCGCCATGCGAGGACTACAGTTACGGTATTTGCATTAACCTCAATACAGGCAGTAGGTGTATCTAACCCTCCTACATTTTTCTCACCAATCTTTTCACTAGCCCCTGAAAAAGATGCTCGCCATTCATATAAATCCCAGGCCATTAGCTCATCTGCGGAGCAAAGGGCTGCGCCATTACATGATTTAGGTGCCGTAGACGGCATATCCACATAAGGTGAGTTGTCATCATATTGCGCTAATCGACTTCTATTCAGCTTCATCCTGTTGATAATATCATTGGCATAATAAGAAGCTTGAGTTTGCTGGAAAGATTCAAAGCTACCTCTTTTGGCAACAATATGTAAATTGAAAATGCCAATAAGGCCTATCACTAGAATAAGCAGTGAGACCATCACCTCAATGAGAGAAAATCCTTTGACTTTAGCTTGCATGTGTCAAGCCTTCGACAATCGCCATAATTTTGACCTCAAAAATAACGTTTTAAGCTTAAAAATCTATAACTTATACCGTATGTGTAGACAAATAATTCTAACTTACAAGTTGGTAACAATCTAGTTTAATCTGTTTACGTTTGCGTAAAGCGACTATAACTAACAACTATACTCCGATTAAAATTTAAGCACAAAAAAACCCGTAACTAAAAAGCTACGGGTTTATTTAATACAGTATGACTGAGAAAAAGCGCTTACGCTACCTTAACTCGGCAGGCACCGCAAAAACGATATCTTCTTTGCGCCCTTCCACCTCAGTGATCACGCTAGGCGCATGTTCAGCAATCGCATTTACAACCTGCTGAACTAACACTTCTGGTGCCGAAGCTCCAGCAGTAACAGCGACTTTGGTGACGCCGTCAAACCATGAAGGTTCAACATCAGCAGCAGTATCAACTAAATAAGCCTGGGTTCCGGTTTTTTCAGCTAGTTCACGTAATCTATTTGAATTTGAACTGTTTTTAGAGCCTACAACAATGAGTAAATCAACTTGTTCAGAAAGTTGTCTTACCGCATCTTGACGGTTTTGAGTCGCATAACAAATATCATCTTTACGCGGACCTTCAATAGAAGGGAAGCGTGCTTGTAATGCAGCAATAATATCTAGTGTGTCATCCACAGATAATGTTGTTTGAGTAACAAAGCATAAGTTGTCAGGATTTTTTACCGTTAGGGCATTAACGTCTTCTGGCGATTCAATTAAATAAACCCCGCCTTCATCATTATCATATTGCCCCATTGTGCCTTCAACTTCAGGATGGCCTTCATGGCCAATCAAAATGCACTCAATACCTTTGCGGCTAGCTCGGGTCACTTGTAGATGCACTTTAGTCACTAATGGGCACGTCGCATCAAATACTTTTAAGCCACGAGTTTTAGCTTCTTTTCTTACTGCTTGTGAAACACCGTGGGCACTAAAAATAACAATTGAATTGTCAGGTACTTGATGCAACTCTTCAACAAAAATGGCACCGCGATCTTTTAAGTTTTGCACCACATAACGATTGTGCACCACTTCATGACGAACATAAATCGGCGGTTCAAATAGCTCTAATGCGCGCTCAACGATACTAATAGCCCGGTCAACCCCCGCACAAAAACCTCGAGGATTCGCTAATAAAATATTCAATTCGGCAGAGGTAGGATCAACTTTTAACATGGCTAATGTTTACTCCGTGATGACTTTGACAACGTCCAATTCAAAAGTGACTTTACGCCCAGCTAAAGGATGATTTAAGTCTACAGTGATTGAATCACCCAATGTTTCACGCACGATACCAGGAATTTCACTGCCACCGGGGCCAGCAAAACTGACAATAACACCAGGCTCTAATTTCATGTCCGCCGGAAAACGACTCCGATCCATATGGTGAATCGCATCTGGATTCGACTCACCAAAAGCATCTTTAGCCTCTAGGGTAAAAGTATGCTTATCTCCAGCCATTAAATTAATAATCTGCGCTTCCAAAGCTGGACTTAAACTTTGATCACCGATATTTAATCGTGCAGGTTTGCCAGATGCTTTAGTGCTATCAGCAGTAGAGCCATCTTCAAGAATGATATTCATATGACAAACAATCGCGTGAATATCTGGCTGATTTAAATCGGTCACTTTGGTTGCTCCTGTTCAGCATTTACTACATCAGGTTTAAATGCTTCCCAAATAATCAGTACTGCACCAATAAAAATAGCTGAGTCGGCAATATTAAATGCAGGGTAATGGCTGGTGTTCCAGTAGAAATCGATAAAATCGACAACAAAACCATGCATTAAACGATCAACTAGATTACCTAATGCGCCACCTATGACTAAGGTGTATGCAAGGTTTGTACGCAGCATTTGATGTGATTGCTTTCTTAACCATATAGTCAGTATTGTACTAAACCCTATGGCAACAACAGCAAAAAACCATCTCTGCCAACCACCTGCATCACTTAGAAAGCTAAAGGCTGCACCGTAATTGCGTACATAAGTAAAATTAAAAAATGGCAACAACTGAATTGAGTCATATAACTCAAACGTATTCAGCACCCATTGTTTAGATAGCTGATCTGCAATAAACACAAATACAGCTACCCAATACCAACGCAAGCCACTGTCCTTCCAATTTAATGGAGCAGTACTCATAAAATCATACCCTTATGCAAACTCGCGTTTTTCGCCTTCACCTTCAATATTGGTCACACAGCGTTGACACAATGTTGGGTGAGCTTCAATGGTGCTAACTTCTTCACGGTGATGCCAGCAACGTTCACACTTTTGCGCATTACTTTTGGTCACCACTAATTTAAGGCTTTCGAGCTCTGTAACCACTGCATCTGCTGGTGCATCGGCTAAAGGTGCAACAACGGCTTTAGAAGTTAGCAATACAAAGCGTAGTTCATCATCTAACTTAGCCAACTGCGCCATAAGCTCGGTATCAGCAAATAGCGTCACTTCAGCTTCTAATGAACCACCAATACGCTTATCACGACGGGCTTGTTCAATCACTTTGTTAACTTCATTTCTAACCGTAAGCAGCTTCTGCCAATATTCATCGCTTAAGTCAGAGTCAAGCGTTACAGATTGTAATCCTTGATACCATTCTTCAGTAAACACATACTTTTCACGTTTACCCGGTAGTAACTGCCACACTTCATCCGCGGTGAAGCTTAAGATTGGTGTGATCCAACGTACCATAGCTTCAGCAATGTGGAATAAAGCCGACTGACAACTACGACGCGCATTACCATCTTGTTTAGCGGTATATTGGCGGTCTTTAATAATATCTAAGTAAAATGCACCCAGTTCAACTGAACAGAACTGCATTAACTTTTGAGTGACGAGATGGAAATTATATTGATCGTATGCGGCAATAATTTCGTTTTGCAACGCATCTGCACGGCGCATAACCCAGCGATCTAATGCCACCATATCTTCTGGGGCTACCATATCGGTTTCTGGATTGAAGCCATTCAAGTTAGCCAATAAGAAACGCGCGGTATTGCGTATACGTCGATAAGCATCAGCACTGCGGTTTAGAATTTCATCTGATACCGTCATTTCACCGCTATAATCAGTTGCGGCAACCCACAAACGTAGAATATCAGCACCGAGTTTGTTGGTAACTTGTAATGGCGCTATCACGTTACCGACAGACTTAGACATTTTGCGGCCTTTACCATCAACGGTAAATCCGTGTGTCAGCACTTGCTTGTAAGGCGCTTTGCCATTCATAGCCGTTGAAATCATCAGTGATGACATAAACCAACCACGATGTTGATCGCTACCTTCAAGATACAAATCAACTTCATGGCCTTGGAACTCAGGACGTGATGCTACAACCGATGAGAAGGTTGAACCCGAGTCGTACCACACGTCGAGTGTGTCTGTCACTTTGCGATATTGTGAAGCTTCTTCACCAAGTAGTTCAGACTCATCTAAATCCCACCAAGCTTGAATACCCTGTTGCTCGATACGGTGCGCGATACGCTCCATCAACGAAACACTATCAGGGTGTAACTCTTCGGTTTCACGGTGTACAAATAAGGTGATTGGCACTCCCCATGTACGCTGACGTGAAATACACCAGTCTGGACGGTTCTCAACCATTTTCTCGATACGGCTTTGACCCCAATCAGGTACCCACTGTGTTTTTTCAATTTCAGCTAATGCTTGAGTACGTAGGCCTTTGTTATCCATCGAAATGAACCACTGTGGCGTTGCACGGAAAATAATCGGGGTTTTGTGGCGCCAGCAATGCGGATAACTATGACGATAAGCCACATGATTCAGTAATGCGCCTTTTTCTTTTAAAAGTGCTACCACGTTATCATTGGCTTTAAACACATGTTGACCAGCAAAGAATTCAGTATCAGGCTTAAATACGCCATTATCACCCACAGGGTTTGCAACTTCTAAATCATATTTTTGACCAACAACAAAGTCGTCTTGACCATGACCAGGTGCTGTATGAACAATACCGGTACCAGCGTCGGTGGTAACATGGTCACCTAAAATTGCGGGGACATCAAAACTTAAAAAAGGATGTTTAAAGCGCGTTAATTCAAGTTCTGCACCTTTGATTTCACTAATAATAGTATGTGAATCAAATGCAAAACGTTCAACACATGACTCAACTAACACCCGACCTAAAATCACCGCTGCGGTTACACCCTCTTTGGTGTATTCCACTAAGCTGTAATCTAATTCAGGACTGAGTGACAATGCGCGGTTAGCCGGTAATGTCCAAGGAGTGGTTGTCCAGATGACCATAGAAACGGGATAAGCGTAATTTTCAACGCCGAACTTAGCCGCAATGGCTGCGCTATCAGTCGCTTCAAAAGCCACATCGATTGCGGGTGACGTTTTATCTTCGTATTCAACTTCGGCTTCAGCTAACGCTGAACCACAATCGGTACACCAGTGCACAGGTTTAACACCTTTATGCAAGTGGCCACTGTCAATCACTTTCGCCAGTGAGCGAACAATATTCGCTTCAGTGCTGAAGTCCATGGTCAGGTATGGGTTGTGCCAATCACCTAACACGCCTAAACGGATGAAGTCATCACGTTGACCTTCAACCTGAATAGCCGCATATTTACGACATTCTTCACGAAACTCTGCAGCAGAAATTTTCTGCCCAGGCTTACCCACTTTTTGCTCAACTTTCAGCTCAATAGGTAAACCGTGACAATCCCAACCAGGGATATAAGGCGCGTCAAAACCTGACATGGTTTTAGACTTGATAATAATGTCTTTTAGGATTTTATTAACTGAGTGACCAATATGAATACTGCCATTCGCATATGGAGGGCCATCGTGCAAAATAAACGGTTTACGACCCGTTCTATTTTCACGAATGTGTTGATACAGCCCATCTTGCGTCCAGCGATTTAACATTTCTGGCTCGCGATTAGCTAAGTTACCACGCATCGGAAATTCAGTTTCCGGCAAATTCAAAGTCAGTTTATAGTCGCTCATTGATCCCATACCGTTGTTTAAGCTGAATACATCAGCTTGCATCAAAGCTGAACAAAGCCTTGGCTTCATTCGCATCATTCAAAATTTGTTTTTTTAGTGCATCGAGTGATTCAAAAGGTTGTTCATCACGAATTTTTGCCACTAATTCTACTTCTACTCGCTTGCCATACAAGTCACCATCAAAATCGAATAAGTGCACTTCTAATTGGCAAACTTGGCCTTGCACCGTTGGTCTAAAACCAATATTAGCAACACCCTCATATATATCACTGTCATCCCAAAAAAAACGCACAGCAAAAACACCGCGTACTGGAACAACTTTCCTTTTTAAAGCAATATTTGCCGTTGGAAAACCTATGGTTCTGCCAATTTTTTGTCCGTGGGCCACTCTACCACTTAAGATAAAGGGGTGTCCCAGCAACCGCCTTGCTTGCTCTAAGTTACCAAGCTGCAGTTGCTCGCGTACTAAGGTTGAACTCACACGTTGCGAGCCAACAATAAAACTTTGCGTACTCACCACAGTAAAACCAAATTCTTTTCCTGCAGCGACCAACATATCAAAGGTGCCTTCACGGCCTTTGCCAAAACAAAAATCGTCACCAACTACGAGGTATTTCACCCCAAGCTTATTAACAAGTAAATCTTCAATAAAAGCTTGTGCGGGTTGACTGGCAAAAGAAGGTGTAAAGTTAACACACAATAAACGGTCGACTTCTAGCTCATCAAGTAAACGGACTTTATCACGCAGCAAGCTTAACCTTGCAGGCGCTTTGTCGCCACGAAACAATTCTTGTGGCTGAGGCTCAAAGGTCATTATCGTTGCAGGCAATTGAAAATGATGCGCTTTATCTACCAAACGTTTTATCACTTCAGCATGGCCACGATGCACACCATCAAAGTTACCAATGGAGAGCACGCACCCATGATGAGAAGGTAATATATTGTGTATACCGCGGATTAATTCCATTTCGCCAATGCTTGCCCAAGTAATTTGATGTTAGTAAATCGGCAGATTATATACCCAAAGCCCTATTCACTTAAACCCACTAACTCTATTAAGCCCGTTTAATTCTATCTTTATCGTGAAACAGGGGCTTTTTTAATTTTCCATGGCCTCACGCCAAGTAAAAGCAACGTCATTAAATAACTGATTGCACCAGCAATAATTAAGGTGATAAGCATCAGCATTCGATGACCAATATTCCAACTCAGCCACTGAGATTGATCTGGGGAGAAATAAAATAGCAAACCAGACATCACAGCTGTAGCAACAATAATTTTAAAGGTAAAAATCAAAGTAGAACGGCTGACTTGATACACCCCAGCTTTATGCAGACCTCGATACAGTAACCCAGCATTTAGCAGTGCGGACATTGATGTTGCTATCGCTAAGCCTACATAACCAAAAGGAATAGCAAAAATAAGGTTAAAAAACATATTGGTTACCATAGCAATTATGCCAAATTTAACCGGTGTTTTAGTATCCTGCCTTGAGTAGTAGCCTGGGGCTAACACCTTAATCATCATAAAGCTCAGCAGGCCGGCACCATAAGCCACTAGACTGTATGAAGCCATTTCAACATCTGTGATGCTAAATGCTCCACGCATGAATAGCACCATTAACATTGGTTGAGCGAGTAAAATCAAGCCGAACATCGCGGGCATACCCAAAAGCAAAATAGCTTTAACTCCCCAATCCATTGTGTGACGAAACCCTTCTCCTTCAGCATTAATATGCTTTTTTGAGAGCGCAGGTAAAATCACCGTGGCAATGGCAATACCAAATAATCCGAGCGGAAACTCAAGCAATCGATCGGCGTAATATAGCCAGCTAATCGATCCCGTCATTAAAAAGCTGGCTATAAAAGTATCGAACAGTAAGTTGATTTGCGAAACCGAAACGCCGAAAAGCGCAGGGATCATTAAAGTGCGAATTTTAACCACACCAGGATGATGCCACCCCCATGAAGGTTTAACTAAAGCACGATCTTGGATTAAAAAAGGAATTTGAAATATAAATTGTACTAGGCCACCAACAAAAACACCCCATGCTAATCCAATTTCAGGGCTTTCCATGGTAGGCGAGACATATAAAGCAAATGCAATGATCGAAATATTAAGAAAAACAGGCGTAAACGCTGAAACAGCAAAGCGACCTCTGGTATTTAAAATTGATCCTGCTAAGGCGGTAAAGGTGATAAACCACAAATAGGGGAAGGTGATTTTCAGCATTAATGATGCAAGTTCAAATTTTTCGGCATTCGGGCCATCATTTAACCAATCTAAAAACCAGCCTCCGCCAAACAATGCCGCTAATATAGGTGAGCCTAATACCCCAAAAAGTGTCACCAATGTAACTAATCCCCCCAAGGTACCGGCAACTTTACCGATTAACTCCCTTGTTTCTTCTGGAGTATGCTTTTCTTGGTATTCAGTTAAAACAGGTACAAAAGCTTGTGCAAAAGCACCTTCTGCAAACAGTCGACGTAAAAAGTTTGGTATTTTATTCGCGAAAAAAAACACATCGGCACTACTTCCCGCACCCATTAGGTTTGCAATGACAACATCCCGCACCAAACCCAATACGCGTGAAATCAATGTCATAGCACTAACAATCACACCTGATCTTATTAACTTTTTACTCAATTGGCCCCCTGAAGCACATCCTGCCCACAAAATTTAATGGGATTTGTCACAAATATTCTAACCAAGCCCTGTCACATAGGCGAAAGAGCTGTTAGAATTGCCGCCACATATTACACGAGTGGGTTGAAGATAAGCACGCTCGATTGAAATTTTTATCTTTATGATGGCATTTCAATCATTGTCGTTGACAAAGCGACAAAAAGCAGGCATATTCCTCGGCCTTTAAAAGTATCAAATCCAGTTTTTAGGAGTTGCACCTTGGCTAATAGCAAGTCTGCAAAGAAGCGCGCGCTTCAGTCTGAAAAGCGTCGTCAGCATAATGCAAGCCGTCGCTCTATGTTACGTACATACGTTAAAAAAGTTATCGCTGCTATCAAGAGCGGTGACCACAAAGCGGCTACAGAAGCGTTCGCAGTTGCACAACCAATCGTTGACCGTATGGCGACAAAAGGCCTTATTCACAAGAATAAAGCTGGTCGTCAAAAGGCACGTTTGAATGCTAGAATCAAAGCACTAGCTGCTTAATTTTAGTAATCAATTTAAAAAACCGGCTTAGGCCGGTTTTTTTATGCCTAAAATTTAGCCCTATCTTATTTATGTTTTTTTTTGCAATAAAAAAGCCTTAATCAGGTTAATGATTAAGGCTCAATAAAAAATTGAAAACTAGTGGCAATACATATTATTTAGCACTTGAATTAACGCTTTCACTTCATCACTTTTTAACGAGTAATAAACAGTTTGTGCTTCTTTACGTGTACACACTAAGTCATCCTTTCTTAACCATGCGAGGTGCTGTGATAACGCAGACTGACTCAAACCTAGCTTTTTATTCATATCGCCAACGCACATTTCACCATCATTTAAAAGGTGGCATAAAATAAACAATCTACGTTCGTTTGCTAGTGCCTTCAGTAACACAACAGCATGATCGGCTTGTTGTTGCATTTTTTCTATATTCATCACCCGAAATACTCTCCTCATCTAACCTTAGCCTAATATAGCGTCACCTTAAAAATAGAGTCGGGACATGAAGCACACTTTTTGGTAGATTGTTTAAAAAAGTGAGACATAGTTAGAATATTTGAAGGAAACTCATGAAAAACTATACGCACGTCAGCTTAACCGCCTTATTTACAATGGCATTATTAGGCTGTCAACCGACCTCCTCCTCGGTTCAAAAAAAACCTGAATTGGTGATAAATAATTCACAAGACGCAATCATTAGTCAGCAACTTGCCCAAAAAGCCTTAAATTCAAATGCCGCTTATGACATTGTTGAATCACTGACGGTAGAAGTGGGTCCAAGGTTAGCTGGAACAGACAAAGATATCATGGCGGTTGATTGGGCCATGGAAAAGTTATGGTTGATGGGATTTGATAAGGTTTATAAAGAATCTGTTCAAGTACCCGCTTGGTCTCGCGGCCATGCAAGTGCCAGTATCATAGCGCCATATGATCAGCCTCTAGTGATTACCGCACTAGGTGGAAGTGTTGCGACCCCAATTAAAGGAATTCAAGCTCCGATTGTACGATTTGATTCATTAGAAGAACTTACATTAGCCTCTCCTGGTCGCATAGAAGGTAAAATAGTATTCATCGACCATAAAACTGAGCGTCATAAAGATGGTAATGGTTATGGTGTGACTGTGGGTGGTCGTTCAAAAGGTGCCGTTGAAGCAGCTAAAAAGGGAGCGGTTGCCATTGTCATTCGTTCAATAGGCACAAATCACGACCGTATGGCACACACTGGCATGATGCGATATGAAGAAGATGTACCTAAAATTCCTGCCGCGGCAATGTCTATTCCTGATGCAGAACTGATTAACGACATGCTTAAACGCGACCCTAATATTGTGATGTCATTAAATATGACCTCAGAAAACCTTGGTATTGCAACATCATATAATGTCATCGCCGAAGTGACTGGCAGCAGTAAGCCTGACGAAATAGTGCTAATCGGAGCACATTTAGACTCATGGGATGAAGGCACAGGTGCAATAGATGATGGCGCAGGTGTGGCAATTGTGACCGCTGCGGCAAAGTTAATTCAAGATCTGCCGCAAAAGCCAGCTCGCACTGTAAGGGTTGTCTTATATGCTGCTGAAGAAGTGGGCTTGGTCGGCGGTAAAGCATACGCTGCTCAACATGCGGATGAATTAGATAAGCACTATATTGCGGCAGAATCTGATTTTGGCGCAGGACCAATTTATCAAATAGACTTCAATGTCGCACCTAGCAGCTTTAGTCAGGCACAACATCAAGTCTCTGCAATGACGCTATTTGGCGTCGCGTTAGGCACAAACGATGCGTCTGGTGGCCCAGATGTATCTATGATGCCGGGTTTAGGCGTTCCTGTTGCATCATTAAAACAAGATGGTACCGATTACTTTGATTACCACCACACGCCTAATGACACCTTAGATAAAATTGATCCCAAGGCATTAGCCCAAAATGTGGCTGCTTATGTTCAATTTGCTTATATGATGGCGCAATCTGAAATTGATTTAAGACCGTTAGCTTCGTCTAAATAATTTCAATGTCATATTGATAAAAAAGCCCTTATTAAGGGCTTTTTTGCATTAACTGATAAAGCGCTATTTAAGCTGAGGTCTGGTTTAATAGGTAAAACATCTACACCACAAAGCCTTCATTGCACTCATGACCAACAATCCCTTAGCTTACAATCTTTAAAGCCTTACAAGCTCTAAACTTGCTCTTCTCGTAAAAACACAGGGCTATTCGGGGTGGATTGCGCGGGACTATAAAAATAGCCTTCAAGATCAAATTCGAGTAATGCTGATAATGTCTTAGGTTGCTTATCTATCAAGTATCTTGCCATCAAACCACGGGCTTTTTTGGCATAAAAGCTGATGACTTTGTATTGTCCATTTTTGCAATCTTTGAACACTGGCGTAATTAACTGACCATTAAGTTGTTTTACTTTTACCGACTTAAAATACTCATTAGAAGCTAAATTAATAATGATGTCATCACCTTGTTCTAGTAATGCATTATTTACCTCTTTGGTAATGGTATCGCCCCAAAAAGCATATAGGTTACTTCCATGAGGATTAGCAAGCTTTGTTCCCATTTCAAGGCGATATGGTTGCATTAAATCTAACGGCTTAAGTAATCCATATAAACCAGATAGTATGCGTAAATGTTGCTGTGCTGATTGAATTTGTGCTTCAGATAAACTATCCGCATCAAAGCCTGTATAGACATCACCTCTAAAAGCAAAAATGGCTTGCTTGGCGTTATCGGGAGTAAAGTTGGGCTGCCACTGCGCAAATCGGGCTGCATTTAACCCTGCAATTTTATCACTGACCTTCATCAAGCTGGCTATATCAACTGGCGAAAGCTCACGACAAACCTTAATAAGTGATTCACTGTAGGATAATAATGTTGGCTGAGTGAATGTTTTCGTCGCAGGGGGATTTTCAAAATCTAACGTTTTGGCAGGTGATACTAAAACCAGCATAGTTTGCTCCTCTTTCTTAATTAGGTTTATGATACGTGACTAATATAAAAAAACCATGCTAAATCAGCATGGTTTTTTCGATTAAGCTAACGCACATTTTCAATGCATTATATCTTTGTACTATCTATGACTTATGTTTTGCGGAGCCGTCAGGCCAAATCTTTTCTTCTAATTGATCAGCTAACTCCGGAAATTTACTGGTATCAAATACGGGATCTTTGCCAGCCTTAACTTGCTCGCGATAGTCATTAATGACTCGAATAGCCAAACCAGATAGTAATGAAATGGCGACAATATTCACCAAGGCCATTAAGCCCATTGAAACGTCGGCTAAATCCCACACCAAACCAATTTTAGCCATAGCACCAAACATTACCATGCCTAATACAATCAATCTAAAAATGGGTAACGCCTTTTTACTATTACCTGATAAAAACATCACATTGGTTTCAGCATAAGAGTAGTTTGCAATAATGGAAGTAAAGCAAAATAGCAAAATGGCAGCTGCAATAAATCCACCACCCCAACTGCCAACATGCGAAGATAGGGCATTGATTGTCATACCAATACCTTCACCAGAACCAGCAGCCTCACCTGATAATAAAATAATTGCTGCTGTCGCGGTACAAATCACGATGGTATCGAAAAATACCCCCATCATTTGAATGTAACCCTGTGATGCTGGGTGATTCGGATTAGGAGATGCGCTGGCGGCAATATTTGCCGCACTGCCCATACCGGCTTCATTTGAAAACAAACCACGTGCGATACCAGCTTGCATGGCTTGCGCAACACTATAAGCAATGGCACCACCAGCCGCTTCTTGCCAACCAAACGCACTATTGATAACAAGCATAAACACTCTAGGCAGCTCGGTTACATTCATCATTACAACTACAAATGCCATCAAGATATAAGCCAGCGCCATCACAGGTACAATAAATTCAGAAACCTTAGCCACTTTCTTTAAACCACCCATAATAACGACGCCGCTAAAGGCTGTGATCCCAATCCCCACATAAAGCGGATTAAAATCAAATACCGTCGTCATTGCGCCAGCAATGGTATTAGCTTGAACAGCATTAAAGACTAGACCAAAACAGATAATGAGTAGAATGGAGAATAAAATCCCCATCCAACGCTGCCCTAAACCTTTCTCCATATAATAAGAAGGGCCGCCGCGATATTGTCCATCCACATCTTTAACTTTGTAAACTTGAGCAAGTGTGGATTCGATCATTGCTGTGGCCATGCCTAAAACCGCAATAGCCCACATCCAAAAAACAGCCCCTGGTCCTGCAACACCTATCGCAAAGGCTACACCAGCCATATTACCTGCACCGACACGCGCTGCCATACTGGTACAAAATACTTGGAAAGATGACAAGCCATTCTTTCCTGGTCGGCGACTTATAGAAAGTAACTTAAGACCATGACCAAACTGGCTAAACTGAATAAATCCCAGCCTAATGGTGAAATATAACCCTGCACCCACTAGTCCGTAGACTAATAATTTGCCCCATAGGAGGTCATTTAAAAAATTAACGATCGTCTCTAACATTGCCATAATGCTTGTCTATTCCTTTGGGATAGCTTTATTTTGTGCAACCTAAGTATAAGCACGACAAAATAAAAATATCTTAGTTATTTGATTATTATAGATTTAATGTAATAACTGAGTAATAACCCGTTATTTAACTGGCTTCATTATACTCATTCAACAAACTATCTCTAATTTAGTTTGCCCAACTAAACTGAAATTTCAGTGTTAATTGTATTTTTTTAACAAGAGCAAATTAACACGAGCTGTCAAACTGATCTTGATAAGCTGATCGCAAAAAAACATTCCTCCCCCGCCAGAATAACAAATCGACAACCTTATAAACTGCTCAAAATTAAACCCGTTAACACTTCAAAAACAATACTGCTGTTTTTTTATCCCATCTGGTTAGCAAAAGTTTGAACCATCACACATTATTAACTGCAAAATAAGAATACAGTGTTCTTAAATTAAGACTAAATATTTTATATTTCACTATGTACGAGGCCACTATGACAACTGCTAATGAAATTATTGCTCTGAAAAAATATGTTAGAGCTACCAATTTTCTTGCTACTTCACAAATTTATCTTAAGCAAAATGTATTGTACAAACGCAAGCTTGAGCACACGGATATTAAGCCAAGATTATTAGGCCACTGGGGAACATGTCCTGGTATCAACTTTGTTTATGCCAACGTAAACCGTCTTATCGTTAAACATAACCGTGAATTCATTTATCTTGTTGGCCCAGGACATGGTTTCCCTGCAGTACAAGCTAACTTGTTTATGGAAGGTTCATTAAGCCATTTCTACCCAGAAACAATTCCTTTCACAGAAACGGGTATCGAAGATATCTGTAAGAAATTCTCAGCAGCTTACGGTTACCCATCACATGCTAACCCTGAAGCACCGGGACAAATTTTAGAAGGTGGTGAGCTAGGTTACTCATTATCCGTTGCTTGGGGCTCTGTTCTTGATAACCCCAATCTTATTGCAACCTGTTTAATCGGTGACGGTGAAGCAGAAACAGGTCCACTAGCTGCATCTTGGTATGCTAACCGATTAGTGTCTCCTGCTAATAACGGTGCGGTATTACCTATAGTGCATATCAATGGTTATAAAATTTCAGGTCCAACTCGTATGGGCCGAATGAGCCATGAAGAACTTGATTTAGAATTCCGTGGCCTTGGTTACCATCCAATCATTGTTGATGATGAACTTGATACTGACATCTATGAACAGATGACAGCAGCAATGGATTTATCTTATGACATGATCACAGATATTCAACGCCGAGCTCGTTCAGGTGAAGATGTCGTTAAGCCACGCTGGCCTGTCATTTTAATGAGAACAGCAAAAGGCTGGACTGGTACGTCAGAATACGCAGGCAAGAAACTTGAAGGTAACTGTGAATCGCACCAAGTTATTGTCAACAACTGTGCTACCGATAAAGGCCATTTAGAGGCGCTTGATCAATGGTTAGCCAGCTATAAATTTGATGAGTTAGTCCAAACTACAGAATCTGGCGAACTGGTCTTTGATAAAGACATTTTATCACTCGTGCCACCAAAAGATTTGTGTTGTGGCCGTCAACGCCTAAGCTACGGTGGTGAAGTGGTACGCGCATTAGCCAATCCTGATCTGGCTAAACTAGGTTATGGTCCTGAAACACCTCGCGGTCAACGTGGATACTCTATGTTGAAAATGGGCCAATGGATGCGTGATGCCTTCAAACTGAACCGCGATCAACGTAACCTGCGTATTTTTAGCCCTGATGAAACCTATTCAAACCAATTACAAGCTGTGTTTGAAGAAACAGATCGCGCATGGCAATGGCCTATTGAAAGCTGGGACGAAGATATGTCTCGTGATGGCCGAGTGATTGAGTTGTTATCTGAAAACTTACTTTTCGGTATGCTTCACGGTTACACTGTAACCGGTCGTCACGGCATGTTCCCAACGTATGAGGCTTTCTCTCAAGTTGTGTCATCAATGGCTGACCAATACTGTAAGTATGTGCATGCTAGCCAAGACATTCACTTCCGTAAGCCAATCCCTGCGTGTAACGTTGTGTTGTCTTCACTATTAGAACGCCAGGATCACAATGGTTATTCTCACCAGAATCCGTCATTCTTGGGCGCAATGTTAGAGAAACATCCAAACATTATCTCTGCTTATTTACCAGCAGATGCTAACAGCACTCTGGTTTATACTGAACGCGCATATGCAGACCGAGATAAATTAAACATTATCGTAGCGGGTAAAAAATCACTACCACAATGGTTATCATTAGAAGAAGCGCGTAAGCAGGCTAAAGATGGCATCATGGTGTGGGATTTCGCATCGGATGAAAATCCAGATGTAGTACTAGCTGGTTGTGGTGATTATGCCACTCAAGAATGTATGGCTTCACTCGTACTCATCCGTGAGATTTTACCTAGAGTGCGCATCCGTTTTGTGAGTGTATCTGAACTCCACAGCAGTGGCCTTGGCAGCCTTAAATTCCAAAGCAAGCCTTGGATGATGGATGAAGTCTTCACTGAAGATAAAGGCGTGGTATTCAACTACCATGGTTATCCAAATACTATCAAAAAACTCGTATTTGATTATAAAGGTAACCGCCGTTTCCGTATTAAAGGTTATGAAGAAGAAGGTTCAACCACCACACCATTCGATATGGGTGTACGTAACGGGACTTCTCGTTATCACTTAGTGATAGATATGGCCTATAAGTTGTTCCAACAAGGCGTGATTGACGAAACACAACATGTTCGCATAACAACAGACATGCTTCAGCGTTTGGTTGACCATAAGAACTACATCAAAGCAAATGGTGTTGACCCTGAAGAAATTGAAAACTGGGTATGGACAAGATAAGCGTTTTATTCAGTATTAATTAAACGCCATACAAATAATACTTAATCAAATAAATGCGTCCCATGGGCGCATTTATTATTTGAGGACACTTTATTAAAACGCCCCCTCTATCAGCAACATAATTCTAACACCCAGCACAACCCCCCCCAAAAAATGTAAAATAAACTGAAGATGTCAATCCCCTAACTCTGCCTTTATTTTAACGTTAAACATAAATTAATCATTTTTACTATGGCAAATCACTCAATTAGCAACGATAATTACGCCGCTGACTAAAACATAATGGATTCACCTATCAAGTGTCAGCTTCACATGTTTATAACAAACTAGAAGCATGTGTATTGGTGAAGTAAAATAACAAAGGACTTATAAATGATGAAGAACACATTAAAAGTAGTATTACTCACCTCTATGTTACCTTTTGCTGCATCTGCAGCAGAAGGAATGTCTCCTTGGTATGTAGGTGGCGGTTTAGGCGTAAACAACTACGAGCCAAACTGTGACCAAAAAACCATGAAAGTATGTGGCGAAGACGACCCGTATGCATGGGATGTATTCGGCGGATACTTATTCAATGATTATTTCGGTGTGGAATTAGGTTACCGTGACCTAGGCCGTGCTGAATGGGTTGACTACAGCAACAAATTAAATGATGTTGGTGCTCGTGGTATGACTTTAGGTTTAGTTGCGTTTTACCCATTTGCTGACAAATGGTCTTTATCAGCAGAAGCTGGTGCAATGAACTACCTAATTTCTAACAAAAAGCAGTGGAACACTGAATACTATAGCGACAGTGGTATTGCACCATATGTTGGCGCTGGTATCGGTTACAACTTCACTGAAAACCTAAAGTTAGCAGCTAAGTACCGTCGTTATGAAAACTTAGACGAAGAAAAGTGGAACACACTTTCTATGGAAAGCAACTACTGGGGTCTTGAACTAAGCTACCGCTTTGGCTCTGCCGCCCCTGCTGCTGTTGCCGCTCCAGTTGTTGCAGCTGTAGCTGCTGATGTTGATTCAGACAATGATGGTGTTGTTGATCGTTTAGACAAATGCCCTAACACACCAAGCGACCATAAAGTAGATGCTACAGGTTGTACAGTATATGAAATGGCAACAACTAAGCATGACTTAGGTGGCATTTTATTCGCTAACAACTCTTCTGTGATCAATCAATCTTCATATGCTGATATCGAAAAGTTAGCAAACTACATGAAGAAAAATCCAGAGCACACAGTGATCATTGAAGGTCATGCTTCAAATGTTGGTAAAGCGTCATACAACATGACACTTTCTGAGCGTCGTGCTAACTCTGTTGCACAAGCTTTAGAAAGCAAATATGGTATCAGCAGCAACCGCATCAAGTCTGTTGGTTATGGTATCACTAAGCCTATCGTTGAAGGCAACACAGCTGAAGCGCATAAGCAAAACCGTCGTATCGAAGCTATCGTTACCGGTACTGAAAAGCGCGCTGTACTAAAATAATTTAGTCTATAACGCTAAAATAAAAAGCCGCTGATTTCAGCGGCTTTTTTGTTTTATGAACAATCTAAAACACCATAAATTGTTGCTTTAAACCTAATTAGCATACTAGATATTTAAGCTAAGTTATTTCATCCGTAATTAAATACGGAATTAAGCAACAATAAAAAACCGAATTTAAGTAAAAAGTTGTAATTTTTCGTAATTTTTTTACAAAACAAGTTGGAATAAAGGGTAAAATCGCTTCTAATAAAGGGATTGAAACATTCATTTTGCTTATCGAGAGGAAACGTTACATGGCCAACGCACTCACTCAACTCAAATCATTTACCACAATTGTTGCAGATACAGGTGACATTGAGGCAATCAAACGTTATCAACCAGAAGATGCGACCACCAATCCATCATTGATTTTGAAAGCCGCACAAATTCCTGAGTATGCCTCTTTAATCGATAATGCTGTTGCTTGGGCAAAAAGCCAAAGTAACGATCAAGCTCAACAAATTGAAGATGCTGGTGATAAACTTGCCGTTAACATTGGCGTTGAGATCCTAAAACTTGTCCCTGGTCGTATTTCAACTGAAGTAGATGCGCGCCTTTCTTTCGACAAGCAAGGTTCTATTAATAAGGCGCATAAGCTTATCAAGCTTTATAAAGAAGCTGGAATTGATAAATCCCGCATCCTAATCAAACTAGCTTCAACCTGGGAAGGTATCTGCGCAGCGAAAGAGCTAGAACAGGAAGGCATTAACTGTAACCTCACCTTATTATTTAGTTTTGCTCAAGCAAGAGCCTGTGCTGAAGCTGGTGTTTATCTTATTTCTCCTTTCGTAGGCCGTATTCTTGATTGGTACAAAAAAGATACCGGCAAAGACTACACCGCAGAAACGGATCCTGGTGTGATTTCTGTTACTGAAATCTATGATTATTACAAACAACATGGCTATAGCACCGTAGTGATGGGAGCGAGCTTCCGTAATATCGGTGAGATTATTGAATTAGCAGGTTGCGATCGCTTAACCATTGGACCTGCTCTATTAGAAGAGTTAGCCAATACTGATGTCATTGTGACTGAAAAACTTAAAGTGGTCTCGGCATCATCAACTGCGCCGACTGCGCTAACAGAAGCAGAGTTCCGTTGGGCATTCAACGAAGATGCTATGGCAGTGGATAAATTAGCCGAAGGGATCAGAAACTTTGCAGTCGACCAAGGTAAACTTGAGGTCATGCTAAAAGAGAAATTAAGCTAAACAAGGACTGTAAATTAATGACTCAATTAACACAATCAGCCACATGGCAACAATTAGCCACTCATACTGCGGCATTACCGCACATGCGTGAGTTATTTGAGAAGAATGACCAACGCTTTGATGCAATGCACTTGAAGAGTTGTGGGCTATTACTGGATTATTCAAAAAACCGTGTAAATGAAGAGACATTGGCATTATTGTTCAAACTTGCCAATGAAGCACAGTTAACAGATAAAATTGCTGGCATGTTCTCGGGTGACATCATTAATAACACCGAGCAACGCGCGGTATTGCATACAGCTCTTCGCAGTAAAGCTTCGCAAACCATCAACGCTGAGGGACAAAATATTGTGCCTGAAGTGCAACAAACCTTGGCTAAAATGGCAGAGTTTGTAGAACAAGTTCAAAGCGGACAATGGACGGGTTATACGGGTAAAGCCATCACTGACATCGTCAGTATTGGTATTGGTGGATCTTTTCTTGGGCCTAAAATTGTCACCCAAGCTTTGCGACCTTATTGGAAAGGCTTAAATTGTCACTTTGTGGCCAATGTTGACGCCACTTCGATTTGCGAGAAGTTAAAAGGATTAAACGCAGAAACCACTCTGTTTGTTATGTCGTCAAAGTCCTTTGGTACCCAAGAAACACTCACAAATACATTAAGTGCCAAAGAGTGGTTTTTAGCTCAAGGCGCATCGCAGCAAGACGTAGCACAGCACTTTGTTGCCGTCACATCTAATGTGGCCAAAGCTACTGAATTTGGAATGGATGCTAACAACATCTTCCCTATGTGGGATTGGGTTGGTGGACGTTATTCATTATGGTCAGCCATTGGATTACCTATTGCACTTGTTATTGGTATGGATAACTTTAAAGAACTGTTATCTGGTGCCTTTGACATGGACCAACATTTTCAGCAAGCTCCTCTAGAACACAACATGCCTGTGATCATGGGGATGCTATCTGTGTTGTATAGCAACTTTCATGGCGCCCAATCTCATGTGATTTTAACTTACGATCACTATTTACGTGGTTTACCTGCTTATTTCCAACAACTGGATATGGAAAGCAACGGCAAGTCCGTTACCTTGAATGGCACAGCGGTAGATTACAGTACTGGCCCAGTTATATGGGGAGGCGAAGGTACAAATGGTCAACATGCTTATCATCAGCTGTTACACCAAGGTACTGCACTGATCCCTGCTGACTTTATTTTGCCACTACAAAGTCATAATCCGCTCGGTGAGCATCACAATCAGCTAGCATCAAATTGCTTCGGTCAAACCCAAGCGTTAATGCAAGGTCGTACCTACGAAGAAGCATTAGCCGAAATGAGCTCAAGTAAGCTTGATGATGCTCAAAAGCAGCTTATTGCTAAACATAAAGTGATGACTGGCAATAAACCTAGCAATACTTTATTGATGGATAAGTTAACGCCACCGACCTTAGGTGCATTAATTGCACTGTATGAACACAGAACGTTTGTTCAAGGGATAATTTGGCAAATCAATTCATTTGATCAATGGGGTGTGGAATTAGGAAAAGTACTCGGCAATGATGTACTAGACCGAATCGGGGCCGAAAATGACGCTCAAGCGTTAGATTGTTCCAGCAATTCTTTAATCAATTTGTATCGTCAAGGACAGATTTAATCACTAAAAAAGCCAGCGAAAGCTGGCTTTTTATGAGTTTGAATTTAGCAATTTCAGCATAGAATCCTAGCGAGTGATTTATTTATTCATCAAAGCTTAACCTCAGGTTAACATTAATGAAACATAACTATTGCACCCTATGATGGAAATATGTTATTTATCTGCATAGAGACATCATAATAACAAGGGAGGTTACCATGGATCGTTTAGATTATGGTTGTGCGTTAGATGAAGTTGTTGAAAGACCAAGCCGTACAAAAAGTTCAAACAAAAAACGTAAATGGCGCGAGATTGAAGCAATTAAAGATAAGCAGCGCTTACTGAAAGAGTTACAAGATATTGATGACTCTTTCGAATTTGATGCAAATACTTTAGTATTATAAATATTAGCTCAAGTGAATATTTATTCAATTATGCATGAATATAAAAGAGCACCCTAGGGTGCTCTTTTTGATCTATCTACTTGTACTCTATCAGACTTAATCTAATAGGGAATTACGACAAATGCGCTATAACTTCATCTTTTTATCGACATTGGCAATATACGTGCGAAGATCATCAAAAATTGCATTATCATTTTCACTAAATAGTGGATCATCAACTAGTTTTTTCTGGCATAAATGTTCAATTTTCTGCCAATCTTCCCCATCCAATGATTTAGCAAAATGAGGAAATATTTCTTGTTCCTCAAACTGCATATGTGCAACTTGGAGCTTAATATAATTGGCTAAATCATTAATTAACTTCTCTCTTGAAATCACGATATCAGAAAGGATCATATTTAAACTGTACATTAAAGAACCTGATACCTGGGCCAGCTTGTCATGTTCATCATGAAGCTGCTCACTGTTTGGCACTGACATTTTTTTTACGTAATATTGATAGGTAATATCTTCTAATGGGTGGTGGCTGTGTTCAGCATAACCTTGCATATACTCAACAATGTCTCTAACAAGGTTAAAGTTAACTGCTTCACCTTCAATTAATCGGTTATTTTTATTGCTGAGTATGTCCAATAATATGGCTATATGTTGGTGATCTCGCTTTAATCGCTTAAGCATAGTCTTCTCCGTCATGTAAACCTCACTAGTCTATATTTTAGTCAAAACTCATAGTATTTCCCAATCTACTCTATTGATAAATATTAGTTATGACCAAGATCATGTTCTAGAAAAATATCTCAATCCCCTAAAACAAAAAAACACTCAAAAAGTTGAGTGTTTTTTAAATAGCAAATCAATTATTAATCGAGTCTAACTCGCAAGATTTAACGAAGCGTAGCAAATAAATGAGATTTTAACTGACTGAAATCAGCATCCAATTCAACTGATAGAATTGGCTTATTCGCTACGGCTTCTAGTTCAGGAGGAAGCGGTAAGTCAACTTGTAACTCACGATCAACAACATCTTTGAATTTCGCAGGGTGAGCCGTGCCTAAAAAGATACCGTATTCATCTTTAGCCAGCAATTGACGTAAACCCTGAGCGGCAATTGCAGCATGCGGCTCTGATTGATAACCTAATTGATAAAGATTTTTTAGTGCTTCTGAGGTTTGTAATTCATTCAACGCTAAGCCTGTAATATCAGATAACGGCCAGCCCATTTGCTGACAAATCGCTTCTACTCGAGGCCAATTACTTGGCTCGGACACATCCATTGCATTAGACATAGTTGCCACTGTATCGTGCGGAGCCCAATCCCCATTTTCAAGATAGCGCGGCACTGTATCGTTGCTATTGGTTGCAGCAATAAAACGTTTGATTGGCAAGCCCATAGCTTTGGCAAACAAGCCTGCGGTTAAATTACCAAAGTTTCCGCTAGGCACCGATACCACAAAGTTTTCATGACCTGCTTTTTTGGCTTGGGCAATCGCTTCAAAGTAATAACATATCTGCGCTAACAAGCGGCTAATATTGATTGAATTTGCCGAGTTTAATGCCAGCCCTTCGCGCACTTCCGCATCATCAAATGCTTGCTTAACGAGATGTTGGCAGGCATCAAAATCAGAATTCACCGCCACTGTATGGATGTTTTTACCTAAAGTGGTGAACATCTTTTCCTGCAGCTCACTGATTTTCCCCTTAGGATACATCACCACAACTTGCACTTTGTCTAGCCCATAAAAAGCATCTGCTACTGCTGCGCCAGTATCGCCTGAAGTGGCAGTTAAAATGGTTAATCCTTTATCTGCTGACAATAAATTAACGCATTGAGCCATAAAGCGGGCTCCAAAGTCTTTAAATGCTAAAGTAGGGCCATGGAACAACTCTAAACAACTACGATGGTAATCAACCTCGGCAAGTGGCGCTTCAAAGGTAAATGCGTTATCCACTAAACCATCGACATTATCCTGACCTAACTCATTCGCAAGCCATGCGCCGAGTACCTTCTTACTGCGCTCAGCAAAAGGCATTGCCAACAAGTCATCAATATTGTTTAACACTGGAATTGATTTAGGAAAAAATAGCCCTCTATCTTTACCTAATCCCAACTGTACTGCTTGACTGAAGTTCACTTCCTGAGAAGGATGTTTTAAATTATATAATTGCATTACCATTACCTATAAAATTGAATACGGTTTGTCAGTTAAACGCGGCGAGTACCCTGTTCATCTAATTGACATACATGGGCAAAACCACCTTGTTCTGTCACATAATGTTGCTCTAACCACGCTTTCGCCTGTTGTGCTTTTTCTAATGAGTCGGTTACGCTAAATAAGGTTGGTCCGCTGCCGGATATCCCAGTTGTTAGCATTCCTTGCTGTTGCAGTGCTTCTCTAGCATCAAGGTAACCTGGGATCGCTGCTGCGCGATAAGGCTCTGCTAATACATCTTTAAGCACTTCAATCGCCATGTCTGCATCTTGCTGGTAACTGGCATGCACAAATGCACTCAAGTAACGACCAAACTCTATCGCCACAGCTTTATCGTATTGTGCTGGCAATAAGGCGCGCATTTTTGCAGTGGATAATGAAATACCAGGATATGCCACCACCCAATACCATTGCTTAAAGCTTGGAATAGGCGCGCACACTTTTTTAGCGGTGTTAAGCATCAGTTGCATACCGCCTAAGTAACATGGCGCCACGTTATCATAATGAATACTACCTGATATTTGCCCTTCAAATTCGCCCATTAATAGCAATAGCGCTTGTTGGTCAAATGGCTGTTTAAAATGTTCATTCAAGGCATAAAGTGCAGCAACAACCGAGCTAGCACTAGAACCTAAGCCACTGCCTACGGGTAAATTTTTCTCTAATACTAATTTTACCCCGTCGGTTCGCTGTAATTTCTCAAGAAAAAATACTGCACATTGATAGACGATATTTTCAGTCAAATTGGTTGGCAGTTTATGTGCCCAAGCCCCGACTTGCTCAAATTCAACACCTGTATCGATATTGCTAATTGTGACACGGTCACCTAACAAACTGCCATCGATTGGGGCTAACGCCGCCCCTAACAAATCAAAGCCTACGCCGACATTTCCCATAGAGGCTGGTGCATAGACAGTGATTGCTGCTTGATTACTTTTATCCATTACAGCCCTACCTCACGTGTCCAATTAAGTGTTCTTAATACATCGGCAAAGACACCTGCAGCAGTCACGTCAGTACCGGCGCCGTATCCACGTAATACAAAGGGAATAGGTTGATAATAACGGCTATAAAATGCAAGGGCATTCTCGCCACCTTTTACGCTGTATAATGGATCGTTTGCATCAACTTCTATTATGCGAACATGACACTTGCCTTCGTCGATTTGGCCAACATAGCGCAACACTTTACCTTCGGCTTGCGCTTTGAGTACACGCTCTGAAACTTGAGCATCTAAGCTAGGCAATTTAGCCATAAATGCGTCCACATCACCGCTATCATCAAAATCATTTGGTAAAACCGATTCAATGTTGATATCGCTTAACTCTAACGCTAAGCCGACCTCCCGGGCTAATATCAGCACTTTGCGAGCAACGTCCATTCCGCTTAAATCATCACGAGGATCAGGTTCTGTAAAGCATTTATCACGAGCAATTGATGTAGCTTGCGACAAACTCATGCCCTCATCCAGCATACCGAAAATATACGATAATGAACCTGATAAAATACCATTAAACTTATGCAGTTTATCACCCGCACATAAAAGCTTTTTCAAATTATCAATCACGGGTAGGCCTGCACCCACGGTTGTTTCATATAAAAATTGACGACGTTGCTCTAAACTAACTTTGCGTAATGATTGATAAAACGCATAATCCCGAGTGTTGGCCTTTTTATTAGGAGTAACCACATGGAAACCAGCATTCATCACATCTAAATAGCGGTCGGAAACTGCAGCGCTTGAGGTACAATCTACTAATACTGGATTGAGTAATTGCTGCTCTTGCCCAAACGCTAGTAAGGCATTTAAATCATATGCTTGAGCATTATCACTTATTAATCCTTGCCAATTGGATAAATCAACGCCATTACTATCGAGTAGCATTTGACGTGAATTAGCAATTCCGCAAACGCGAATGCTGATATGTTGCTCTTTGAGCATTTCATTCTGTTGTTTTATTTGCTCAAGCAGTCCAGCTCCCACATTCCCCGCGCCAACTAAGAACACATCAACATATTGCTGCACATCAAAGAAAGCTTGATGACAAGCACCTATGGCATGCTTAGTTTTACCTTGCTGAATGACCGTCGATATTGAACGCTCAGAAGACCCCTGGGCAATCGCTATGATATTAACGCTCGCTTTGGCCAGCGCACTGAAAAACTTAGCCGCAACGCCTTTATGAGTTTTCATCCCATCGCCAATCAAGGACACAATCGCTAAACCTTGACGTAACTCGATAGGTTCTAACAGTTCAGACTTTATTTCTAATTCAAACTCTTGTTCTAATGACCATTTAGCTTTAGCTGCTTCGCTGGTTGCCACACAAAAACTAATGCTGTATTCAGAAGAACTTTGCGTAATAAGCGATACCGAAATACCACTACGTGAAATAGCCGCCAATGTTCGGCTGGCCATCCCAACCATGCCTTTCATACCAGGGCCTGATACGTTAAACATTGTTTGATCGTCAAGATTCGAAATGGCCTTAACTTGCAGTCCCGTTTTATCGGCATCGTTAGACACTAATGTGCCTGGTGCAGATGGGTTAAAACTGTTTTTGATGTAACAAGGAATATGATATTGAGCAATAGGAGCAATTGTTTTAGGGTGCAAGACTTTTGCACCAAAATAAGAAAGTTCCATGGCTTCTTGATAGCTGAGCTGTGACAATAACTTCGCGTCGGTCACCACTCTAGGGTCTGTATTGTAAACGCCGTCAACATCAGTCCAAATCTCACAACTTGAGGCATCTAAACATGCCGCCAGTACTGCTGCAGAATAATCAGAACCATTACGACCTAAGGTGACAATTTTTCCATGGGCGTCCGCAGCAGTGAAACCCGGCATCACCCAGACTCTGTAATCATTTAAAGGCAGCACAGAGAAACGTGGCTTACTTACATTAATATCCACAACAGACTCTAAAGGCTGTCCATGTGCAAGGAATAACGACACAGGATCTAATTGTGCTGATGTAATCCCCTTCGCGAGCATAACTTGTTCCATTAATGCCGCAGATAAGCGCTCACCAGACACCACGATTGCAGCTCTTACTGAATCAGGGCATTCACCCAATAAGCAAATCCCTTCTAGCTTATGTTTCCATTGCAGCATTTGATCATTTAACTTCACTTGCAGCACAGCCTGCTGCGCTGAAGATAACAATTGTTCGCTTGCTTGTGCATATAGAGTATTAAATATGGTATCGATATGCTGAACAACAGCCTGATATGATTCACCCTTTACCGCTAAATCAACCATCTCTAACAGCGCATTAGTAATAGTTGCTGGTGCTGAAAGTACGGTTGCTACAGGTTCTAACTTAGAAGACTCAGCAATAATATCTGCCGCCATTAAAAAACGCGGCCAATTTGCTAAAGATGTACCACCAAATTTCATTACTTTCATATCGTCTTCTCCAGTCAAATACATGACATCAATGCAAAAATTTATAATAAAAAAGCCCGCTTCCTTTTTAGGGAAGCGGGCTTTTTATTGAATTCTTTTTAGGATGTATCAGCCCGCCCCCACTATGGTAATAGTGGTGGTTGTAATAATTGTTGTAATCACAACGTGCTTATATGCTGACATCTTGCTCACTTACTAAATTCAGGTTCGAAGCTCTATACGTAATCTTACTCGTTTACGTAGCGCCTTATTGACTAATGCTTACAGAATTGCTTTTTTAGCACTATATTGTCAACCCCGCTTGCCTATTTATTTACATATTAACTAACATTTAAGTTGATTTATTTAAGATTACATATTTCACAATCTGAAACATCAATACAATTAGCAATGAAACCAAGTAAACACTTCATTTACGCTAACGTAAACGCGAAGAATGGTAGATTTAAAAACTGTATATTTTTCATATACTAAAGCAAAATATGGGCTAAAAACCTATTTATCTACCGCTTAATGATACTTAATATGTTAACAAGAAAGCTTAAACCCTTTTCATTTTGGTAAATCAACGTCCAAGATCAAAATAATTAGAATTTAAAGCATTTAATCACTAGAAATTTAGCAAAACCTGATGTAAATCATCGCAGCAAAAATAAAAAAAATGTATTATGCGCCGATATCAGCTATTGGAGTCTTTATGAAAATCTCAAAACATGCAGCAGTAACTATTCATTACCGCCTAAGCGATGCTCAAGGTCAATTGTTGGAAAGCTCTTTTGATGCTGAGCCAATGATTTATTTACAAGGCACTGAAAACCTTATTCCTGGTCTAGAAGCAGAATTAGAAGGTAAAGTTGCTGGTGATAAATTTGAAGCAACTATTCCAGCAGAACAAGCCTATGGCGAATATCACGAGGGCTTAAAACAAGAAGTCCCTTTAGCCGCTTTTGGTGATATCGAAGATATCGTACCGGGTATGCGCTTTATTGCAGAAACAGAAATGGGCCAACGTCCAGTGCAAGTTACCGAAATCAAAGATGATACCGTTGTTGTTGATGGTAATCACCCTCTTGCTGGTCAAGCTTTAACCTTCAATGTTGAAGTTGTTGATGTTCGCGAAGCTACAGCTGAAGAAATTGCTCACGGTCATATTCATGCCCACGGCGGCAGTTGTGGCGGTGGTCATGATCACGACCATGAACCATGTGACACTCAAAAACCTGGATGTGATGGCAATGGCGGCTGCGGTTGCCACTAACACCATATAAGCGTCAAAACTGATTAAGACTAGTTGGTGATAATAATCACACTAGGATCAGTAAAAAGGATGAAATCTATAGAGGTCGCAGGCTAAAAAATAGCCTGCGACTTTTTTTATAGGCTATAATTAATACAAGTGCAGTCGGTAAAACAGACGCGTCCTAAACCGTGTTACGTACACTTTTTCCCATGTTTTTGATTACGGAAGATTTTATGAACTTTGGGCAGTGAACGAGACTTTTAATCGTAATAATAATTAATGAGCAGCGACGGAGTGCTTATGTTAATTAAACCTGTATACGAGCTTTTACCTTACACTTACATCGTAATTGGTGGTGTAAGCGTGCTAATGCTGCAACAACAGTATGCGATAGCCGCCGCCATTTTGCTTTATTTATTAGGAGCCCGAATTTATAACCTTCGCTCTGAGAATCGACGAACGGATATAAAACGCAAGCGTAGGGAAGGTTTCATACCTGACTGGTTGTATGCCTATATGCCATTTTTGTACATATTGTCGGCCGCATTGCTTTATCGTTTTTACCCTAAAGACTCTAGTGCGCTATTGGCCATCTGTTTATTGACCTTCGGTACATATTTATTACTTAGAAGATCTACTTACAGGAGGCACAAAATTCCCGCCTTAAGGGTCTAAGCATTCACAGTAAGAATGATATAAACAACAAAACCGCTTGATATTACCAAGCGGTTTGTTCATTTTGTTCAGTTTTGCTAAGTTTATATTTATTGTCAATAACTTATAAAATCAACTTTTGTACTTGTTCACGCTGCTCTACTGACATATTTTTAAGATAATTTGAACAACGGGTAATAGTCGCAATACTCACCTGATACTCAGCAGCAATTTGTCTTTGACTTAACTCTCCAGCCAATAAGGTTTGAAACACCTTTAGTCGCCCAGCTATCGCGCTACGTTCTTCTTCTGTTAGTAATAATCGAAATAAAACGGCTAAATCATCATGATTCGAATGAGTCAAAATTTTCTCGACTACTAAACTCCAGTTCGCTCTCATAGTTGTTCTCTTTAATAAAGTCATATAGATAATAACAAGTAACCCGCTGAAAGCAAAAGCTAGCCGTAAAGTAATAGGCCTTACATTTATCGTGGATGATTATTTGTACCGAATATCAAAAGAAACTAATATGACCATAAAAATTAAATGACATAAAATCAGACAATTAATACCTGATTTTTTGTAAAGCATGGTTTAACATCCAACTTAAAATCGAGGTAAATCATTAATCTAAATGGCAAGCTGAACTCTAAAATTAAGCTTTGGTAAATTTCGCTCACATTCGGAAACAATCTAAACGTGATATCCGTTTGAAAATCTGTAAAATAATGTCATTACCCACCTAATAATTATAGAGAATATGATGAAAAAACTATTGATTGCAATGACTGCTACTGTATTGCTTGTACCAAGTGTTTATGCAAATAACTTTAAAGACACTGATCATGCAATTGACTACCGTAAATCGGCGTTTGGCCTAATCGCTTATAATTTTGGCGACATGGGTGCGATGCTTAAGGGTAAAAAAGACTTCGATGCCGCTGTATTTGCTAGTCGTGCAACCAATGTTGCTGCGCTTTCTAAAATTCCACATGAAGGATTTATCACTGGTTCGGATAAAGGTGATACCGATGCACTCGCTAAAATTTGGGCTGATAAAGCTGATTTTGATAGCAAGATGACTCAGTTCCAAGAAAATGCTGCTAAGTTAGCTGTTGCTGCACAGGGTAGCGACTTAGGTCAAATTAAAGATGCATTCGGTAATACAGGACAAAGCTGTAAAGGCTGTCATGATGTCTATAAGAAAGACTAAGCTAAATACCAAACTCTAAAATATTAAACCCCATACTCTTATTCAGAAATATGGGGTTTTTCATATCAAACCTAACAACATCTTACTGTATTTACATATATTTTACAGCATTGGCTAACACACTAAACCAAACACAAGCAAAGATAATCGCAAAAAGAACCAATCCAATCCAAGCTTGACGCATTTTAGGTTGTAGTCCTTCTTCTTTGAGATGTTTATAGCCAGTGAACATCGCCTTAATAAGATTCTCGCCTTTCAACAGATAAATCACCACAGCCAAAACGTGCATCGCAGAAAAGCCCAAAATAAGATTGAAATTTTGTTTATGCAGCCAAGTCATTGTGCTTGCGGTTGCAGATGAAACATAACTATAAAGTGGGCCTTCGGTGAAAATATCATCAGTTGCAAATAAACCGCTGACTAACTGAATTGTTAGCAAACTGAGTAACAAAAGTACCATATAACCTCCCATAGGATTATGACCTATGGATTCTGGCTTTTGTGGACTAGAGGCATATTGAATGACTTTTTTAGGGGAACGAACAAAGTGACTAAATCTAGCAGTATCACTCCCCATAATCCCCCAAATCAGACGAAAAGATAAAATCGCCATTAGAAGGTAAGCAAATACTTGATGAAGGCTCATTTCACCAGCATCAGCACTCCACCATAAACCAATAAGGAGAGCAAGCATGCTCCAATGAAAAACTCTTACAGGTAAGTCCCACACTTTGATTTTTTTCGACTGAGAATGCATCTAATAACTCGACTTGAATAAATGTTTAATCATTCGCCACTGCGAACCCCTTAGGTATTATAAAATTTTTTATATCAATTAGGTGAATTCGAAACGTAAAGAAATGTAAGAAATATTACGATTGATGTAGGCAGGGGGATTTTAACGAGAAATAAAGTCAAAAAATGAAAGCACGCTGAGTTGTTATCCATTCAAATATGCGCCTTAAAAAGTGGCTTTACAAGCGATTTTCAGTATCTTTTTAGTGAAAATGTCTAAGCGATCAAATTTGCTTCTCTCAGTAAAACCCTTATTGATTTGTGTGATATAGATCACATTTTATGTGCGATAACTTGGTAATCTGAACTTAAGCAATACAACAGAAGGTTCAAAATATGCTGAAAATCACTAGCAAGCAACTTGAAGTCACTGCCCCTATTCTTGAACGCATCGAAGGACAAATTGAAAAATTAACAAGACACAATATTCAATTAATTAATCCACATATCATCATCACGCAGGAAAAGCAGATCTTTAAGATAGAAGCCTCTATAGGCTTGCCAAGTGGAGAATTATTTGCCCAGGCGAAAAATGAAAACCTTTACGCAGCAATCACTGCAATGGGTAAAAAGCTGGAGAAACAGCTAAATCGCCTGACCGATAAACCCCAAGCTCAACGTCATGCTACATTTGAAAATGCAGAAGATGACTTTGAATATGTATATAAGGAGGAAACAGCAGCTTGATTTTATTATTAAACACACAGAGCGCATCCTCGGATGCGCTTTTTATTGCTCTTTTTGCAAAGTGAGTAATTTTACATTGACACTTATCAAGCTACGTTTTAGTTTTAAGCCATGAATCAAATATTACGTCGCGTTTTTATTTTCTTTTTTATGCAGCCCAAATAGGGAGGCGGTTTTTCTGTATCAAAAAGAAAATGAAAATACCAAAGCCTCCCAACGGGAGGCTTTTTAGTTTTTACTCGTAAATGAAGTAAATCAGTTAAATTATATTAAGAGGTGAGTATGAATAAACCACAAGGGTTAAATCTAACTCGAGAACAAATTACATCGTTGGATAACGAATTACTGACCTTACTCTCAAAACGTCGAGAATTAAGCCTTGAAGTAGCCCGTAGCAAAGAAGTCGATGTCAGACCTATCCGAGACACCCAAAGAGAGAAAGAGCTGTTAGAGCGTCTAGTACAGCAAGGACGCGAAAAAGGCCTTGATGCGCATTTTGTTATTTCGCTATATCAAAGCATTATTGAGGACTCTGTACTTAACCAACAAGCTTTTTTGCATAGTAGAGCAAACCCTGACACCCAAAAACAGCAATACACTGTAGCGTTTTTAGGGGCAAGAGGATCATACTCTTACTTAGCTGCAACACGTTATTGTGATCGACGCCAGGTCACTATGGTTGATTTTGGTTGTCAAAGCTTTGATGACATTGTCAACGCAGTAGAATCTGGCCATGCTGATTACGGTTTTTTACCCATAGAAAATACCTCTTCAGGATCAATCAATGAAGTTTATGACGTATTGCAACACACCAGTTTATCGATTGTTGGTGAAACCACCATTGAAGTCGGACATTGTTTACTGGCTAAACCTGGGGCAAACACGGCTGAAATTAGAACAGTTTATGCCCATCCACAACCCATTAGTCAGTGCAGTCGCTATTTAAGCCAACATCCTGAGTTTAAACTAGAGTACTGTTCCAGTAGTGCTGAGGCGATGGCGAAAGTGATTGAAGCGGATAATGCAAACGTTGCAGCTATTGGCAGTGCAGAAGGCGGTGCTTTATACAAACTAACCGCAATTGAAGATGGCCTTGCCAATCAAAAAATAAATCAAAGCCGTTTTATCGTGGTCGCCAGAAAAGCTGTCGGTGTACCGACACAGCTACCGGCAAAAACCACCTTAATTATGGCAACAGGTCAAAAACCAGGAGCGTTAGTTGAAGCCCTGTTAGTGTTAAAAGCCCATAACTTAAACATGTCGAAGCTTGAGTCAAGGCCAATACCTGGTACACCATGGGAAGAAATGTTTTATATCGACATCGATGGCAATCTTGCACATCAAGATGTTCAGCAAGCCATTAAGGAATTGGAACGTTTAACTCGCTTTATTAAAGTGCTTGGCTGTTACCCTTGCGAGTCGGTAAAACCAACTCAACTATCACAAGCTCAGCTGTTAATTGAACCCGATAGCTCCAAAAAAACTGAATTAACTACAACCAATACCAACATGTTAGAAGCAAAGTACAGTCGAAAATATAAATCACAAGACAGCGAAGTGCATTGCAAGCATTTGCAAGTTGGTGGCACTCACTTTGGCGCATTTCAATTTGTTAGTAATCCTCAAAATGAAACTGAATTAGCCAGTCTTGCAAAACAAAGTAAGGAAATGGGTTTTCAAGCCATTATTCTTCATCAGCCTTCAACTTTTATTGGTGATAGCAAGCTTAAAAAATATTTTCAAATTATCGAACAAGCTGGTCTTGTCAGTGTTATCTATGTTGAACACGAAGCCGACATCACCTGCAGCCACTTAGCTGATATGGTAATGTTAAGCGGCCAGAATATGTATAATCAGGATTTATTAGATCAGCTAGGATGTTTGAATCTGCCAATAATAATTGAGCGTAATCACATTGCCAGTTTAGAAGATTGGCTGTCCTCAGCGCAAACAGTGCTAACCAAAGGCAATCAACAGGTGATTCTGTGTGATTCTGGTATAAGAAGTTTTGCAAAACCCGATACTATAAACTTAGACTTGTCTTCATTAGTTGCGGTTAAGCAAACATGCCACTTGCCGATTATTTGTAACATTAGCAATGAAGACGAAACCTTAGGTTACAGCCAAGCTAAAGCAGCAAAACAGTTACAATCAAACGGGATTGTATTGTCCTACCCTAACACGACAGCCAGTAGCCGTTTACTCCACGATCTCTATCAATAGGTAAAAACAAAAATGCCGGTAAATACCGGCATTTTTTTATTGCTAAGTGATAACTTAAACCATCAAACCTTCATTTAAGCTTACCCAACCTTTAAATATGCGATAACTAAACCAACTGATACCAAGCAAGTACATGGTGATACTTAACCATGTAGGGTTGAAGCAATAACCGGCAATAAAGAAAGGGCATAAACCGATAATGCTTAGCCTCTGCCAGCGAAGGTGAGAACCAAGCAATGAATTAGGTTGAATGTTCTTCTGAATAAGATTAAGCCAAAAGCTAACTAATACGGGAATTAAAAATAACGGAAAAGCACTCATCATGGCATATAGAAAATGACCGACTATTTTATCTTGCGGTGTCGATGTAGACAGCATATTGGATGTTGTCATGGGCTCATCTCCATGGTGAATGATAAAAACTACACAAATTGCATCATGACAACACAATAATCTTTTCACAACACTATAAACATAAGCCCTAGACTAAATTTACGCAATCAACAAACGATGAAAAATGCTTAACCTGCTTTCATATCATTAACTGATTGCAACATCGCTCTGCTTTCATGTTGAAACTGTGGTGCAAAATCACCGAACCATTTTGCCACACGCTTAAACTCTTCTACAAATGTGCTTCTGTCGCCAGACTTTAACAATGCAAGCGCATTTCGATAGTTGTCTAAATAGTCACTAATCGCGTCTTGGCTTCCTTGTTGGGCAAAAATAATATCGGCATAAAGCTCAGGATCTTGAGCAAACAATCGCCCTACCATAGCCAGCTCTAATCGGTAAATTGGTGAACTAAACTGTAATAAAGTATCAATGTCTGCCTGCTCTTCACATAAATTCATGCCATACACAAAGCTAGAAAAGTGACGCATTGCCTGAACCAGTTGCATCGCTTTATCATGTTTGACCGGTTCAGCTTCAACAATTCTCGCCCCCCAAATAACTATTTGATCTAGCAGCCATTGATAAGCTTCAGCATGACGTCCATGACAAACCACAATGACTTGTTTGGCGAGACTGCCAACATCTGGACCGAACATAGGATGTAAACCAACGACAGGTCCTGTATGTGCACTAAGCATGGCTTCAACCGGTTGCTCTTTGATTGAAGTTAAATCCGCTAAAATACATGTTTCAGGTAGATTGGTGAGATGTTCTCGTATCACATTACAAGTGACTTTGATGGGAACAGTGACAATCACTAATCCAGCACCATCAAATAAGCTATTGGCACGGTGCCAATCATCTTTATCTAAGCTTTTCACTTGATAACCAGATAATGTTAGCATTTGGGTAAATAACTGCCCAAGCTGACCTTCGCCGCCCACAACCACTATATGACCTAAATCATGCTTGACCTGTTTAAAACCAACATCTTTTTCATTCAAATAAGATTCACGCATTAATCGACGTAGAATATCCTCAATCAGCTGTGGTGACACATTCATTTTTTGCGCTTCATCACGACGTTTTGCTAACATAGAAGCTTCACGTTGCGGAGCGTAAATTGGCACTCCGGCAGCATGCTTTACCGCACCAACTTGGGCGACTAAATCTAAACGTTTACGTAATAAATGAAGAAGTTGTTGATCAACCCCATCAATTAAATCGCGTAGTTTTTCTAAATCAGCGGTGGTTTTTTCGTTCATCATACTTTTCATTAACCATTAACAACTTGCAGCATATCGAATCGAGTCGGAAGCACTGCAGATAATTGGTTAGCGCCTTGTCGTAATATCGTTTCTGTGGTGGTCCAATCGATACAAGCATCTGTAACAGACACACCATATTCGAGTTCATTTAAAGGTTTATTCGTGCTTTGATTACCCGCATTTAAATGACTTTCTAGCATAACACCAATAATGGATTTATTGCCCTCAACAATTTGATTAAATACGTCTTCACATACTTGTTTTTGACGATTGTGATCCTTAGAGGAATTTCCATGGCTACAATCAACCACAAGCCGTGCATTTAGTTTGGCGTTGTGAATTTGTGTTTCACATTCTGCAACACTTTGTGCGTCATAGTTTGGTGAAATTCCACCACGTAGAATAATATGCCCATCAGGGTTACCTGCCGTTTGTAATAAACTGACCTGCCCTTCTTGGTTGATCCCCATAAAACGGTGACTGCTTGCAGCCGATTTTAATGCATTAATAGCAACATCTAACTTACCTTCGGTACCATTTTTGAAGCCAACAGGCATTGATAGCCCCGATGCCATTTCACGGTGAGTTTGTGACTCAGTTGTACGTGCACCAATTGCCGACCAGGTAACCAGTTCTGAGATATATTGCGGACTAATCGGATCGAGCGCTTCTGTCGCTACCGGTAATTCCAGCTCTGCTAGCCAAATCATCAACTCACGCGCCATTCTTAAGCCTTTTTCAACATCAAAAGACTCATCCATATTCGGATCATTGATTAAGCCTTTCCAACCAACAGTTGTACGAGGCTTTTCAAAATACACTCGCATTAAAATATAAAATTCATCACTGAGTTCATCATGTAATTTTTTGAGCTTCAATGCGTATTCTTTAGCTGCATCGATATCATGTATAGAACAAGGTCCTGTTACCACAAGTACACGGCTATCTCGCTTGTGTACAATATCCGCAACCGTTTTACGTGCATCTAAAATATAGCGATATGCATGTGCAGAAAGAGGTAACTCTTGCTTAAGTTGAGTCGGTGTAGAGAGCACTTGCTCAGAACTAATATGAACGTTGTTAATGGTATCTTGCTGCATGATATCAACTCACTTTTTATCTTTTAAAAGGCAACAATGTAAAGCTTGCTAACAGTAATTAACACCTTACATGTAATTTTGTAATGATACACCATTACATCTTAGCGCTAACTATGCCTGCGAGTCAGAATGATATCAAGGGTTATTTCAATCAAAATGTGAAAATGTTGTATTGACCCAAATGACGCGCCCATTTTTAGTAGATGTAACATATAAATAGATTTCTTTAACTTAACAATTTCAGCTGGTATGGCTAAATTAAAAAAGAAGTTAATAAAACTAAATGAAAGAGTAGCAAGATAGTGGCTTATCCACTTTTGATTGAATAATTTGCTTTTTTGCTTTTTTGCTTTTTTGCTTTTGTGCTTTTTTGAACGATATTGTTGATATACCGATAAAACCTAAAAATCATCGCACCTCTAGCCTCAAGTATAAAAACAAAAAACCGCCTTTCGGCGGTTAGTTGTGCGAACACTGCATCTTTTAAACTAAATTGATAACTATTACTTAGTTGCCAATTTTTCACGGATACGTGCAGATTTACCTGAACGCTCACGTAAGTAGTAAAGTTTAGCACGACGAACACGGCCGCGACGCTTAACTTCGATGCTAGCAATTAATGGGCTGTGCGTTTGGAAAGCACGCTCAACACCTTCACCATTAGAGATTTTACGAACTGTGAATGCAGAGTGCAAACCACGGTTACGTTTTGCGATAACGATACCTTCAAAAGCCTGAAGACGCTCTTTATCACCTTCTTTTACGCGAACTTGAACTACTACTGTATCACCAGCACCAAATTCAGGTACGTCTGTTTTCATTTGCTCATCGTTGAGCATTTTAATGATGTTGTTCATAACTTACTCCGTTCTAGAATAACTGAAGCGATGACTATTCGGACGTGTCCGTTTCGTTAATAAACTGCACTAATAGTGCTGTTTGTTCGTCAGTCAGAGCTAGATTTTCAAATATTTCTGGTCGTCGTAAAAAAGTTCTTCCGATACTTTGTTGCAACCGCCAGAGTCTAATTTTTTCGTGGTCGCCGCTTAGCAACACTGCTGGTACATCCATGCCATCTAAGTTTTCAGGGCGCGTGTAATGAGGACAATCCAGTAATCCATCAGAGAAAGAATCTTGCTCTGCTGAAGCTTGCTTACCTAGTACACCTGGTACTAAACGCGCCACTGAATCGATTAAAGTCATTGCTGGTATCTCACCGCCCGAAAGCACGTAATCACCAATTGACCACTCTTCATCCACTTCAGTTTGAATGATGCGCTCATCGATACCTTCGTAGCGACCACACACTAAAATCAAACTGTCTGATTTAGCTAACTCAGTTACGCCTTGCTGATCCAGCTTGCGTCCCTGAGGGGATAGATAAATCACTTTCGCTCTGTCACCCGCTGCAGCTTTTGCTGCATGAATGGCATCTCGTAAAGGTTGCACCATCATTAACATTCCAGGTCCACCACCGTAAGGGCGATCATCAACCGTGTTGTGTCTATCATGGGTGAAATCACGAGGATTCCACGTTTGCACCTCAAGCAGGCCGTTTTTTACGGCTCGACCCGTCACCCCAAAGTCTGTAACGGCACGAAACATCTCTGGAAACAGGGTTATAACCCCTAACCACATGTGTTGTACCTCGACTTAGAAGTCAGGATCCCAATCCACTGTTATCTGTTTACCTTGCAAATCCACTTTTAAAATGAATTGTTCAGGGACAAAGGGGATCATACGTTCCACTTTGCCAAAAGCATCTTTGGCATTAGCTTTAACAAGTAATACGTCGTTTGATCCTGTTTCCACGATCTGGTCAACAATACCCATGTTATAGCCGTTACTATTTGTCACTTCACATCCGATAAGATCTCGGTGATAAAATTCATCATCACTGAGTTCTTTCATTTGTTCAGGCATAATTGCAATTTCACAATTTGTGAGCATTTGCGCCTGTTCCCGTGACGATACTCCTTCAAGTTCTGCGATAATCGCTTTACCTTGTGAGCGCCACTGGCTGACTTTAACTTCACGCCATTCCCCTTGGTCATAAATGAGCCATGGAGAATAATCAAAAATGCCTTCAACAGAATCGGTATAGGCAGTGATTTTTAGCCAACCTTTAATGCCGTGACTTGCGCCTAATTTTCCCAGCACAATCGGCTGTTGGTTACTACTCATCAATCTATACCTAAACGCAATTAAGCAGCTGCTTTACGTGCGTCTTTAATTAACTTAGCAACACGCTCAGATGTTGCCGCGCCAGTAGCAACCCAGTGCTCAACACGGTCTAAATCTAAACGTAAAGTTTCTTCTTGACCACGAGCTAGTGGGTTGAAGAAGCCTACACGTTCGATGAAACGACCGTCACGAGCATTGCGGCTATCAGCAACAACGATATTGTAAAATGGACGCTTTTTTGCGCCGCCACGAGCTAAACGAATGGTAACCATGCGTTTTATTCCTCTAATGATTTGCTAGAAGCAAAAATAAAAACTGGAACCCGTGTTCGCGAAGGTCCCAGAAAGAAAGCCGGAAGATTTTACCTGACTTTGAAACTATTGCAACCCAATGTGCCGTTTTTTACAGCAAAACTGGATTATAGTTGCAAAGCAAGTGTTCTCTTACGGAGATTGAAATATAAATTAACGGCCAGGCATTTTCATGCCAGGTGGAAGCATACCGCTCATTCCTCGCATCATTTTTTTCATGCCGCCTTTGGATGACATTTTTTTCATCATCTTTTGCATTTGAGTAAATTGTTTCAATAAACGATTTACATCTTGAATTTGTGTACCTGAACCTAACGCGATACGACGCTTGCGTGACCCTTTGATAACATCTGGGTTTTTACGCTCTTTGGCTGTCATGGAGTTAATAATCGCTTCCATTTGCCCGGTCATTTTTCCATCTTGAACTTGCGCTAAAGCTTCTGGAGGCAATTGACCAACACCAGGCAGCTTTTCAATCATGTTCATCATGCCGCCCATGTTTTTCATTTGCTGCAATTGTTCACGGAAATCTTCTAAATCAAAGCTACCACCAGCTTTCACTTTTGAAGCAAGCTTCATGGCTTTGTCTTTATCGACACCACGTTCCACTTCTTCAATGAGAGACAGCACATCACCCATACCAAGAATACGCGATGCGATACGGTCTGGGTGGAAAGGTTCAAGTGCGTCAGTTTTTTCACCAACACCTAAAAATTTAATCGGTTTACCGGTAATACTACGAATTGATAACGCTGCACCACCTCGAGCATCACCATCAACTTTGGTTAAGATAACCCCAGTAAGTGGTAATGCTTCATTAAAGGCCTTAGCCGTATTTGCCGCGTCTTGACCTGTCATAGCATCAACAACAAATAAGGTTTCAATCGGTTTTATCACCGCATGAAGTTCTTTAATTTCGTCCATCATGGCTTCGTCAACATGCAAACGACCTGCAGTATCAACAATAACAACATCAATAAACTTTAATTTGGCATGAGCAATAGCCGCTTTAGCTATATCTAAAGGCTTTTGGCTCACATCTGAGGGGAAAAATTCAACCTCAACTTCTGCGGCTAGTGTTTCAAGCTGCTTAATAGCCGCGGGACGATAAACGTCAGCACTGACCACTAATACTGATTTTTTATGGCGAGTGCGTAACAACTTACTAAGCTTAGCGACAGAAGTGGTTTTACCCGCACCTTGTAAACCAGCCATCATAATTACGGCAGGTGGTTGTGCAGCTAAATCTAATGCTTCATTCGCTTCGCCCATTGCGCGTTCAAGTTCACTTTGAACAATCTTAATAAAAGCTTGTCCTGGACTTAAACTTTTTGAGACCTCTTGACCAACTGCGCGCTCTTTGACGCTGTTAACAAATTCTCTTACCACAGGTAACGCAACATCAGCCTCGAGCAAAGCCATGCGGACTTCACGTAAGGTGTCTTTAATGTTGTCTTCCGTTAATCGACCACGACCACTGATATTTTTTAGTGTTCTTGATAGTCTGTCAGATAGATTCTCAAACATTTAACTGCTCTTAATACGCTTCTCGATAATGCGCACTATTATACTCAAAATTTTTTAAGATGCGCGCTTGTGTGACAATTTATTCATTTTTAGTCCAAACGACCGGATAACCTTGGTATAAAAGCATTGGCTTTAACACAAACTCAATCGATTTTTCCTGTGTTTAGAGCATCATTTATGACACAACGTAAATTATTTGCAGCTAAGAGTAGGATACTGTTAAATTTTGCGTATTAGGTCACTGCCCTTATAGGGTAACTTCATGTTAGTCTAACCCTATAATGCCCGTGTACTTTTTATGGCTTGATATTTTATCCAGTCAACATGTCTGTATAACTTGATAGGTTCAAATCGGATGGTTATTTTTTCTGCTTCGGCTATGTTGTTTTATTGTATTGCATTGATCCTTGCTACTAGCCGGCTATTTCATGCTGATGGCCCTAATCGCAAACTCATTATGATCATATCTGCTCTGGGTGTGGTGATGCATGGTTTTGCCTTATCGAATTCCATTTTTACCCTTGATGGGCAAAACTTCAGTTTAACCAATGTAATATCAATGGTTAACTGGATCATCGCCTTTACCTTTACCGTGACATTACCACGACTAAAAGTCATTGTTGTATTACCGGTAATTTATGCCTGTTCTATCATATCTGTTGCTTTACTGTGGTTGTTACCACCTCAATTTATTACTCATTTTGAACTACATCCAGAAATTTTGGCCCATGTAGTGCTATCACTGATGGCTTATAGTGCCTTGATGATTGCAGCACTTTACGCACTCCAGTTATGGATGATTCAAAATAAGCTCAAAACCAAAAAAATGATCATGAGCCCTTCAATACCACCGCTCATGACAGTTGAGCGTCAGCTATATCACTTAGTAGTCATCGGGTTTGTGTTACTCAGCCTGTCACTGATTACTGGATTTGTCTTTCTTGAAGACATGTTTGTCGAAGGAAAAGGCCACAAAGCGATATTATCTATCGTCGCTTGGTTGGTTTATGGCGCAATGCTTTGGCAACATTACACTATAGGTTGTCGTATCCGAACGGCGGTGCTTTATAGCTTATCGGGAGCAGGTTTATTGTCACTAGCCTACTTTGGTGCCCGTATTGTCAAAGAACTTATCCTCAATTAATTACCTTTATTTGTGTTTGAATATAACGGCTATCTAGCTAGATAGCCTTATCAAAGCCCACTACTTTTTTGCAAGTTTATTGCGATAACAACCACTTTCTTTTGCAGTTTAGGGATAATATCCCAGCATATCTCTTGACTCTTTTTGTCAGTCATTAATAATGTCCAACTTAACTCATCCATTTTAGCTGTAAATACAGCTTGTATGCTTTTACGGAGCCCCCTTCTTGGACGCTATATCTACCAGCGCACTCCTGATTTTTCTTTTGGTTTTATTACTGATCTCAGCTTATTTTTCTGGTTCAGAAACCGCCATGATGACTTTAAACCGCTACCGGCTTCGTCATCTAGCAGGTAGTGGACACAAAGGCGCCCAAAGAGCATTAAAAATGCTCGATAGACCAGATCGCTTAATCGGTCTTATTCTTATTGGTAACAACTTAGTCAATATCCTAGCATCCGCTATCGCGACAATTGTTGGTATGCGTTTGTTTGGTGATGTGGGCGTTGCTATTGCCACTGGTGTTTTAACCGTAGTGGTATTAATTTTTGCAGAAGTCACTCCTAAAACCTACGCTGCCTTGCACCCTGAAAGAATTGCTTTCCCTTCAAGCATACTTCTGAAATGGTTACTCATTCTTTTACTTCCTTTGGTCAAATCACTCAACATTATCACCACTGGATTTTTACGCTTGATGGGCATAAAAACCGTACAAACGGATGATGCATTAAGCCAGGAAGAACTTCGAACCGTAGTGCATGAAGCCGGCGCTTTGATCCCGCAACGTCACCAAGAAATGTTGCTATCGATATTAGACTTAGAAAAAGTTACCGTTGAAGATATTATGATTGCGCGTTCAGACATATACGCCATTAACATGAACGATGACTTTAAACTGATTAATAAACTAGTCACTCAAAGTCCGCATACTCGGGTATTGGTATATCGGGACACCATTGATGATGCTGTTGGCTTTATTCACTTACGTGATGCTCTTCGCCTACAATCGAAAGAGCAATTCAGCAAGTCATCATTGTTACGTGCCGTAAAAGAGCTGTACTTCATTCCAGAAGGCACACCGCTGAACGTACAGCTAGCCAATTTCCAACAGAATAAAGAACGTATTGGCCTTGTGGTTGATGAATATGGTGATATCCAAGGACTCGTGACACTTGAAGATATATTGGAAGAAATCGTCGGTGATTTCACCACATCTATGATGACCACCCCGAGTGAAGACATTAATATTCAACAAGATGGTAGTTTCTTGATTGATGCAACCATTAACATTCGTGATTTAAACAAAGAAATGAAATGGGACTTCCCCATCGATGGTCCTAAAACCTTAAATGGCTTAATTGTGGAGTATCTTGAAGATATACCTGCAGCTAAAACAAGCCTTCGTTTAGCGGACTACCACATTGAAGTCATAGAAGTTGCCGACAATATGATCAAACTGGTCCGTATTATGCCAAACTCACCCATTGTTGATAAAAGCGATGACGATGAAATAAGTTAGTATTTTCATTAGAGAATAAAAAAGGCGCTAAGCGCCTTTTTTATTCAGAAAAATCAATGACTACAATCCTCGTTTAGCCGCTTCAATAGCTCTACGCTTATCTCTGGCGATTGGTGTAATTTCAGCATTTAGCTGCTTTTCCCAACCCAATATAAAATACAATTCTGCCATTAAGAAGAATGGACCAATCAGCAATTGGTTCAAATCATCCATGAATGCAGGCTTGGCTTTTTCATATTTATGACCAACAAATTGAATTATCCAGCCAATGACAAATATTGAGATAGCCAGCATGAATGGCTGTGCCGTATGAACCGCCATCTCCGAGGTAATCAATACAGGAATAATAAACAAGGTTAACCCTAAAGCCAATTTGACATGAAGCTTGTAGTAATAAGCCAATACAAACAACATCAATACCATAGCCGCAGTTAATTCCACCCCTGCAATTTCGAAACGGATCGTGCCTAACATCAAAAAGGCCGACCAAATAATCATTGGCACCCCAAAAAAGTGCGTTCTGATGTTTTTGGGATTCAAATGGACGCTTTTGTAAGTGGCTAGTTGTTCTACGGCGGATTTCATTATGGCTCTCAAAGTATATTGTTATAATGATGTTAATTTAGCGCATCTATGTTCATTTTAAAAGCCCATTAAAAAAGGCGCTAATGCGCCTGATTAAAATCCATAACAATAACTCAGCGACTAACTTTCTAGGATCACTGTCGCCACCGCATAATGTAGTTCATCTGCGATGCTGATAAATCCATGACGACCATTCAATAACTCAAGCCGAGCTTTAGCACCATCACTAAAAGTCAGAATTGGCGCACCGTTTTCATCATTATCAATATGAATATGCTGAAAAGATACCCCACGGCCAATACCCGTGCCTAGGGCTTTAGCAGCAGCTTCTTTAGCGGCAAAACGTTTTGCGAGAAAACGTTCTGGTAATTTGGATTGTAAATACACAGTAAACTCAGCATCGGTTAAAATACGCTTAGCTAACTTGTCGCCAATGCGTTCACGTTGTTCACGTATTCGTGCAATTTCAACAATGTCAGTACCTATGCCAATAATTGCCATTATTCGCCTCTGCGACCTTCAAGCATCAACTGCTTCATATCGCGTACGGCCTTTTCAAGCCCATCAATTGCAGCGCGCGCAACGACGGCATGGCCAATATTTAACTCATATAATTCAGGGATCGCCGCAATTGGCTTCACATTATGATAATGCAGCCCGTGTCCAGCATTAACCACTAAGCCTTTACTGTGGGCATAAGCAGCCATTTCTGCAATACGTTTTAGCTCTGACGCCTGTTCTGCATCTGTGTGTGCATCAGCATAACAACCTGTATGTATTTCAATGTAAGGTGCACCAGATGCAACAGCTGCATCGATTTGCAGTTTGTCTGCGTCGATAAATAAAGACACTTTAATGCCATTTGCTGCCAAGCGGGTTACTGCTAAAGTGATTTTATCTAACTGACCAGCGACATCTAAGCCACCTTCTGTGGTTAGCTCTTCACGCTTTTCAGGCACTAAGCAAGCGTAAGCCGGCTTAACTTCACACGCAATCGCGATCATTTCTTCAGTTACAGCAAATTCAAAATTCATTCGCGTCTTAAGGGTTTTTGCTAATAAATACACATCTCTGTCTTGAATATGGCGACGATCTTCACGTAAATGAATGGTAATACCATCCGCGCCAGCATGCTCGGCAACAGCAGCCGCATGAATTGGATCAGGATAATTAGTGCCACGAGCCTGACGAAGGGTCGCAATATGATCGATATTAATACCTAAAAGAATAGCGCTCACGGAAGGTTCCTTAACGTGATGACAAAATAGTGTGAATGTTATTGTACTGACAACTGTGGCTGAATTCGAGATTATTTAATGAATAGTTGACGGCTTAATAAAGGCTTAGTGCCTAGCAATGGCGCTAGCAAGAAACGCATTAAGCCTTTAGCCGAGTTAAGGTGCTCAGCGGGCAAATTTTCAAGCTGAAGAGCAATCAACATTGCACCTGGCACTACACTTTTACCGTGGTTAAATACGCCTACAGCATGCTGTAATACAGGGATAAAGCCACAGTCAGCTTCTAAACGATAGAAACTCTGGGCATCAATCGCATTCCCCTCAACATCATATTGCAAGGATGGTAATGCACCTAGCTCGAGTAACAATGCTTTCTCAAAAAAGCGTAAGTGGCTTGAGCAAAAGGCCTTAGCCAAAGCTAAAACACTTCGATGATAAGCTAAAAATAACGCTTCGGTTTGGTGCTCAACCGTTAATAACCGTACGGTAAGTTCGTTTAAATAAAACCCTGAATACAAGCTATTGCCTGTTAATGGAATGGCTGGGGCGGCAGCTTCAATATGGGTAATGGTTTTTAACGATAAATTCTTGGCTTCAGATTGGGCACTAAATTGAATAATGAGGGGTTGAAAAGGTTGTAAAATGGACTTAATGGAACGTTTACCGCTGCCAGTGCGAACGATGGCATCAACTCGCCCGACACCATCAATGAGTAAGTTAACTATCACGCTAGACTCACGATAAGCACGGTGATGTAAAACATAGCCACGCTTCATTGTGGCCATGTTAATGTCACCTGGTGAGTATTGCCGCCAATGTGGTTAGTCTTCACCATAACCTAAGCTACGAAGCGCACGTTCATCATCAGCCCAACCCGATTTAACTTTGACCCAAATCTCAAGAAACACTTTATTATCAAATAGGGTTTCCATATCTAATCTGGCTTGGGTCGCAATGGTGCGTATACGTTCACCTTTATTGCCAATAACCATGCGTTTCTGGCCATCGCGTTCAACTAAAATCAGTGCATTGATTTGATAGACACCATTGTCCATCATTTTAAATTGCTCAATTTCAACGGTGCAATCATAAGGTAATTCATCACCTAAAAAGCGCATTAGTTTTTCACGGACAATTTCCGATGCCATGAAACGTTGTGAGCGATCGGTGACATAATCTTCAGGAAAGTAAAACGGTGCTTTAGGAAGTGACGTTTGCGCTAACTCTAAAATACGCTGCACGTTAGTGCCTTTATTCGCTGAAATAGGCAAAATATCATCAAAGTCAAATTTCTTGCCCAATTCACTTAAATAAGGGAATAAGGCCTCTTTATCTTTGATGTTATCAACCTTATTAATGGCTAACACAATTTTACGATCGTCGTTACGATGCTTGATTTTTTGTAAAACCATTTCATCGTCAGCAGTCCAGGTCATTCCATCAACAACAAAAATCACCATAGACACATCAGCCAATGAACTGGCAGCGGCACGGTTCATTAAACGGTTAATGGCGCGCTTTTCTTCAATGTGTAAACCTGGCGTATCAATAAATACGATTTGTTTAGGGCCATCGCTATGAATACCCATAATACGATGGCGCGTGGTTTGTGGCTTTTTAGACGTAATGCTGACTTTTTGGCCAAGTAATTTATTCAGTAAAGTCGACTTGCCCACATTAGGACGGCCAACAATGGCAACCATACCGCAATAAGTCACATCATATTGAGCTGTGGCCTCGGGTGCTGCAAGGTTCATTCTTGACAATAACTCATTTAAGCTTGGCTCATTTTCAGCCTGCTCTTGTTGATCTGGCAAGTCGTTTTTCTTGGTCATTTGTTCAGTAACTCCAACACCTGAGCGGCCGCTAGCTGCTCAGCTTTTCTTCTTGAACTTGCTACGCCAATAACGACATCAGCCAAATCCGTAATACGACACTCAACCGTAAAGGTTTGATCGTGTGCTTCACCTTCAACTTTAACCACCTGATAATCAGGTAACGGTTTTTTAAAACCTTGAAGGTGCTCTTGTAAAATTGTCTTAGGATCTTTTTGATTGATGCCTGGCTTAATTTTAGCTAAACGTTGCTCATACCAGCTCAATAATAAAGCACGGCAAGCATCAATGTTCGCATCTAGATAGACTGCACCAATGATGGCCTCAACCGCGTCAGCCAAAATAGATTCACGTCTAAAGCCACCACTTTTAAGTTCACCTGGGCCTAAAAATAGGTAATCGCCTAACTTAAACTCTTTAGCAATCAAGGTAAGCGTATCGCCTTTCACCAATGTTGCACGCATACGACTTAAATCACCTTCCGTAGCTTTAGGAAACTGGTGATATAAAGCGTCCGATATCACAATAGATAAGATCGAATCACCTAAAAACTCTAAACGCTCGTTATGTTTATTTGCTGCACTGCGGTGAGTCAAGGCTTGGATCAATAAGTTAATGTCGTTAAATTCATAACCTAAGGTACGACAAAGTCTAGGTAAGTTTTTAATCGGTTCCATTACTTAATTCCACCCGTGCGCTCAAAACGAACTCCACTTGGTACCCACGTAGGTAAAAAATCGCTTGCTTCGCGGTCAAACTCAAAACTTACCCAAATAGCGACCGCTTTACCAACAAGATTAGCTTCTGGCACGAAGCCCCAAAAACGACTATCTGTACTGTTATCGCGGTTATCACCCATGGCAAAGTACTGCCCTTCTGGTACAACAAACTCACCGGTTTGTGTCCCCGCTTGCTGATAAAAATGCTGTCTAAAATCAGGGCGAGATGGATTGATTAAAATATCATGCGCAAAGCCAGATGTTATTTCAGTGTAGCGAGTCAAAGGGACATTTTCTTGAGTAAACTCACCTTGGTTAAGTTCTATATGTTCAATAACCAATGGCTCTGGACAAACATTATCTGTGCTACATTTAGGCTGGATACTCAATTGCTTATTACGGTATACCACTGTATCACCCGGTAAGCCTACAACACGTTTAATGTAATCAATTGATGGGTTTTCAGGGTATTTAAATACAAATACATCGCCCCGCTCTGGCTCACCAGTTTCGACTAATTTGGTGCGCCATACAGGATCTCGTAAGCCATAACTGAATTTTTCAACCAAGATAAAATCACCCACTAGCAAGGTGGGCATCATTGACCCTGATGGTATTTGAAATGGTTCGTAAATAAATGAACGCAGAATCATTACAAATGCAATCACAGGAAAAATAGAGTGCGCGGTTTCGACTAACACTGGCTCGCGAATAATTTTATCAATTGCTTCGTCACTGAGTTGTTTTGAACCAGATTGAGCTAAAGCCAATTTCTCTTTGCGTTTAGGTGCAAAAAACACCACATCAATCAGCCAAATCAGACCGCTGATAAGGGTGACAAGTACAAGAATGGTAGAAAAGTGAGCTGCCATTACTGATAGAACTCCTAATTATAAGTCTTACACTTTAAAGGTTATTATCTAAAAAAACAGTGTAAGCCATTGTCGACGACTCATTACTGGCAAACTTTTGCAGATAAATTAGATTTATTATAACGATAACGCCGCTAAATGCGGCGTTATCTTAGAAGCAATTGAGTTAATTATGATTAATCATTTAACTTCAATACTGCTAAGAATGCCTCTTGAGGCACCTCAACGTTACCCACCTGCTTCATACGCTTCTTACCTTCTTTCTGCTTATTAAGCAGTTTCTTCTTACGTGAAACGTCACCACCATAACACTTAGCGGTTACGTCTTTACGCAGGGCTTTAATCGTTGAACGCGCAACAATTTGACTGCCAATCGCGGCTTGAATTGCGATATCAAACATCTGTCTTGGAATAAGCTCTTTCATTTTTTCAACAAGGGCTAAACCACGATGACGAATATTAGTGCGGTGAATAATCATCGCAAGTGCATCAACGCGATCGCCATTGATAAGGATATCTAAACGCACCATATCAGCAGGATCAAAACGAATGAAGTTATACTCCAATGACGCATAACCACGACTTGTTGACTTCAAACGGTCAAAGAAGTCCATGACCACTTCTGCCATTGGGATATGGTAAGTAACCGCTACTTGGTTACCGTGGTAAACCATATTGGTTTGCATTCCGCGCTTATCAATACATAAGGTAATCACGTTACCCAAGTATTCTTTTGGCACTAGAATATTCGCTTCAACAATTGGCTCACGCACTTCTTCAATGTTATTTAATGGTGGCAAATCTGATGGATTATCAACATAAATAATATCACCATTGGTCATTTGCACTTCATAAACTACAGTTGGCGCAGTGGTGATCAATTCAAGATTATATTCGCGCTCTAAACGCTCTTGAACGATCTCCATGTGCAGTAAACCAAGGTAACCAATACGGAAACCAAAGCCCAGTGCACCTGATGTTTCTGGCTCGAAAAACAGTGATGCATCGTTTAGTGATAATTTGTTCAATGCTTCACGGAAGTTTTCATATTCGTCTGTCGAAATAGGGAAAACACCCGCATAAACCTGAGGTTTTACTTTTTTAAACCCTGGAAGCGGTTTCTCTGCACCATGTTTGGCATGAGTTAAAGTATCACCTACTGGTGCGCCATGGATCTCTTTGATACCAGAAATTACATACCCTACTTCACCCGCTCGAAGCTCAGGCTCGTCCTGCTCTTTAGGTGTAAAAATACCGACGCGATCCGCGTTATAGTTTTGTCCGGTAGACATCACTTTAAACTTGTCGCCTTTCTTTAGCACACCATGTTTAATACGTACTAAAGACACTACACCTAAATATGCATCAAACCAAGAGTCAATGATCAGCGCTTGTAAGGGTGCATTTTCATCGCCTTCTGGGGGAGGAATTTTAGCTACAATTTCTTCAAGTACATCTTCAATACCAACGCCCGTTTTAGCTGAGCAACGCACAGCATCCATAGCATCAATACCAACAATGTCTTCAATCTCGGCAGCAACCCTATCTGGCTCAGCTTGAGGTAAATCGATTTTGTTTAGCACAGGAACCACATCAAGGTTCATATCTAACGCGGTATAACAGTTAGCTAACGTTTGCGCTTCAACACCTTGACCAGCATCTACTACTAACAATGCACCTTCACAGGCGGCTAGTGAGCGAGACACTTCGTATGAAAAATCTACGTGTCCTGGAGTGTCAATGAAGTTTAATTGATAAATGTTTCCATCTTTAGCTTTATAGTCCAAAGTCACGCTTTGGGCTTTAATGGTAATGCCACGCTCACGTTCAATGTCCATTGAATCGAGAACCTGAGCAGCCATCTCGCGGTCACTTAAGCCGCCACAAAACTGGATAAGACGATCCGATAAGGTGGATTTGCCGTGGTCGATATGGGCAATAATTGAAAAGTTTCTAATGTGTTTCATTATGAGGCAATGACTACTACTAAAAAGGGTGAAAAATATGGTGTGAAATTGTACCTGATAAGGGTGCTAATACCAATCAGATTCATCATCCATATCTAAATCAAGCCTAAAATTGTCTAAAAACAAAGGCTGAATTTCATTGAATGAACTAAATTTTGCGGAATAAATCGACCTGCTGGCCTAAATTACTGATGATAACGGGTTGTGCGTTGGCTTCAATCTTATGTGCAAAGTATTTGCCTATTCGCCAACTTAACGCGGCCCCAAATAAGGCTAGAATCATTGCACTAAGATTAGTATCAAGCTCAAGGCCAAACGCTAATAAATGCCCTATGCCAGCGAATAAAAACAGCCCTAACAGAGGAAGCAAATAGACCAATGCCGCAGCTTGAATAATCACACTTTCAGGAAGACCCAACTTCAACATATCGTTCTTTGCGTAAGGCTGTTCACTTGCAATAGAAAATCTCTGTGTTTTAACAGAAAAGGCTTTAGCCACTGCAGATGTGCCACAATTTTCATTATTAGCACAGTGATTACAAGCACTTTTTAACTCAACCTCTACCATGACCCAACCGTGTTGATAATCAACCACTTTAGCCAACTCCTCTAATAAAGAACTTGGCTCAGGTTGGCGTTCGGCAAATTTGGGTCGATTAGACATAATCAAATTACTTATGGTTGATGGGTAATTATCGCGCTACTTTAACGCTAAACTTCGGGCAATGCGCTCTAAAGTTTGACTTGGTACTTTACCTAAAGCGACCACTTCGGCGTTACCCACTTTTTCAACCACCATAGACAAGCCATTTCTGGTAACTAATTCTTCGGGCATTGGGCCTTCAGGCGCTCTAGCAACATAAACCGAAATATTGGCTAAGCCATCAGTCAAGGCAATATATTCAACGGGCTCGTGAATACCGATTAAACGATGATTATCACTGACCACCATATCAAACCCCTGCGGTAACCAGGTAAACTGCCAATCTTGTGCATCTTTACGATCGGCTTGTTTGATTACATCAGGCCAATCATGTTTGCTGGCTTCAACTAAAATACTGGGAGACTCTTTGAATTCAATGAGTTCGATAACCATTGTCTGTTCAAGTAATTGTTTTTCACGATTAAGCGTGTCATATCGCAAGGGTAAATAGGTTTCTAAATCTAGCCAGATTTGAGCATCATAACGATATTCGTCTTTGGCAATAAATCGGATCATCTGACCAGCCCTACCTGCAATGCGACTGCGGCCGCCAAGCACGAATTGATAGCCCTGCTCTAGCTTACTTATGTCACCATATAAAGATACAGGCCAAACCCCCTGAATAAGGCTGGCATTAACACTGTATGGCGGTTGGTCATGCTCTAAAAAGGTAACGGTATTATTTACTTTGACCGCATTTTTGGGCGGACCATTTAGGTATTCTAAATAGGCTATTCGCTTATCATCTACCGTACCTTGTAAAAATACCAAAGGACGTACATGATCAGCTTGAATTTGCACAACAGAGGCCTTGAACTGTGTTTCGCTAAGTGCTTGACTCATGTTGACAAGCCAATCTTTCGCTGACAATTCTTCACTATGGCTAAAAGGGGAGATAATTAACAGTGCTAGCAGGAAAAGGCGCAAGCTAACTCCTAGAAAGTAAAACAGCAATGGCCTATTAAACCATTGCTGAATGGAGAATAAAAGTTATTGGTTGATTTCAGCTTGGTTAGCTTGCTCAACTTGAACACCTGGATTTAAGCGTTGTTGAAGCATGTGATCTTGAATGTAAGCGTTAATACGTTTGCGCTGTTCAAGCACTTGCTCGTTTGTATAACCTTGCTGATTCGCTACCGGCCCTGTTTGTAAACTCACAGGAGACATAGTTCCCACTAGCGGACGGGTGTTAAACACGGGTAATGGCGACTCTACGTCTTGAGATTGATCGTAAGACTGCACACCAACAATGGCAACTAACGCGACACTAGCAGCAATAGCATATTGACCAAACTGCTTAAACAGTGATACCACATTCGATGTCTTTGGCGTGTTGGCCGCAACGCTTTGTTCTTCTATCGCGATGCTATTTTTAGGGGCCATGATCGTAGGCTCTAACTCAATAGCAGCTGCAATACTTGCTGTAATATCTAAGTCGATGGCCGCGGGAAGTTCACCACGCATCGTATCACCAATCATGTGATAACGTTGCCACTCTTGATGAGAATCAACATCAGATGCAAGTTGAGTTAATGTTTGCACATCAACTTCGCCATCAACTGCTGCAGATACCCATTCTTGACTTGATTTAACCATTTTTCACCTATCTTAAATAATAAGGCTATTACTTTTCCAGTAGAGGCTGGAGCTGTTTATCGATTGCTTCTCGAGCGCGAAATATTCGCGATCTTACCGTACCAACGGGACAATCCATTATATTGGCAATATCTTCGTAACTCATACCATCTAATTCACGTAAAGATATCGCCATTTTTAATTCTTCAGGCAATTTATCGAGAGTATCAAAAATCACTTTACTCATTTGATCTTTCATCAATAAACGCTCTGGTGAAGCAAATTCTTTTAAAGCATCACTGCCTTCATAGTATTCAGCTTCTTCTATATCTACATCATTCGCAGGCGCTTTTCGCCCTTGAGAAGTAAGAAAATTCTTTGCCGTATTAACGGCTATTCGGTACAACCAGGTATAAAAAGCACTATCACCACGAAAGTTAGCAAGTGCACGGTAAGCTTTAATAAAAGCTTCTTGTGTTACATCAGCTACATCCGCTTGATTTCGAACATATCGTCCAATCAGGCTCATGACTTTGTTTTGGTATTTCATTACCAACAGGTTAAAAGCGTTTTTATCGCCTTGCTGTACACGCTCAACTAATTGTTGATCACTATATTGTCCACTCATCCGAGCCGACTACTCCTAAATCTGTATCACTGATATTCAGTCGCTCGAATCCTGTTCATATAAGTAGACTGAGCATTTCGATAAAAGTTCGATAAAATATAAAAAAAAATTCATTTTGCTGGCTTTTTGCCAAATAAACACGAAATAGCACGAACAAAATATCGGCTTAATGTACCCAAGTATGGTGTTTTGATTTACCATTACTGAACCATTTCTTTACCCATGATACCCGATGACACAAGCAGTTGAATACCAATCTGACATTTTGGTTATAGGTAGCGGTGCGGCAGGGCTCACTTTAGCACTCCATTTGGCAGAAACATCTTCTGTGATTCTTCTCTCTAAAGGCCCTTTAGCTGAAGGTTCAACCCTTTATGCCCAAGGTGGCATTGCTTCCGTATTTGATGAAGGTGACACGATAGAATCTCATGTAAATGACACCCTTATAGCGGGTGCCGGATTATGCGATAAAACCGTAGTGACTTTTACCGCTGAAAATGCCAAAGCGTCTATGCAGTGGCTGATAGATTGTGGTGTGGCTTTTGATAAAGAAGAAACATCAGATAATCAAAAAGATGCGCCTTATCACCTCACCCGAGAAGGCGGTCACAGTCATCGTCGTATTTTGCATGCTGCTGATGCAACAGGCAAAGCAGTACAAACCACACTGCAAGAACGCGCCCTTACCCATCCCAATATTCGCGTGTTAGAACGCTATAATGCAATTGACCTCATTACATCTCGTAAGCTTAACCGCCCAGGTAACCGTGTTCTTGGTGCTTATGTTTGGAATCGAGATAAAGAGCACGTAGAAACCATTACCGCTAAATTTGTTGCACTGGCAACGGGTGGATGTTCAAAGGTTTATCAATATACTTCCAACCCAGACATTGCCAGCGGTGATGGTATTGCAATGGCGTGGCGCGCAGGTTGCCGTGTAGCCAATATGGAGTTTAACCAATTCCATCCAACGTGTTTATACCATGCTGAAGCCAAAAACTTCTTACTATCAGAAGCATTAAGAGGTGAAGGCGCTTACCTTCGTCGTCCTGATGGCAGTCGTTTTATGCCTGAATTTGATGAACGAGCTGAACTCGCCCCTAGAGATATTGTCGCAAGGGCTATTGACTATGAAATGAAACGTTTAGGTTCCGATTGTGTCTATTTAGATATTAGCCATAAGCCTGCTGATTTTATTATTAAACATTTCCCGACTATTTATCAGCGTTGTTTAGAGTTAGGAATTGATATCACCAAATCGCCTATTCCAGCAGTGCCTGCGGCACATTATACGTGCGGCGGCGTAATGACTGATTTACATGGCCAAACTGATTTAAATGGCCTATATGCTATTGGCGAAGTGGCCTATACCGGACTGCACGGCGCGAATCGTCTGGCAAGTAACTCTTTATTAGAATGCCTAGTGTTCGCCAGAGCTGCATCTCAAGATATTGAAAGCCAGCTTCAAAAAATTAAAATGCCAATTAATGTGCCTAACTGGGACGAAAGTAAGGTAAGCAACTCAGATGAAGAAGTTGTCATTGCCCACAACTGGCATGAGCTAAGACTGTTTATGTGGGATTATGTTGGCATTGTACGAACGGATAAACGATTAGAGCGTGCACTGCGACGTTGTATGATGTTACAACAAGAAATCCAAGAATATTATTCTAATTTCCGTGTGAGTAATAACCTGCTGGAATTACGAAACCTGGTGCAAGTGGCTGAACTAATTATTCGCTGTGCGATGGAGCGTAAGGAAAGCCGAGGATTGCATTATAATATTGATTACCCTGAACTTCTTGAAAATTCAGGACCAACAATTTTACAACCAAACTAAATATGTTTCGTTAAATAAAATGTAATTAACTAGACTGCTGTGCAAGACGACATAAGGTTCTATACTGAGTGTCGTCTAGCATATCAGCCCATACACAACAGATTTGTCGTGAGTGATCTTCAAACTCAAGATAAAGCATACAAAATAAAGGACAAATAAAAGCTGGTTTACCAAATTTAAACAAGTCTTCTGTCGCTAATCGGCCACCTGAAACCCCATCTAATACTATCTGGCATTGCCAATGCCTTAATCGACAAAGTTGTCTAATGAACACGATGATGACGACAACAATACACCCGTAAAAAATGAGCGTTAATAAAGTTGATTCTAGGCTTGGCCAGGCGATGAAACTCGTCATCACGACAGCAAATATTAGCCAGTAACAAAGGTATTGATGAAACGACGCCCTCAACACAAAGAGACTTGTGCGAGGGACCTTTACTGTTTGCTTATGGTGCTGGGCGTCCACGAACTTTTATTACCATCGCCGCTAAATCGACATCAGGGCATTGTTCATGTCCCATAAACCAAGCAAATAACTCAGGATCTTCACACTCTAATAAGCGAATAAACGTTTGCTTATCGTTATCAGGCAATTGTTGATAATGTGTCTCAACAAAGGGTTGAAACAATACATCAAGTTCTAGCATTCCGCGACGACAAGCCCAGCGAACTCTAGCTATATTCATTAATTCCAACACATACTCCTGCAATAATAAGGACTAACCACTAGGGTTAATCAGCGAAACCTAAACGATTATCAAAATCTTGTACTTGTTGATCTAACCCTAAAAATAAATCGGTAAAATCAGTTTCAAGTAAACTTTTTACTGCGGGATGTTGAATCATTCGCTCAGCAAACATGACATGATATTCTTCTTTAATATCGGAGGTTTCACCTAATAAAACCATTCCTTGCGAAAGTATATCATGTCGATAAATAGACGGTGCAACAAAAATACCACGTTTGAAATACCCAAAAGCTTTCATCATGGCTGCATCATCAAACTCACCTAAAATACTCACGTTAAGATTTTTTTCAGCGAACCAACTATGCAGTTGTTGCCCAAGAGAAGTACGGATCCCGGGGATCAATAATTTCTCTTGTTCTAAACAAGCAGGAAATGGCGCATCGATTGAGTGAGCGCAAAAAAAACTTACCCCACATTCACCCAACTTTTTAGATAAAATATCGCTATATTTTAACGATTCACCCGCACAATCCGATAAAATTATATCTAATTTGTGCTCACGTAAACGAGCTATCAAGCTCTCATGGGTTGATTCATAACATGCTAAATGTATAGAGCCGTCATGTGGAATAACCGTTAACAATACCCGGCTTGCAAGCGCTTTTGAGAGCGCATCAGCAATGCCAACCTCAAAAAGAACCGATGTATCTTTTTGGTAGTTGAGCAAATCAAGCATTTCATAACTCAAATTAAACATTTTATCGGTATAGCGAAAAACAACCTCACCTAATTCGGTTGCTTCTAAATTACGTCCAACACGTTTAAATAATGACCCCTTTAAACGATTTTCTAATAAGCGCATCTGTCCCGTTATTGTTTGCGGCGTTAAACATAAGGCTTCAGCGGCTTTGGCAACGGACCCTTTGCGCTTAACCATCCAAAAATAGTAAAGGTGATTATAATTTAGATGTTGCATAACATACGCCTTTTAAAGAATACGCTTTAATTAACAGGCTAACTGTAATTAGCTATATTGAGAGGAGCATTTACAAAGCAATGAAATCCCTCTGACTTATAAAAAAATCGCCCACAAGCGTGAGCGATTTTAGACAAGTAAAAAATACATTACTGCTTACGACAATCCATCAGCGAATTAATGACTGACTCAAGTTCATCACTGTTTGAAACGTTATCCATTGCTACCTGTTCAGATAAAGCATCTACAATGTCACTTTTAATCGGTACTTGGCTGGCGCAATATTTACTGTTCGCTTTTTGATAGCGTTTTCCAGCTCGATATTTTAATGCCCTAGACTCATAACTATTGGCTTCCACTTTCTTTGCAGGTACATCTTTACGGTACATTAACGCACCATCAACCACCCCCTCAAGATAGCTTGTGCAACTTGGACTCGTTGAATCTTTTAAGCACACGTCAAATGAGTTTGCAGACACTGGGAAAGTAAACACCCCGAGGCTTGCCACTATAGCGACAACAGATAACGTTTTCATTATTTGGCTCCTTTTTTCGGTAACACCTTGTCTAACCAGAAGTACCCCAATAAAGCCGCAAGTAATGAACCTGTCAAAATGCCTAATCTTGCAAAATCACCAAACGCTGCTGGTGAGTTTTCAAATGCAAGTGAAGCAATGAAAACTGACATGGTAAAACCAACACCACACATAGCCGCCACAGGAGCAATATGTTTCCAACCTATACCTGGTGGTAATTCTGCCCATTTAAGCTTAACCGCAATAAAGCTAAACAGTAAAACACCAATAGGTTTACCCAACACTAACCCTAAAATAATACCAATGGTAATGGGTTCAGCAAAAGAGGCAAAAGTCATATTAGCCAATGATAAACCAGCATTAGCAAATGCAAACACAGGTAAAATTAAGAACGTACTCCAAGGATGTAAGCTATGCTCTAGGTGCTCTGAAGGCGATGTGCCATCTTTAGCCCTTAATGGAATACAGAAAGCGATAATCACACCTGCCAATGTAGCATGTACGCCCGACTTCAATACTGCAACCCAAAGAATGAATCCAAGTAATCCATACGGTGTTAATGATGTCACCCCTTTTCGATTTAAGACAACCATTAGTGCAATCGCAATAGCTGCAATAATCAAACTCAGCATCGATAAATCTGTACTGTAAAAGAGTGCAATGATGACAATAACACCCAGATCATCAATGATCGCCAGCGCTAATAAGAATACTTTTAACGCGACAGGAACGCGATTTCCGAGTAACGCCATAATACCCAAAGCAAAAGCAATATCCGTAGCAGCAGGAATAGCCCAACCCACTTGAGTTGCAGGATCTGAGTAGTTAAACATCAAATAAAATAGCGCAGGAAATAGCATACCGCCAATAGCGCCAAAAGTAGGTAAAGAGGCTTTTGCGACTGTAGATAATGCCCCTTCTAATAGTTCACGCTTAACTTCTAAGCCTATCAACAAGAAAAATAGTGCCATTAAACCATCATTAATCCACAACAACAGTGGCTTATCAATATCTAATGCACCGACACGAACTTGTACTTCAGTATTTAAAAAACCTTCGTACAAACCAGCTAATGGTGAATTTGCTAAAATCATGGCCAAGGCGACAGAAATCATTAAGATGATCCCGCCAGCGGACTCTTGGCTCAGGAAGTTTCTAAGTGCTTTTTCCATTTGTAACTCCTAAAAATCGATGCTTTGAGTCTATACCAGAACATTAAAACAAATATAATCGAATGTTTCGAGCTTATACATCGAAAAAACCGAGTTGAGTGCACATTTATTCGTTTTTACTTACTTAAAGGCCATAAAATCACTGTTATTCCATTAGTCAGCTCTTTCCACTAATCATCAATAACTTATCAATTTGATGATAAATGCAACATAAATGTTAAAAAAACATTTATCAACCAGTATTAAAATTGATTGCAATGTAAACAACAGTTGATTTTATTAGGGTAAATTCACTTTCAGAAATAAGCATAGCTTTATATTTATTAGGCTGATGATAATCCCATAATTTAACACCGCACAAAATGCACTCACGAGCACTCAGCTCCCCTGATGCCATTAATCAAGAAAAAACACTTTTTAGTCTGCTAAAAAGCTAAATAATAGCCAACATATAGCGTCTTAATTTAACAAGTAAAGGCATTTGCAGCTTACACATCTTAATTTGGATTAATCAAAAAAAAACGATAACCTACTGAATTTGATCTAACGCCTTATATGCGGCAAAAGTCTATCTCCAAAGTGCAAATTACTTTAAGTATAAATAAATATCGATAAATAATGGGTTTATGCCTAAACGACACAAAGGTATACTCAGCCGATAACGCACAATAAAATCAGGGACACCATGAAACAGTATTTGGATCTTTGCCAACGTATCGTTAATGAAGGAACTTGGGTTAATAATGAACGGACAAACAAGCGTTGTTTAACCGTCATTAATGCCGACCTGACATACGATGTTGCCAATAATCAATTTCCACTGGTAACAACTCGAAAAAGCTTCTGGAAATCAGCAATTGCTGAAATTATCGGTTATATGCGCGGTTACCAGAGTGCGGCAGAATTTCGCGCTCTTGGCACCAAAACCTGGGACGCTAATGCGAACTTAAATGAAGCATGGTTAAAGAACCCAAATCGTAAAGGCGAAGATGATTTAGGGTTAATATATGGTGCCTTAGGACGAGCGTTTCCAAAACCTAATGGAGGTCATGTTGACTTACTGCAAGGTATTGTTGATGACCTTTCTAAAGGGATTGATAATCGTGGCGAGATCCTGACATTTTTACACCCAGGCGCATTTGACTTAGGCTGCTTACGCCCATGCATGTATGAGCATCATTTTTCATTATTAGGTGACACCTTATATCTGAACAGTACACAACGCAGCTGTGATGTTCCGCTTGGGTTAAATTTCAATATGGTTCAGGTTTACGTATTATTGGCATTAATGGCGCAAATAACGGGTAAAAAACCAGGTCAGGCCTATCACAAAATTGTTAACGCCCATATTTATGAAGATCAACTAGCACCAATGCGCGATATTCAACTCAAGCGTGAACCTTTTGCCTCACCTCAGTTAATCATCAATCCAGATATTAAGAGCCTTAAAGATATTGAAACTTGGGTCACATTAGATGATTTTGAAGTTGAAGGTTATCAGCACCACGATGCGATTCAATATCCTTTTGCGGTTTAACATGTATATTGATATTCAGTTAACTAAACCATGAGTTAACTGAATATCATTTTTAAACCCACAATAAATAATAGGCCTGCAAAGGCCTTTTTTAGTTTTGGCGTAGGTAGTGTGCTAGCCGCTTTAACGCCAAGTGGTGCAAAGATCATTGAACTAATAATGATGCCAAATAGCGCAGGAAGATAAATATACCCTAGGGTACCAGAAGGTAAATCTGGCGCATCAAAGCCTGCAACCACGTATCCTGTGGTACCTGCAATCGCAATCAAAAAACCCGTCGCGGATGAAAAACCAACGGCCTGTTTCATCTGTAATCCACAGAAGCTTAAGAAAGGCACTAATAATACGCCACCACCAATGCCCATCATTCCTGCGACTAATGCAATAATCACAGAGATCAAGAACAAAACGCCATCGCCAGGCATTTTCCCCTCACCCTTAGATTTAAACGGGAATGCCATTTGCAGAGCCATTAACACCACAAAAACCGCAAAAGCTTGCTGCAATTGATCTGATGGGATCAACTCAGAGACAAAACCCGCAGAAAGTGCACCAATAATAATCCCCGGTAAAATTGGTTTAAATAATGGCCAAGGGATATTGCCGCGTTTGTGATGCGCGGTAGCAGAAGACAAAGAAGTTAAAATAATCGTGCTAAGCGACGTTGCGATCGCCACGTGAGTTAATTGTGAAGAGGTTATGCCTACCCAAGGCAGAATGTACAGCAACGCTGGAACAATAATAAGACCGCCACCAATACCCAGTAATCCGGCTAAAAAACCCACTAAAGAACCTAATGCTAAACAAATAGCAAAAATAAGTAGAAAATTGTCCAAGGTTGTCCCCTAAAATACGCCCTGCGGTTTAATGCAATATATCTTCTAAGTGATGTTGTTCAGTAAAGGTTTGCAGAAGTTGCTTCACTTGCGTGGCATTTGACACAGCTAAACATCGCTCTAATAACAAATTAAGTTGATTGCATGACACACGCCTAAGCAAATAATTAATCCGCGCTAAGCTTGCTTGGTTCATACTAAGTTTTGTGTAACCCATAGCGACCAAAAGCAAAGCCCCATAAGGCTCGCCGGCAAGCTCACCACAAACACTGACATCTAATTTGTACTGTTGACACTCATCTAATGCGCGCTTTAATGCCCGTAAAATACCGGGATGATAACTATCAAACAAAGAGCTAACACTGGGATTATTGCGATCAACTGCCAATAAATATTGCGTTAAATCGTTACTGCCCACGGAAACAAAATCAACTCTTTTTGCAACATCGGCCAATTGATACAACAATGCAGGCACTTCTAACATCACGCCAATTTTAGGACGAGTCAAGACACTAGCGAGTTCAACATTTAGCTCTTCATAAGCTTGCTCTAAATATTCTAAGGTTTGATCAATTTCATCTAGATTACTGACCATAGGCAACAGGATTTGCAATTGCTGACCTGACCCGCCCGCTTGCAACATTGCTCTTAATTGCACTAAAAAGAGTTCAGGATGATCTAAAGATAATCGAATTCCACGCCAACCAAGAAAAGGATTATCTTCTTTGATCGGCAAGTACGGTAATGGCTTATCACCGCCAACATCAAGAGTGCGCATAACAACCGGTCTTGTTCCTGCGGCGCTCAGCACTTGTTGGTAAACCTTAATTTGTTCGGCTTCACTCGGGAAGCGCTGGTGCAACATAAACGGAATTTCAGTTCGATATAAACCAATCCCATCCGCTCCATCAGCAATGGGTGATTCCATACCACTTAGTAAGCCCGCATTGAGATATAGATGAATACGACGGCCATCTAATGTTTCAGCAGGAAGGGTTAGCTCTGCAGAAAAACGCTTTTGCTTTTCAACATCAGCATTTATCAGCACACGATACTCATCAACCACAGTTGGAGAAGGTGAAACTAACAATTGGCCACGAGTGGCATTTAGCACCAATAATTTATTATCAATATTGGTATCTAAAACCTGTTCAACACCAATTAAAGCGGGGACCCCTAGTGCGCGCGCAAGTATGGCAGCATGCGCATTCACCCCGCCTAATTTAGTGACAATACCGGCTAATTTATGCCGAGGGAATTCAGCCAACATTGTGGCATCAACTTCTTTGGCAACCAGTATGACTGGAGTATCAGGTTCTAATTCTAATCGATCGGGCTCAATAAGCTGACGTAATACTTTTTGGCCTAACTCACGAATATCACTGGCACGTTCTTTTAAATAGGGATCGTCCATCGCCAAGAACTGTTCGATATAACGGATGGAAACTCGGCTAACAGCGGATTCTGCTCGCCATCCGCCAGCCACTTCACGAACGTATTCACCACCAAGGCTGTTGTCATCAAGTAACAGTTTAAAAGCAGAAAATATAGAGGCGACGTCTTCGGCTTGATCATTTTCAAATCGTTGCGATAGGGCGTTTAACCTATCTCTGCTGCGGTTAATTGCCAACTTAATACGATGGGTTTCGTGTGCAATGTCTTCACACGCTAAATCAGCTTGCTCTAAAGATATCGCACCACCAAGCACAAATCCTTTGGCAATTGCAATGCCACTTGATGCTGTGGTGCCACTAAATACCACTTTGTCTTGGACATTCGAGATAGCCGCTCTATTTTTTAGACTGCGAATAACCACAGCTAACTGCGCAGCTAGCGTCATTAAAAAGGCTTCTTCCCCCTCACTAAACTGTCTAGGTTCGGGTTGTTGCACCACGATGACGCCAACAACCATCTTTTGGTAAATGATCGGTACAGCCAGAAAGGCGCGATATTCTTCTTCTTCTACTTCGGGGAATAATTTAAAGCGGGGATGCACTCTTGCATCAGCCAGATTAACCGCTTCTTCACGCTCAGCGGCTAATCCGACCAACCCTTGTGACAAGGGCATTTTCACATTGCCAATAGCAGAACGCTGCAGTCCTTCAGTCGCAGAAAGTACAAGCTGTTGCTGCTCAAGAAGATAAACCGAACAACACTGGGTTGCCATAGCTTGCTTGGTTTGAACAACCAATAACTCAAGCGCAACGTCTAACGTATTAGCCGCAGCGACTGCCTGTGTAATGTCCCTAAGTGTATTTAACACTTTCTTCCCGTCCTTTAATTATGGCAGTTAATTTCGGTTGCGACCTCTTCGTCTATTTTGATGAACTTCTCTGGCTTGCAGTGCTAGAGTCGTCACAGCAAACTCTTTCATCACCTTACGATAAACATCTCGTTTAAAAGACACTACCTGCCTAACAGGATACCAATAACTGACCCAACGCCAATCATCAAACTCTGGATGACCCGATGAATTCAAGTTGATGGTATTGTCATGCCCTTTCAGTTGTAGCAAAAACCATTTCTGTTTTTGTCCGATACACACAGGTTTGCTGTCTTGTCGAATTAACCGCTTTGGTAAACGATAACGTAACCAAGCACGAGAAGTTGTCAGAATTTGAACATGTTCAGGTAAAAGACCGACTTCTTCATATAACTCACGATACATAGCTTGCTCAGCAGTTTCGCCTTCATCAAGCCCCCCCTGTGGGAATTGCCAAGAATGCTGACCAAAACGTCTTGCCCACATTACTTGACCGAACTTGTTACAGATAATGATGCCCACATTTGCGCGAAAGCCGTCGCTATCAATCACATGGACTCCAATTTCACAAAAATTTCATTAATGTGATTGTTTCACAAAGCTTGGCTATCGGCAAACCCCTATTTTCAACATAATTAGGGATAAATATGGATTTTAAGGTATTTTATCAACAGCACGAATCGTTGTAATGATGTGTTATCCACAAAATCTGTGGATATCTCTGTTTGAAACTTCCGTAAACTGGGTTATTTGATTAAAAAAACAGTCATAGACTATTGATTCAAAAAAAACACAAAATAAAATTAAACCAATAAAAACAAACTTTTAAATATTAACCTCGCAATTAAAACGCATCAAAACCAATTAAAGCTCACTTTTTAACCGCACTTAAAGTTATTCTACAAACATCATCGACACAATAAAACTTATTCACAAATAACAACCGAATATTTATAAAAAAAGCGATTTTTTCGTTAAAAAAGTCATTGACGATAGCTTTTACATCGGTTAAGACAATAACTTTACTGTGTTATTCAACAAAACTGTGGATAACTATGTGTGAAATACTAGGGATAAAAGCGTGTAACTTTTTTAAAAGGCATTTATACAAAAAACAAAAAGCATTTAAATGCCTTATTTTCATAAACTTAAAAGATCATTTTCAGAATGAATAACTTGATCTTATTTTGATGGTTGTTTTTTGACCGAACAGGTTTAATGACCTCAAATTAATCGCGATCAACTGGCTATGTTTTTTAGGGCTATGAAAACAATATGACTACAAACAGTTGCACTTGATGCTGATATTGATAACCTAACCTGCATATTTGCACTCAATAAACTTACCGTTATGCCAAAGCCATCACCTAAAACTATTCATGAATTGATGCTGCGAGCCAACGCGATGGCAGGCGTATCTTTAGCAGATATTGCTGCTGAACATCATATTCCGGTTCCCAAAGATCTTCGGCGAGATAAAGGTTGGGTCGGTCAACTAATTGAATTAGAGCTTGGTGCGTTAGCGGGATCAAAACCCGAACCCGATTTCATTCACTTGGGGGTTGAATTAAAAACCATCCCGATAGACAAGCTCGGGAAGCCATTAGAAACCACCTATGTGACTGTTGCACCATTAACAGATATTCATGGACTGACATGGGAGCAAAGTGTCGTGTTTCATAAGCTTCAATGTGTTTTATGGGTACCAATTGAAGGTGAGCGACACATACCTGTGGGACAAAGGCGTATTGGAACCCCTTTGCTTTGGTCGCCATCAGTAAAAGAAATGGCCTTACTCAAACAAGATTGGGAAGAAATAATGGAAAAAATTGCGCTAGGCAATGTGGATAACATAACGGCTCGTCATGGTGAAGTATTACAATTGCGCCCCAAAGCTGCAAACAGTCATACATTAACAGAAAGCATTGGCCCTGACGGCAACATACAATTATCCAATCCACGTGGTTTTTATTTAAAAATACCCTTTACTCAAAAAATTCTGAGTAATGCTTTTTTGCCAAACACAGCATCATAACATTAAATAAAACTCGCATTTGAGCGTTAATAAGCTAGGAAGTTTCGTTAAAAGTATCGTTTTCTCGGCATCTCTTGATCTAAATCACAATTACCACTAACACAAGTAGGGTTTTTTCGTTAAAATGCCGCCTCCTTTGCAGCCCACTTCGGATTAAATTTCTACTCGTGAAAGCCAAGAAGCAATTGAGAAAACTCGCGTTTGCCATAATAGCTTGGTGCTTTGCTATGGCCGCATTTGTTTTTTTCCGATACGCACAAATGCCAGAGCTGCCACAATGGGCTGTTGGGCAAGGCGATCTTGCAACATTGGCCATTTTTATGGGCTTTGTATTTGGTTGCTTGCATTGGATGTCTAATCTGATTGCCGATTTCAGCGCAATCAGCCGCCTGCCCTACCTTTTTTCAGTGATATTCAAAGGCCTATTTTTACTCCTTGGCGCAACAACATTGGCTTATGTCACACAGTTTTTAAACATGTGGGCCATTGAAAACCATATGGTGACCTTACGCCAAATGCTAACTGCACATGTACTTTATAGCCCGTCATTTCAAGCATTGGTTGTGTATCTTGTCGTTGTTAGAGTGGGCCTCGCGTTCATTGAACAAATGGGGTTATTGGTTGGACCCAGAGTATTACTCAACATTGGACTGGGTAAATATCACAAACCCAGATATGAACAACGCTTGTTCTTATTTTTGGATATGGCATCTTCAACTTCACATGCTGAGTCATTAGGTGACTACCGTTTTTCAAGATTAATTCAAGACAGTTTTAGTCTACTGGCTGATACGGTGATCAGAAACGATGCCGAAATTTATCGTTACATGGGTGATGCTGTGCTGATCCATTGGCCGTTAGAAGAAGGTATTCAGCAAGATCGCTGTATGAATATCTATTATGAATTTTGTAATGAACTTCAATGGCAAAGAAAATACTTTGAAGAACAATATGGATTCGTGCCTAAATTTAAAGCTGCAGCTCATTGTGGCCAGGTTGTTGCTGCCGTTGTTGGCGTACACAAACAAGAAATCAGCTTCTTTAGTGATGTATTAAATACCCTTGCTCGTTTGCAAGACCAATGTAATCCTCTCGGCCAACGAATGCTTTTATCTGGTGATTTAGCACATCGTTTGGAACAACAAGGCAGCAATTATCAATTGCAAGATCTTGGTTTAATACCACTAAAAGGAAAACAGCATCCTATCGAGGTTTATGCTGTTTCCCCTAAAAGACACGATATCAAGCTGTAGTCGTTAATCGCTATTTTTTAGCCAGCACTTGCGGCATCAACTTTTGTTGAATCGCTAAGCCTAAGGTTCTAAATGTGCTAATCCTGCTAGTGGTTTGTCGCCAAACCAAACCAATATCGCGATAAGGCGCCTCACCCGGTGGGTCCATCACTTTCAGTTCAGTGTCATTCAAGATGCCGGCATCAATCGCCATTTGCGGTAAGAAGGTTGTTCCCAGTTTACTGTTAACCATCTGCACTAACGTGTGCAAGCTTGTGGCTGCAAAAGGATTGATTTTAGCACTATCACCTAACTGACAAGCCGTAATCGCATGGCCCGTTATACAATGCTCGGCCTGCAACAAAAATATACTTTCATCAGGCATAGATTGATAATCAATTGGCTGTACCACATCATCGGACATTTCTTGATGCATCACCATTTTGAAAGGGTCAATACCCACTTTCATACTGTGAAAACCGCTGGTGTCGACCGGTAAAGCTAAAATCAATAAATCTAACTCGCCTTTTGCCAACGCATCAAGCAAACGCTCTGTGGTGTCTTCTTTCAATAATAGAGACAATTGGGGATATTCTTGTTGGCAGAGCTTTACCACTCTACTGAGCAAAAAAGGCGCGATGGTGGGAATGCAACCTAGACGAATTTCGCCTGTCATTGGTGCCCCCTGGTTTTTAACTAACTCCACCAAATCATCGACGTTAGTTAAAATGTCACGAGCACGTTCAACCACTTCTTCACCAATTGCTGTAAACATAAATGATTTATGATCACGCTCTATAAGCTGGTAGCCCAATTGCTCTTCTAAATTTTGAATACCACTAGATAGCGTTGATTGACTGACAAAACAAATTTTGGCAGCACGATTAAAATTCTGCTCTTGATATAAGTTAACCAAATAATATAGGTTCTTAAGACTCGGGAGGTTTTTCATGTAATCGATTATATAAGACCAAGGTAATTCAAATAATGAATTAACAATGCAAGAATGACAAGGTCAGTTTAATGAGCAATTACACAAAATCAGTAAAAATAAGTAAAAAAATGCTCCTTGTATTAAGGAGCATGATGAGTTTGCTTTTAAGCGACGATCGGTATTGAGAAATTAAGCTTTAGCTTCTAAGAATAACTTCAACTGCTGTAAATCACGTTCAGCATGTTCAACAATACCCGCTAACCACACTTTGTGCTCAGCATCCCATTGAACTTCTTCGCCATGTTGAAGTAACTGAGCAAACTGTTGAATACGCTTTAAACCAACTGAACCTGCTGCACCTTTAAACTTGTGGGCTTCTGAACACAATGTCTCTTTATCGCCAGCGTCATTTGCTTTGACTAAACTGCCAACATATTCAGGCATTAATTGTTCAAATAACACGACACTTTTCAATAATGTGCCAGCTCCGATTGCACTGATATATTGCTCAAGAGTATTAAGATCTAAAATAGCATCTAACTGCGTTACGGACATGTAGGGCACCTCTATTAAATTAAAATTCTAAATCGAAATCTATTAAATTAACTTTATAATACCCCGTCTTTTGCCCTATGCAAGCTTTGCGCAACGTATGTGTGCTAAACCTCGCACCAACCAACAACTTGGTAACAATTGTATAAACAACTATTCATCAAGGTAAAAAAAACATCTTAACAATTACACTCACAACCTTATATATTCAGCTATATAAATGTAATATATAACGATTAATCATCTGCTTGATTGCAGCGCTCAATTGTTACTGTTGTCACTGAGTGCGCTTCCCTGTCCGCCTTTAACTGCTAATGAATCGACAATAGCCACCAATCCATCCCATCTAAAGCCGCACCAATCTGGAGCGATTAATAATGGTTTTTTAGCATATGCTGTCACTCTATGATAAATAATGCTCTTTGGGGTGTTGCGGATCAGCGCAGTTGCCGCGTCGGCATAGTCTTGAATGCTTAACAATGAAAAAGGTTTATAGCGCCATTGCTTTGCCATGGTACTGCCTTCAACAATATGCAAAGGGTGCAGTTTTATTCCATCAACTCCTACAGCCAAAACGCGTTTGAGGCTAGCCATATAATCGGTTAACGTTTCATTAGGCAAACCTAAAATAAGATGACAACACACTTTAAGCCCACGCAACCGAGCACGAGTTACGGCATCCTGGTATGCTGCAAAATCATGCCCTCTGTTAATGCGTTTTAAAGTATGATTGTTTGCGGTTTGCAAACCTAATTCGAGCCAAACGTCGACACCAGATTTTTGATAGTATGCCAGTAAGTCTAATACATCATCTGGGACACAATCGGGTCGAGTTCCAATGTGTAAAGCCACAATTTGTGAATCCTGTATGGCTTCATCGTATTTAATTTTTAACTGTTGATATTCTTCATACGTTGATGTGTACGCTTGAAAATAAGCAATATATTGACTGTCGCTATGACTGTTGCTTGCACGTTGATTGTGTTTCAAGTTCACTTTAGCCGAATCAAGTTGTACAGCAATTGACTGCAAATCCCCCTGCTGTTCATTAAAAGAAGCCACATTGCAAAAGCTACAGCCTCCAACACCTAATGAGCCATCCCTATTGGGGCAGGTAAATTTAGCATCTATAGTGAGCTTTTTTAGTCTTTTACCATAACGCCTCTTACAAACAGCGCCATATGTATTGACGAAATCATCTAAGCCCATATTTAATCTCTACCTTATTGCAAAACGGCGCTTAATTTAGGATAAAATCAAACAGCAAACTTAGATTTAAATCAAAGAAAGCGAGTTTAACTCAGGCCCAATGCAAAGGTTGCATACAGGTCATAATTGTTTAAAACAATATCAACACATTTTAAATTACTAAAAGTGAATATTTAGTCAAAAAACTCATTTATGGCCACTTCCACTGTGTTCGGAATAAAATTCACTATTTTTATTTCAAAAACAATTCCCACCCGTTGTTACTAAAAAGTTACAACCCAAATGCGCTAAGATTAAAATTGTTTTTATTCATAACGTTATACACCATAAATCACAGTTTACGTTAACGTAAACATGACAAATAATTACAGTTAGTTAGTAATAATATTTCAGAATAATGCAATAAATGCGTTTGACCTTTGTACTAACTCAGTTTAATTTGAGAGGTTCGGGTGCATATCTATGGAATTTCTTCACATTTACCCCGAGTCGTATCAGTAAAGGTTTTAGGGGGTTTTTGTATGAGCTTATATCATCCCAGTTTCGAACGGGACAATTGCGGGTTTGGATTGATAGCACAAATGGATGGTGATGCCAGCCATAGAATCGTGCGCACTGCAATTCATGGGCTCGATCGCATGAAACACCGTGGTGGTATTGCATCAGATGGACGCACAGGTGATGGCTGTGGTTTATTAATGCAAATGCCGACCCAATTTTTTGAAGCCATTGCTGCAGAGAATGACTGGCACTTAAGCCGCAAGTTCGCTGTAGGCATGCTATTTCTCAGTCAAGATCAGCAAAAAGCTGACGAAGCTAAATTTATTTTAGAAAAAGAATTACAACGAGAAACACTCAGTGTTGCAGGTTGGCGTAAGGTTCCAATCAATCCGGACGTATTAGGTGAGATTGGCCGTAATAGCTTGCCACAAATTTATCAGGTACTCATTAATGCACCTGTAGGTTGGCGTGAAAAAGACTTAGAACGTCGCCTGTATATGGCTCGTCGTCGTCTTGAACAACAAATCGTCGATGATAATGACTTCTATGTCGCCAGCTTATCTGGTCAGGTAATTGTCTATAAAGGCTTAATGATGCCTGCAGACTTGCCATCATTTTATTTAGACCTCGCCGACATTCGTTTAAAAAGTGCGATTTGCTTATTCCACCAGCGCTTTTCAACCAATACGTCGCCTAAATGGCCTTTAGCTCAACCCTTTCGCTACTTAGCGCACAATGGTGAAATCAACACCATTACGGGTAATCGCCAATGGGCGCGTGCGCGCGCTTATAAATTTAATTCGCCTTTGCTGCCTGATTTGCAACAAGCTGCTCCGTTTGTGAATGAAACCGGCTCAGACTCTTCCTCTTTGGATAACATGCTAGAAATGTTGTTATCTGGTGGTATGGACTTATACCGCGCCATGCGTTTGCTTATTCCGCCGGCGTGGCAATCAAACCCTGAAATGGATGACGAGTTAAAAGCATTCTACGACTTTAACTCTATGCACATGGAACCATGGGATGGTCCGGCTGGGATAGTCATGACCAATGGTCGTTTTGCTGCCTGCGCGGTTGATCGCAATGGTTTGCGTCCATCTCGTTACGTTATCACCAAAGATCGCATTCTTACTTTAGCTTCTGAGGTCGGTATTTGGGATTACGCTGCGGATGAAGTGATTGAAAAAGGCCGTGTAGGTCCTGGTGAGCTATTAGTACTCGATACCTTAAATGGTCGTTTACACCAATCATTTGAAATTGATAATGACTTGAAGCGTCGTCACCCATACAAAGAATGGATGGCTAAAAACAGCCAAACATTAATCCCTGCGGAACAAATTGAACCAAGCAAACAAGGCTCAAGCCGCTTTGATGCAAAAACGTTATTGCAGTATCAAAAGCAATTTGGCTTTACTCGTGAAGAGTTAGAGCAAGTGATTTGGGTACTGGCCAGCCAAGGTGAAGAAGCGATTGGTTCAATGGGTGATGATACGCCAATGGCGGTATTGTCAAAAAAATCACGTTCTCTGTATGACTATTTCCGTCAGAAATTTGCCCAGGTAACTAATCCTCCCATTGACCCATTGCGTGAAAAACACGTCATGTCACTGACGACCTGTATTGGACGCGAGCAAAACTTATTTAGTGAAACCACAGGCAACGCTTATCGCGTTATGTTTAATTCACCCATTTTATTATTTAGTGATTTTAACCAGTTACTGGGCCTAGATAGCACTAACTATCGCGCGAATACTGTAGATTTAAACTACGATGGTCACGAAACACTGGAGCAAGCCATTCATCGAATTACCGATGAAGCAGAGCGTTTAGCAAGAAGTGGAACAACACTACTCATTCTATCTGATCGTGCCGTCGACAAAAATGCGCAGGTTATTCCTGCGGCTATGGCTGTCGGTGCCGTTCAAAGACGCTTAGTTGATAAAAGTTTACGTTGTGATACCAACATCATTGTTGAAACAGCTTCAGCGCGTGATCCACATCATTTTGCAGTATTACTCGGCTTTGGTGCGACGGCAATTTACCCTTACCTTGCCTATGAATCGATTGCGGCTATGGCCAAACAACATGCTGTCGAAGATATTACCAGCTTGATGCTTAACTTCCGTTATGGCATAGAAAAAGGCCTGCGTAAAATCATGTCAAAAATGGGTATCAGTACCGTCGGTTCTTATCGTTGTAGCCAACAATTTGAAGCCGTCGGCTTAGCCAGTGATGTGATTGAATTATGCTTTAAGGGCGTGATCAGCCGAATTGAAGGTGCTAGTTTCAGCCATATTGCTGACGATCAAAAAATACTGCACACCGCAGCTTATCGTGCACATGTGCCACTGCCTCAAGGTGGATTACTCAAATATGTTGAAGGTGGCGAATACCATAGCTTTAACCCAGATGTGGTTAACACGCTTCAAGCATCATTAAAAAATAAAGATTATCCAGCATACAAACAGTTTGCCAAGTTAGTGGATGAACGCCCCATTGCGACCCTACGAGACTTAATTGGTATCAAAGGCAGTCAAGCAGCAATCGACTTAGACAAAGTGGAAGATGCCAGCCATTTATACACTCGCTTCGATAGCGCCGCGATGAGTATTGGAGCATTAAGCCCTGAAGCACATGAGGCATTAGCGGTTGCCATGAACCGCTTAGGTGGCCGTTCTAACTCAGGTGAAGGTGGAGAAGATGCGCGTCGTTTTAACACTGAACGTAACTCAGCCATTAAGCAAATTGCTTCTGGTCGTTTTGGTGTCACAGCCCACTACCTTGTTAATGCTGATGTATTGCAAATCAAGGTCGCACAAGGCGCAAAACCAGGTGAAGGTGGTCAATTACCGGGTCACAAAGTCAGTGTTGAAATTGCTGGATTACGTCATGCTCGTCCTGGTGTAACCCTAATTTCACCGCCACCACATCATGATATTTATTCAATTGAAGATTTAGCTCAGCTGATTTTCGATTTAAAGCAAATTAACCCAACGGCACTGGTTTCAGTGAAGTTAGTGTCTGAGCCTGGTGTGGGAACCATTGCCACGGGTGTAGCCAAAGCATACGCCGATATGATTACCATTTCAGGCTATGATGGCGGCACAGGGGCAAGCCCAATTACTTCTGTAAAATATGCAGGTTCCCCCTGGGAACTTGGTCTAGCTGAAGTTCAACAATCATTGGTCGAAAACGGCTTGCGCCATAAGATCCGCTTACAGGTCGATGGTGGCTTAAAAACCGGTACAGATGTGATTAAAGCGGCGCTATTAGGTGCTGAAAGCTTCGGTTTTGGTACCGTGCCAATGATCGCATTAGGGTGTAAATATCTGCGTATTTGCCATTTAAATAACTGTGCCACCGGTGTTGCTACTCAGGATAAGAACTTACGTGATAACCATTACCACGGACTACCTGAACGGGTAATGACTTACTTTGAGTTTGTGGCACAAGAAGTCCGTGAGTGGATGGCGGCATTAGGCGTAAGCCAATTCGAAGATTTAGTCGGCCGTAGCGAATGGTTACATGCACTTGAAGGTCAAACAGCTAAGCAACAAGGCTTAGATCTTGCCCCCATTTTGTACAAACCAGTGGTGCCAAGCTCATCATCGCTCACTTGGAAAGAAATTAACCCACCATCTGATGTCGGCCAGCTAAACCAAACCTTACTAGCCGATTGTAAGCATGCTGTTGATGCTGGTGAGCCACATGCATACCAATATGCTATCAATAATACCGACCGCTCAGTAGGCGCGACGCTATCAGGCTATATTGCCAAAGTACAGGGTGTTGCTGGAACCAAAGAACCTATTTCGCTAGGTTTTAGTGGCAGTGCTGGCCAAAGCTTTGGGGTATGGAATAGCCCTGGGTTAAACCTCAAATTATGTGGTGATGCCAACGATTACGTGGGGAAAGGCATGTCAGGCGGTAAGATTGTTATCCACCCTCCTATTGGCAGCCCATTCCAATCTGAACGCAGTGCCATTTTAGGAAACACCTGTTTATACGGCGCGACTGGCGGTAAGTTATTTGCTGCAGGTCAAGCTGGAGAACGGTTTGCGGTACGTAACTCTGGCGCAATTGCTGTGGTGGAAGGTTTAGGTGATAACGGCTGTGAATACATGACCAGCGGGATCATTGTTGTACTCGGTAAAACAGGCGTTAACTTCGGTGCTGGTATGACGGGAGGATTTGCGTATGTATTTGATCAATTCGGCCGCTTTAATCGCCGTGTGAATACCGAATTAGTCGATACCTTAAAAGTCGAATCAACCATCCATCGTCAACACTTAAAAGGCTTGATTGAAGCCCATGTTGCTGAAACAGGCAGTGAGCATGCCAATATGATTTTAAGTGATTTTGACAATTGGATTGACTGTTTCGTACTGGTTAAACCTAAAAATATTGCCGTTGCTGATCTGTTAAAAATAGAACAGAAAAGCCCTGAATTAGTTGTTAAGGCGGGATAATAAACATGAGTAATGATTTTCAATTTATCGAAGTTGGCCGTGTTGATCCAACCAAGCACGCCGCAGAAAAACGTGCTACTCAGTTTATTGAGATTTATCAGCCGTTTACTCAACCACAAGTAAGCAGTCAAGCCGATCGTTGTTTAGATTGTGGCAACCCATATTGTGAATGGAAGTGTCCATTACACAACTACATCCCTAATTGGTTAAATTTAGCCAAACAGGGGCGTATTATGGAAGCTGCGGACTTAGTCCATGAAACCAACACCCTGCCAGAAATTTGTGGCCGAGTGTGTCCTCAAGACAGATTATGTGAAGGCGCCTGTACTCTCAATGAAGACTTTGGCGCTGTGACTATCGGTAATGTAGAGAAATACATCACTGACACCGCAATCTCTCAAGGCTGGCGTCCAGATTTAAGCAATGTGACTCCGCGTAAAGAACGCGTTGCCATAATTGGTGCTGGGCCTGCAGGTTTAGGCTGTGCAGACATACTTGCCCGTAACGGGGTGCAAGCTGTGGTATATGACAAGTACCCTCAAATTGGCGGTCTGCTCACATACGGTATTCCATCATTTAAGTTGGATAAAACCGTCATGGCGACTCGCCGCTCAGTGATGGAAGGTATGGGTATTCAGTTCAAATTGAATACCACCATAGGTCAAGATATTAGCTTCCAAAGTTTGTTAGATGAATACGATGCTGTTTTCTTAGGGATGGGAACTTACACCGCCATGCCTGCAAAATTACCTAACGAAGATGCTCAAGGTGTTTTACAAGCCCTACCCTATTTGATTGGTAACACGCACAAAGTTATGGGGACATCTGACGCTGCAACACCTTACATCAACCTAGAAGGTAAAAATGTTGTGGTGCTAGGAGGTGGTGACACTGCAATGGATTGTGTTCGCACCGCAGTACGCCAAGGCGCAAAAAGCGTCACTTGTGCTTATCGTCGTGACGAGGCAAACATGCCAGGATCGGTGCGTGAAGTACAAAATGCTCGCGAAGAAGGCGTTAAATTCTTATTTAATCGTCAGCCAGTTGCCGTTAAAGCGAACAATGGTGTTGTGGTGGGTATTGAGTGCGTTGAAACCCAAATGGGTGAAGCCGATGCGACAGGACGTCGCCGTGCTGAAGTCATTGCCGGTAGCGAACAAGTGCTAGAAGCCGATGCGGTTATCGTCGCCTTCGGTTTTCAGGCCAGCCCTGCCGCTTGGTTTGAAGATTTTGGCATTGAAACCAATGAATGGGGACTTGTTAAAGCAACCAAGACAGATGCTAACCCGTTCCAAACGACTAACCCTAAAGTATTTGCTGGTGGGGATATGGTACGAGGATCAGATCTTGTTGTTACCGCGATAGCTGAAGGCCGTGATGCCGCATTAGGTATTTTAAACTTTATCGACTAAAGCTGTTAACCCAGTTTGCTTGTGAATTCGCACACCTTAGGGTGTGCATTTTTTTGCCTCGCGTTTAACTAAGTTGCTGACAACTTATGTTACAAAGTCGATTGCCCATAACTTTCCCAAAAAATCTTAGACTAAACTCAACATTAAATCAGTAAAATAGACTTATCCCAAACTATGCAGCAACAGAATGAATAGAGTTTTCACAAAGCCTATTCTGGCGTGATATATTATTCACCAAATCAATTTGTTTAAAACTCGTTTAAGGTTACCCAATGAAAATCGGTATTATCGGCGCTATGGAGCCCGAAGTCGTTCATCTTGTTCAAGCTATTCATTCTCCAGTTCATACCACCATTGCCGGTATTGAGTTTATTAGCGGCAAAATTGCTGACAAAGATGTGGTGGTTACCCGCTCTGGCATTGGCAAAGTAGCCGCAAGTATTGCAACAACGTTACTGATTGAAAAGTTTTCAGTCAGTCATGTGGTTAACACCGGCTCTGCGGGCGGATTTGTTGATGACTTAGCCATTGGTGATATTGTTATATCATCTGAAGTGCGTCACCACGATGTTGATGTCACAGCATTTGGTTATGAAATTGGCCAAATGGCTCAACAACCTGCGGCATTCATTCCAAATGCTGAATTAGTCAAAGCGGCACAACAAGCGGTTTCATCTCTCGGTGAAGTTAAGGCTATTGAAGGGTTAATTTGTACTGGCGACAGCTTTATTTGCGATCCAGAGCGCACTAAAATCATGCGAGCTAACTTCCCAACAATGGCAGCATGTGAAATGGAAGGCGCTGCTATTGCACAGGTTTGTCACCAATTTAACACCCCGTTTGTGATCATTCGCTCACTGTCTGACAATGCTAATAATGACTCACCTGTCGATTTTGACTCGTACATCATTAAAGCAGGCCATCATTCGGCTATGATGGTCATCGCGTTATTGCAACAGCTGTAACAAAACGCCCTGTGTGAGCTTGCGACGGATATGCAAATCAATATGGAAAGTCTACTACTGCAAAACGAGCTCATCCAACAATGCCTAGTGCTATTGGCTGTTATTACTGTGGCACAAGTCGCGCCTCTTCCTAAGCGATGGCAGCCATTTAATGGCTTTAGAATACTAGCCACTGAACTGGCATCAAAGGTAAATCATAGTAATCGTCCTGTGTCGCAACAAATGACCGCTGGAATTTTAGCAACCTTGTTATTGGTTACTCCAATCACGTTGATCGCTAGTTTTTTATTGGAATTTGCCGCATTCCCCTGGTTTTTCGATTTTATTGTTTTGTACTGCTGCATCAGTGATTATCAATTTACCCACCAAGCAAAACGCATTCAAATTGCACTTGAACAAAACAACAATCAACAAGCCAAGGAATTGTTAGCTCCCTGGGTTAGCCAAAGCACACAAAGGTTGTCGAGTATTGGTTTATGTAAAACAACAATAGAGAAAACCCTCACATCGCCCATTTATGGCAGTATTTCAAGTATTGTTTTTTTCACTGTCGGCGGCGCATCAACGGTCATTGCTGTTCATTTATTAAAGCAATTAGAGTTATCATGGCCACCCTATCAGAAAAAATATATCAACTTTGCTAGCTTCATCAGCCAATTTAATCGAATGTTATTTTTTGTGCCACAATGGATTTGGCATTGCTCCTTAGCGATTCAATTTGGTCAGTTAGGTTTAAAAAGCATGTGGGTGAGTGACACACAAAGTCAGGGACTCAATAACGATTACCGCACTCTTCATCTTGGGGCCAAATTACTCAAAGTTGAACTGGGCGGACCGCAACAGTTTTTATCCACTTCAACAACTCAAACATTAGCTTATAAACAAGTTCCTGCTTCAGACGCGAATGTGGAAAAAGTGACCCTCGCAAAAGTCATTGCAGGACCATTGCCACAATATCAACATATTCAGCTAGCGATAAAAGCCAGCCAAAATGGTAAGTTTTTCTTCCTAAGTTTGGTAATTTTGTTGCCTTTACTTTGGGCAGCGTTACAAACGGTGTAAATCAGCAATCAAAAACGGTATTATTCGCGGCTGTTTTTTTCATGAATGCTTTTTCAATAGGAAAGCCAATTGTTCAATAATTTACATGTATCACTGACGACTCCAGCATTACTTTTTCCAGCAATTTCATTGTTATTACTGGCGTATACCAATCGATTTTTTGCATTAGCGGCATTAATTCGTCAGCTTAGCCAAGCAGGAAAGCCAGTAAACGATAACCAAATCAGAAACCTCAAACAACGCATTAACCTCATTCGCAAGATGCAAGAAGCCGGTGTTAGCAGCTTTGCCCTGTGCGTGTTATGCATGATTTTTCTCTATACTGGTTTTAATCAAACAGGCTCAATCATTTTTGGTATCAGTCTATTGTTATTGCTGTATTCTTTAATTTTGTCAGTCATCGAAATCCGTATCTCAGTAGATGCCCTCAACATTCACCTGAAAGAGTTAAGTAAATGAGTCAATGGATCTATTTTTTTGACCTTTGCGGCACAGCGGTATTTGCCTTATCTGGGGCATTAGCGGCGGGTAAACACCGAATGGATCCCTTTGGTGTGATCGTGTTGGCTTCTGTCACCGCAATTGGCGGCGGCAGTATCCGTGATGCATTATTAGGTACCACGCCTGTATTTTGGATTACTAATCACAACTACATCATTGTCATATTAGCAACCGTTATGGCTTGTTTAGTGTTAGTGCGTAAACCACACAAATTACCGCCAATGACACTGCCGGTAGCCGATGCTTTTGGCTTGGCATTATTTACCGTTATTGGCGCTGAGAAAGCCTTATTACTGGGGCACTCTGGCATGATTGCTGTAGTAATGGGCCTGATTACGGGCGTTGGTGGAGGGATTATTCGAGATCTACTCTGTCGCCAAGTGCCTATGGTTTTACGAACTGAAATATACGCGACGGCTTCAATTATAGGTGGGATATGTTATACCTTGAGCTTACTCTCTGGAATGGATAGTATGACATCGATGTTTTTGGCCATGTTAAGCACCTTAATTATTAGATTAAGCGCTATTCGCTGGCATCTGTCATTACCCGCATTTGATTTAAAAACGAAGAGACATTGATGTGCGTTTAATTAGCCTACTATTTTGCATCATTTTCAGCTTTCCTGCACAAGCAAATATCGGTGATATGCCTGTCGAGCAGCAATTAGCGATGCAATATATTAAAGCCTACACTGAACATGACTTTAAAACCTTGAGGCAATTCTACACCCGTGAAAGCATATTTTTTGATAAAACAGCGGGAGTTGAATATAAGGGTGAACGGCATATTATTGATTTTTTAACACGAGCCTACGAGGGCGTGTTGGAATATCGGCTTAATATCGAGCATATGTTTAATAATGGCTCGATTGTTGTGATCATCGGCAGTTACCGATTACGAGGCCCTGGCGATCAATACGGTAAGCCAGGCAGAATAATTGACATTGCTGTTCCAGGTGTGACTACGTTGAAGTTTGATAAAAATACCCAGCGTTTAATTGAGCACATGGATTTAATGGATTACCAAACCATGGCTGACCAATTAGAATCTCAGTAATACGCCATTATGATTTATAGTGATTATCAATCCGCCAATGCATTCATCGATAAACAGACAATAAAAAAGGCTCTTAAGAGCCTTTTTTATTGCTTAATTCGTGCTGATTAGTTTAACACTACTTTGGCAAATTTACGCTTACCGACTTGCACTACCGCCTCAAACCCTGCGTTAAAGACTTGACGATTGTCTTCGGCTTTTTCGCCATCAATCTTCACAGCGCCTTGTTTAATCATTCGCATTCCATCAGAGGTCGACCCTACTAAACCAGCATCTTTAAGCAAGTTAGCAATTGCTAACCCTTCACCCGCTTCAAGGGTAACCGTTTCAATATCATCAGGTATCGCACCTTTTTGGAAACGATTGATAAACTCTTGATGAGCCGCTTCTGCTGCTGCATCGTCATGGAAGCGAGCAATAATTTCTTTCGCTAAGGTAATTTTGATATCTCGTGGGTTAGTCCCATTTTCAATATCTTGCTTAAACCCTGCAATCTCTTCTAATGGACGGAAAGACAATAATTCAAAATAACGCCACATTAGATCATCAGAAATCGACATAATTTTGCCAAACATTTCATTGGCAGGTTCACTCACGCCAATGTAGTTATGGGCCGATTTAGACATTTTTTTCACGCCGTCCAAACCTTCAAGCAATGGCATCATAATAACCGTTTGTGGTTTCTGCCCTTCGGCTTTTTGTAATTCACGTCCCATCAGTAAGTTAAACTTTTGGTCTGTGCCGCCAAGCTCCACATCAGCTTGCAGTGCAACCGAGTCGTAACCTTGTAGTAATGGATACATAAACTCATGAATCGCAATTGACTGACCTGATGCATAACGCTTTTTAAAATCGTCACGTTCCATCATACGCGCAACCGTTTGCTGAGAGGCTAGACGGATCATACCTGCGGCGCCTAGCGGCTCTAACCAGCTTGAGTTAAATTCGATACGCGTTTTAGCGGGGTCTAAAATTTTATACACCTGCTCTTTATAAGTTTCTGCGTTAGCAAGTACTTGCTCACGAGTTAACGGTGGACGTGTACTATTTTTACCACTTGGATCACCGACCATACCGGTAAAATCACCAATCAAGAAAATCACTTCGTGACCTAACTCTTGAAAAGTACGCATTTTGTTCAAAATGACCGTGTGTCCTAAATGGATATCGGGTGCGGTAGGATCAGCACCAAGCTTAATCTTAAGTGGGCGACCTTCTTTGAGTTTTTCAATGAGATCTGTCTCAAGTAAAATTTCGTCTGTACCACGTTTGATCTCTGCCAACACTTGATCTAAATCAGCCATCTCTACTGCAACTCCTAGAGCATAATCATAAAGGCCTGTTTATCTTTGCTGTAAAAACAACCTTGAAAGATCAACAGACCCTGATAAATAAAAATAAAGAGGACTATGTTACTTGTTAGCCACAGCAAATGAAAGAGTGTACACTTACTGGATAACAACAAGAGTGGGAAATTGGTACTAGAGTCAATGGCAAAGCTGATTACATTATTTAAGTTGCTGCCTAAAGCACATCAAATAGCCTTAGCAATATTGGCTATATTCACATCTTTAATTTTGATGTTTCCCTCAGAAGATGCACAGGCTTCTAAACAAACATCAATGGAACCTTCAGCTAAACTCGAAAGCCACACCCGCTACCAAGTGCCTTTAGCTTTTAGAAGCCCTAGCGCACCCGAAACATCCGCTAAAAGCGATAACAGCGAAGACCAAACAACATTACCCACAGCCGATGATGAAGCCTTCAGCGCTCACCTCTCCTCTTTATCTTCTGGCTCTAAAACTGATCAGATCATAGATCGTATTGATGGTGAGTTAAAAGCACAGCAAAAAGCATTAAAAGAGGCAGCTGAACTTGAAAATCAAGTTGAGTATTATGAAGTTACCAAAGGCGACACGTTAGGCGGCTTATTCAATCGTGCAGGACTTACCGCAAAAGATGTTTATGACATTACCCGCCTCCCGCTAGCGAAAAAGAATTTACTTAAAATCATTCCTGGCGAAGAGATTGCAATCAGTAAAAATGCGCAAGGTGAATTAACCGAATTAAGCTATCGAATGGATAAAATTTCCACTTTAGTTATCACCAAAGCAAATGATAAGTATAAAGAAACCGTCAACAAAAAATCACTCGAAACTCGACAGTCTTTTATTACTGCCAAAATAAAAAGTAATTTTTGGAGTGCAGCTGCCGATGCCGGTTTATCCGCTAACCACATTATGCAATTGGCTAACATTTTCGGTTGGGATATCGACTTTGCGTTAGATATTCGTAAAAACGATCACTTTTCTCTGATTTTTGAACAAGAATATGCAGATGGACAATTTATTCGTACAGGCAATATTTTAGCCGCCGAGTTTGTTAACCAAGGCGAGCGTTATACCGCAATTCGTTACAAAGATGGCCAGTACTACTCAGAAACAGGTAACAGTATGCGTAAAGCTTTTTTACGTTCGCCTGTTGATTTTAAATACGTAAGTTCTAACTTTAACCCACGTCGACTGCATCCTGTGACAGGTCAAGTAAAAGCCCACAGAGGGGTCGATTATGTGGCGGCCATTGGCACACCAATCAAGGCGGCGGGTGGTGGTAAAGTCATTGAGTCAAGCTACAACCAGTACAATGGTAATTACGTATTTATCAAACACAACGATACCTATACCACTAAATATTTGCATTTAACTAAGCGCAGCGTTAAACGTGGTGATACTGTAAAACAAGGTCAGATTATTGGTACTCTTGGACGCACTGGCCGAGTGACCGGCGCACATTTACATTACGAGTTTATTGTCAATGGCGTACACCGTAATCCACGCACTGTTGATCTGCCAAAATCCTTACCGATTAACCGCAGTGAAAAAGCAAAATTTGATGGGTTAAGTAAACAGCTGATGGCACAACTTAAATCAAACCAAGCGCAACAAGTCGCCAGCAATTAATCCCTTACCTATATTGTATGGGTGAATATACTTTTACCCATACAAGTCATTGAGTTATTACCCTTATCACAAGGAATGTCATTAATGTCGCAGCCTGAATATTATATTGGCCTTATGTCTGGTACCAGTATGGACGGCGTTGATGCCGTATTGGTTGATTTTAGCAGCGGTTACCCTTTGCTTGTCTTCGCCCATACAGAAGCCATTCCTGAACACTTATTAAAGGGTCTGCAACGCCTTTGCCAGCCATCTACGGACGAAATAAATCGTTTAGGCCGTATTGATCGCAGCGTCGGGCTATTATTTGCCAAAGCGGTAAATCAATTATTAACTCAGGCTGGTGTCAGCCCAAGTGAAGTGATAGCGATTGGGTCTCACGGTCAAACCGTCAGACACATGCCAAATCTAGAAATGGGCTTCACCTTACAAATTGGTGATCCTAATACTATTGCGGTTGAAACGGGTATAGATGTTATTGCCGATTTTCGCCGTAAAGACATAGCCTTAGGTGGGCAAGGTGCACCGCTTGTGCCCGCTTTCCACCAGCAAGTATTTGCCAAATCAGACACTTCCAGAGTGATATTAAACATTGGTGGTATTGCCAATATTACTTACCTTCCTGGTGATTCAAATCAGGTGTTAGGGTTTGATACCGGCCCAGGAAACAATTTAATTGATGCTTTTATCCAACAAGCCCAACAACAGCCCTTTGATAAAGATGGTGAGTGGGCGGAGTCTGGCACATCCAACCCTGACTTATTAAAGCAGCTATTATCCCATGCTTATTTTTCATTACATTACCCTAAAAGCACTGGACGCGAGCTATTCAATCAAGCTTGGTTAGAGCAGCAGCTTTCTGAGTTTAGTCATTTAGATGAAGAAGATATTCAATCAACATTGCTCGACCTAACCTGCCACAGCATTGCCAATGATGTGAATAAACTAAACCCAGAAGGGGAGATTTACGTTTGTGGTGGTGGCGCACTCAACAAAGCCTTAATGCGAAGACTTAGCCTACTTTTACCAGGATATAAACTGGCGACAACGACTGAGATTGGCGTTGATCCTAAATGGGTAGAAGGAATCGCTTTTGCGTGGTTAGCCATGCGCTATGAACACCAATTACCTGCAAATTTGCCTGCTGTAACAGGTGCAAGTAGAGAAGCCGTGCTCGGTGGAAAGTTCTCAGCCAAATAAACCTGTTTAAACATAAATCATTGCAAAAGCTTGTGCTTAAGCAACATGATGTCGCGTTGTGGAAAACCATCAAGAGTCATGACTAATCGCTTTGAGTTTGGTTCATAGGCCAATGAACCAAATCCGCTTATGCTAGAGCGAGGTAGCTTTAATATTGGGGTGACTTGCTGGGTGCTAGCATCCCAGTAATTCAAAATCTGTTCCGTACTGTTTTTCGATTTAAAATAGACCCCCCCCTTTGTTAGCACCCAATTATTCCCAGCATTAAATATCTGGTCGGAAATAAAAGGTTCTATTCGATTTGGATAGTTTAAATCAATAAGCCAAAGTCCTTTCACGTCATAGCGGCTAAAGACTATCTCTGTGGAAGATTTAGCAAAACCCACCCCCATTTTTAATGCATTAATCACTTTAGGCGATTTGTTATCGAGATAAAACTCAGTAATACCATCACTGGTTGATGCCAGTATTGAGGTGCCCTGCCAGTTCCAAGTTGGTCGACCATGGTTATGGTAGCCTGAAGCTAAAGCAAAAATATTTTTATTAACTAAATCGAGAATATAAATACGATTACCTTCATGGCTATCATCGGGTGCAATAAAAGCGATTTTCAAACCATCTGGTGACCATCTAGGATAAGCCACACGTGATTTAAGATAAGTGAGTTGCTCAAGTTTTTCCCCATGTATATCTGAAATCCAAATCTCGCTATAACCTGAATCACTGGACACAAATACTAAACGAGCCGCTTGTGTTGAATAATCAGGATTACGATGCCCACCACCTGAATATAATAGCGGAAATAAACTGCTTGGCACATTACCACCAAGAGAGTAATAAGCCATTTCAAATTGACGACGGTATTGGTGATAAACCAGTTCTCCTTTGTCGGATACACTATTGGGATAACTCATACCGTCTATATCCAATGAACGAAATTGAGCCGATTTAATATCAATAATAAAGCCATTTCTAGATCCTGAATTTTCAGTTGCATATACGATTCGTTGACCATCAGGCGCCCAAGTTAAACCACGTATATCCTCAAGCCCTTCCGTTAAACGGTGCTCTTCACCAGTATTCAAGTTTCGAATAATAATATCTTCAGAAATATTGCTGAATCGCCTAGCTATAGCAAGCAGCTTTCCATCAGGGCTATAAGCTAAATCTCTATCTTCATAGTTACATGTTAATTCACAGGATAACCGTTCCGCCTTAGCATTTTGTGTGTTAAGTGATAAGCGATAAATCCCGCCATTTTTATCTGATTCATGCTTTGAAATGTAGGATAAATAATTACCATCTGAAGAAATATCAATAGCACCCATTTCTGAGCTGCAGGGGGCTAAAGAATGAATTTCATTAGTAGCCAAATCTAATTGGGTGATGGCACACTCATCTGTGTCTAAATAATGAGATGCAAAATACAATTTGCTATCATCTGCACTCCAAACGGCTCGAAGCTCTGACGAATTAAGTGAAGTTAATTGACGTACAGGCAAATCATCGCCTTGCAAATCTTTGAGAAAAAGACTCTTATTGCCACTTGGCTGACTTGCGCCATATACCAGCCATCTTCGGTTATGGGAAAGTCTTGGATAACGCTCTGACCCAGGGTCCTGAGTAATGACCTTTATTTGGGTATCTATCATGCGTAAGTTATCTTGATATAAATGCACTCCGACAATTACACCCGTTATCACAACTAAAGCTGACATGAACAACAATATAAATTGCATATGCCTATTAGCTGTATCTAACTTAGCCTCAATGATTTTAAGGTTATCTTCTAGCACATTCAGCTGTTCATATTCAGGCTCTAACAGCAATCGATATCCCGTTTTGCGAACGGTTTCAATCACAGGTCCGGAGTGAGCTAAGGGTAATAAGTGTTGTCTTAAATGCCAAATGGCGTTAGTGAGCGCCTTGGTACCAACATAGACATTACCCTCCCAAACTTGCTCGACTAATTCATTTCGAGTGACCACATTTGGATGGCGTAGAGCGAGGTAACTTAGGACCTCAATAAATTTAGGTTGTAGCGATACCTTAGTTGTTTCATTCGCAAAGGGGGAGCACCCCTGCATTTGAAATGTAATTGAGTTATCGGTAGGGTCAATACGGCAATGCCCTATGCAAAATACCAACTGACTTTTATCATTCATATTTAAATTACAACCTAATCTTGATTTTTGTACAATAACTCGAGTCAAAGCGGTTATAATTGCACTTGGTCACCATTATATAAACCTCGGGTAAGTTTATCTGAATTGATCAATAACAATTCACCTGACTTACCATTTTTGATACTACTATCAATCGCAATGATCTTGTTATTGTAAAGTCCTATTACTCGATCTTGAGAAGTATGACCCACAACGACATGGTCTACGTTAAAGTAGCGCAGAATACTGTCGACGTCAGATCCTTGCAGTGCATCTTCAAAGTATCCACGATACCAAGTGGGGCCATTGGTAAAGAACAAGAAATTAAGCAACTCGTTATTTTTTAACACTTCTTTTGTATCATCAACATGTTGACGTAACAAGTGATTGACGCTGCTAATATCGAGCTTACGCTCAACCCATTCAGGGCTTATTCCACCATGCATAAATAAAAAATTGTTGATTTTCACTATGGTGTTTTTACTTCGCAACCAACGACCTATCTCGGTATCTTTGTCATAAAGTGAAGCATAGCTACGACTTAGCAAATCTAATGAGACTTGATAGCGCTCGTTAACATAACGCAGATCGCCGCGAAAGACCATCTGCTCATGGTTGCCCATTAACAGATGCAAGCGACCACCCGCCGCTTGTGCTTCTTTATCGAGTGCATATAAAAACCACAGCACTTCATTGACTTGATGGCCGCGATCAAACATGTCGCCCGTCATCACCATATGCCCATCACCGAAGTTCCAATGATGATCTGCATCAATAACGTTATGCGCTTGGAGTAAGTTAATCATGATATCGAACTGACCGTGCACATCACTTAATGCGACTATTTTGCCGACGTGCGTAAAGGTGTCCAAGTCGGGGATCACAGCTTCAGTATGCAGTTTTGGCTCAGGTAAATCACCACAGTTGGCTGGACGGATCAGAGTATTCGCCTCAATGCTTGTTTGCTTAAGCTCGCTTTGGCAAATCCAATAGGCGGTGTTTTCATCGCCATTGTTGAGAAAAACATAGGGGCCATCGGTAATGCTGGGCGGCAAAACGGCGTTATCTGCGGCAAAGGTAATGCTTGGAAATAACGCCCCAAACAACACCGACAGTCCAATCGAGATGAGCGAAATAATAGATTTCACGTTAAAAAATACCTTTTTAAATGGTTGATACGTCGAACAAAAAACAAAATCTAACTGGGTAGACATGTGAAACCCTTATTTCATCAGTTACCGAAGCTTTCATTGTGACGTTTTCATTTTGATAACTAGGGCTAACTTACCTTAATGCTTAGCTTCTATTTCTCAGTCACGTTGTTAGCGGTCACATTGTTAGCAGTCACATTGTTTGCAGTCAAATAAGTCGCTAACAGATGAGTGAGTCGCTCAGTCACACTCAATATGGGCTAAAAAGCCGGTGGCAAAACCGCATGCAAAACAACACATGCGGTGTGTAACTTTAGCTGCCCGAATTGAGGTGCCATGACGCTAGAAAAAGTAATCTAACGTCCTGGTCTAATTCCCTAACCATGAAGGCTTAAACATTCGGGACTACATTTGAAGGGCTATATAGGACTAGACGTTAAGATCTAGAACTTAAGCTCGGCACCTAAGTAGGCATAGCGTCCTACACCGCCGCCATAAGCGCTGCTGTAGTTACCATTGCCGGTTTCAACCAGATCGCCTGTATCCGCTACCCAAGGACCTTGGTTATCAAATATGTTGCGCATTCCGCCATACAAACGTAACTCGGCATCACTGACATCCATAGTGTAAGACACGGATAAATCATGGGTGATATAAGCGTCATAAAACAGGAAAGCAGGCGTTTCAGGGTTAGCCACCGCGCTAGCGTCACCATTATCCAGCTTCGCTTGATTGTCGGCTTTTAGCACATTCCACTCGTCAACCCGATCATGGCTATCTACCATAGCGCTCTTATATTTCGCGCTCCAACGCACACGCCAATCGTCGTTACTCCAGCTCAATGACATAGTGCCACGATCTTCAAAGATCCCGCTCGCCAATTCACCGACATAGTCATCTTCTACGAGGCCATCGGCACCGTAATAGCTCGAACTGTACTCAAGTACATGAGTCCAGTTGGTTTTTAGGGTCAATGCACCGTATTGTGCCAGCTCCCACTCATAGGCCAACGCAATATCGACGCCGCGAGTGACGATGTCATTGAGGTTGAGCTCCTGCTGGATGACTTGAGTGATCTGACCTTCCGTATCACGGCTAATCACATTGCAGTATTCATTCTCAGGGCCATAAGGATTGCTCGAGTTATAACACTCGCCAAGAATATCCTCATTGCTCAGCGAACCAATGGCATCGGTAACACTGATATCGTAGTAATCAACCGCTACGTTGAACCCTTCGAGGAACGCTGGCGCCATGGTAAAGCCAAGGGTATAGGTATCCGCCGTTTCTTCGGTGAGATTTTCATTGCCTGCATTAGGCGAATATTTAGAACCTCTCTCAGCCTCAAAGGAACCATTGGTTGCAATCGACGCTGCAATTCCTGAGTCGAGACGGCAGCTATCATGGCCAGCCTCTGTCGATGTGGCGGTCACCCCATCACAGATATCGCGAATACTGTCGTAATCACCACGAGGCGGTGAAATCAACTCAGTGATATTGGGGGCGCGTTGCGAGCGGGAATAGTTAGCGCGCAGCGCGTAGTTAGCGATAGGCTCCCACATTACGCCGACTCGGTAACTTGACATGAGATCGATGTTTTTCTGACTATAATCAGCGAGGCGCAGCGACAAATCGACATCAAGTTTGTGGGCTAAATCCTCGCCCCGTAATAATGGCAGGCTCGCCTCACCGAAAGCTTCCCACACAGTCACCTCACCTTCAAACGGCGGCACGTCGTTAAAGGTTATCGCATCCGCTCGCATCGCTTTATCCGTATCGACTGCCTGAGTATCGCGGCGATACTCAACCCCAAACGCCGATTGCACGCCGCCTGCTGGCAACTCAAATAATTCACCTGAAATATATCCTAAGGCGTTAAATTGCGTAATGTCGGTGTTGATATATGGATTGGCGCGAATATAGTCAGCGCCTTCTTTACTGATAGACCCCTCACCAAAGAGATTAACTGGCGCACACCCTTCGGCTCTGGCGTCTTCACTCGCGCATTGAATCGTAACGCCATCCTCGGCATATTCGGCATCGATGGCATTTCGTAAGCGGCGAACGCTAATCTCATTACTGCGGCGCTGGCGCTGTTCAAATTGACCATAGCCAACTGACGCATCCCACGTCCAAGTATCGAACAGGCTCCCTTGTAGCCCAGCCCAAGTGCGCAAAGTGGTTCGCTCGTTGCTACTTTCAACTGGCCCCACTTCTTGAAAGCGGCGATCCCAACTAATACTTTTACCAGCAACGGCTGCGATTTCCGCTGGCACATAAGGATTGTTAGGCGAAATAGAACCAGCAGCAATCCGATCGGGTAAACCCGTTAGCGGATCGATATAAAGTTCTGCATCGTTATAATCTTGGCCTTCGGCATCGGTGCGGCGAAAGGCGGTATTGCGGCTAAATTGTACTTGCACGTTTGCCCGAATATCATCTGTCAGGTCATAATCTACTTTGATTGCTGCGGCCAAGGTATCTTCTGGTACCTTTAACAACCCCGTTTGGTAGCCGTTATAACCGTCACGCTCTTCTTTAAAGTCAGACTTTAACTCAGTCCCATCAAACCACCAGTCATTGGATTTGAAACGTCCACCCACAATGTCATTGCTGCGCTCGCGCCAATCATCTCGGGTGATATCGCGCATGCATTGATCGCCATCCACGGTATTCATCGCATTGCACATCGAGTCTTCATCGTAGGCAAAGCTGGACTCAAACAGGGCTCTTTCTCTATCAGTCGCGAATAATCCATCTTGCTCATCATAAGTCGCACTGGCGTAGATATAGCCTTTGTCACCATCAAAGTCGGCGCCATAGCCGAGATCAACAGTGTTTTCTCCACCGCCACCTTCGGTTGTTTCCCCTCCGCGTGCGTTAATTTCGAACCCAGTCTTATTTTGTTGAGTAATAATGTTTACAACGCCTGCTATAGCATCAGAACCATAAACGGCAGAAGCACCACCAGTAATTATTTCCACTTTTTGAACCATTGCTGCTGGAATAGTACTTAAACTGATGTAATTTCCGCTGTAACTATTTGAAACTACACGTCGCCCATCAATTAAGGTCAAAGTACGATCTGTACCAAGGTTTCGCAAATCAATAGTTGATAATCCTGTGTTTTGAACACTTGATTGACTATTGGTGCTGCTCACTCCCTCTGACAATGCAGGAATTTGGTCAACTAAAATATCAGCTAAAGAACCGATACCACTATCGGCAATATCTTTCGCATCAATCCCTTGCAATGGTGTGCTAAGAGAAAAGCTATCGCGCTTTAAACGTGAACCTGTTACTGCTACTTTTTCTATCACACTATTATCAATTTCTATTTCAACCATCTTGGCTTTGCCGCTAACAGTCTTGACTTCAACCGGATCTGCGGCAAATACCATAGAAGGAATCCCGCCTAATATTGATACTTGTATTGCCAAAGTTAATAGATTTTTGTTCATCCTTCCCACCTTCACTTTTCTGCCAAAAACGCAGGATTTATTTTTATTACGACTGGTGCGTGATTCCAAACACGCTTCAAAACCATTCGGGTAGTTCAACCTTGCTAACACCAAATGAGAAACGTATTTAACATTTACGAAACACATACTTTTGTACTGCGGTCTATGTTATGCAGCAATAAATGATGACTCGTTTCTGTGCCCGTTTTGTATCTATTTAATATCTATTCATTACAAATCAACACCTTAATAGAACTATAACGCCAGTGTAACAATTAACCGCTTTTGAAGGTTCAGAGTTGTCCGTAAGTAAAGTAATCGAGGAGCAAGACGAAAGCCTTCGGTACATAGCTTGGTTTTTGATATTTGACAATTAAAGTGCAAGGCAGATAATATTGCGTCTATGATTAATCAAAATAATGTTATATAAACTGTATTAAAAATCATTAATGCAGGAGCATTTACCGCAGAAAGCGTTTTTATGAAAGCCTATTTAATGGCTGTTTAACTAGGACTTCATAAATCCATTCTCCAGTTATATAAATGAAGGTATACGTGCTTAAAGCTTTTACCCCGTTCTACATTAATCCACAGAAAAGGAATTAAGTTATGGATATAAAACAAAAGATGTTAGCAGAGTTTTTAGGTACTCTCTGGCTAGTATTAGGTGGTTGTGGCAGCGCTGTACTTGCTGCGGCCTTTCCTGATGTAGGAATAGGACTGCTTGGAGTATCATTTGCTTTTGGTTTGACGGTACTCACCATGGCTTACGCCATTGGGCACATTTCGGGGTGCCATCTAAATCCTGCGGTGTCATTTGGATTATGGGCAGGTGGGCGTTTCGACGCCAGTGAACTACTTCCCTATATCATTGCACAAGTTTCGGGTGCAACAATGGGTGCGGGTATTTTGTATTTAATTGCATCAGGACAGGATGGATTTTCATTAAGTGCTGGTTTTGCATCAAATGGTTTTGGTGAACACTCACCAGGCGGCTATGACTTAATTGCAGTATTGATTTGTGAAATTGTCATGACGTTGTTTTTCTTGCTGATTATATTAGGTGCAACCGATGATCGCGCTCCCAAAGGCTTTGCCCCCATTGCAATTGGTTTTGGTTTAACCCTTATTCACCTTATTAGTATTCCGGTATCTAACACTTCAGTGAATCCCGCACGAAGTACTGGGCCAGCACTGTTTGTGGGTGATTGGGCGCTGTCTCAACTGTGGCTATTCTGGGTTGCACCAATTGTTGGCGCTATTTTAGCTGGGATAATTTATCGCAGTTTTAATCCCTCGACCAAATAATTTTTACATCCGCTATTTAAGAAAAGTCCGACAGTGTTCGGACTTTTCTTTTTCAATTATTCTTGTCAATGGTATCATGCGCACATAATTGTCCCTGATCAGCATAGCTATTGCTGATTGCAGCCATATGAGAACCACATGAGCACTAAAGAAAAAACCATCGCTGAACTAATGAACCTAACGCCTGAAGGCCGTTATGACTATATGATTGAGCAAGTAAAAGCCAATAAAGTCATTTGGTCTTTACAAGATAGCGATGGCTGCGTGATGCTAACCACCGAAGATGAAGATTGCATCCCTATGTGGCCATCTGAAGAAACGGCAGCACTTTGGGCAGTTGATGATTGGAAAGATTGTGAACCTTTAGCGATTCCCCTTGATGAGTTTCAACAGCGCTGGGTGAGTGGCATGGAAGATGATGACTTGTTTATTGCCGTTTTCCCTGTTCAGGAAGACTTAGGTGTTGTCGTCGCTCCTTTTGAAGTTGACCAGCGTTTAACGCCTAAAAGCGACAAGAAACACTAATTTATGATTAATCCAATGGATGCTAAACCTAAAGTTGTGACGCCAGTGCAAACTAATACTTTGCCAGATGCCGATGCTTTATCTGCCACTTCGTCCATGCAACCTGCAAAACCAACGTTGCCCAAGCGTTTAACTGCGCTGATGCTTATATATGCTGCAGCGTCATTCAGCGGGTTGATGTCCGCAGGTTCGGTATCCGATTTAAGCTCAATGTTATGCATGTTGACTTTATTGATGGTAATTGCGGTATTTGGACGCCAAAAAGCAGCGTTATACATGCTAAGAGGTTACAGCGTATTGCAACTAGCGTTTTACAGTTGCTTGCCTGCTATCATGTACGATCCAGAAAACCTCGTCGCCGGTCCAACAACGGTTGATTTTGGTTTGTTTCAGGCTGTGGTGTCAGATTGGATAATCTTTAGTGTTTTAATATTTATGGGTGCCCTTCAAGTTTGGATAAGCTTTAATAGCAAAGTGAAAGCTTGGTTTAAACCAAGACAAAGCATGAATATTATGAGCTAATCCCATTGAACAACAAAAAGCCGTCATAAGACGGCTTTTTTGTGCTTCAGAGTTAAATCAATTATACAGAGAAGCTAGCACCACAACCACAGGTTGTTGTTGCATTGGGATTTTTAACAAAGAAGCGAGAACCTTCTAAGCCAGAGGTGTAATCCACTTCACCGCCAACAAGGTACTGTAGGCTCATTGGATCTACCACTAATTGTACGCCTTGCTTTTCAATAGTGAAGTCACCTTCGTTGACTTTTTCATCAAAAGTAAAGCCATACTGAAAACCTGAACAACCACCGCCGGTAACATAAACTCGCAGTTTTAATTCAGGGTTCTGTTCTTCTTCTAACAGCCCTTTTACCTTGGTCGCCGCAGCATCGGTAAATTGGATCGGCATTGCTGCATCAGTTTGTTCAGTCATTACTACCTCTTACTTCAGTTTTCTGCGGTGAATTATCCGATACCTGACTGTTTTGTTCAAGTATTACCCGAGGTTCTTTTTGATTGTCTGTGACTTCGGTGGTTAATGAAGCAATATCGGCAATATTAAATACCTGTTCAATCTCGCCGCCTTTCACGCCTCGCGATGATTTTACTAGCACTTTAACCTTCACTCTTTGCAACTCAAATCCATCAGGCAGGATAAAATCGCTATCCATTATATGAAAATACTTAAAGTCGATACTATTCTTTTTACCCAACAACTTACTCAAAGTTAGTTCAGTCACTTTATCATCCATAATCCCAATGAATACAGCATCAACAACCACTTTTAAATTAGCCTTACGCTTTTGTTGCTGAGTTAAGATAACTCTAAGCTGTTGTTGTTCAGGCAATATTCCAGCATTTATTTCAACATTGTGGATCATCACCCCTTCAACTTCAGCATCGGCCACCATTACGCTTCGATAAAATGCCAACTCTTTTTCTAGTGCTTTTTGACGAACTAATTGCTCACTGAACATTTCCTGCAAATTTTTATTGGCTTCTTGTTCTATAGTTAACGCTAAATTACGACTGGCTAATACCTTGGCCTGTGAGTCAAGCTCAGATAATAATTTACGTTTACCGCTAACGCTATTTGGCGCGGCCTCTGGTGCCAAGGATAACCAAATTTGATGTGATAAGGCCCCAGTGACGAAAGCGACTAATACCAAAGCGATAAGATAGGAACTTGATGAACGCTTTTTTCGTTCGATTGATTTGAGAGTGTCCAGCATGCGATGATAATTTAGCATTAGGTAACAAGCCCTTAATAAAATACAATATAAAAGTAACTACAGGGAAGCAAGAGCGTAACAGTGCAACTCAAACTTAATAAAGCTGCTATTATTCACGCCAAAAGGGCCACACGCAAATATCTGAACAACGAATTTCGCGATAAATTATCACAAGCGAAAATAAGTGTTCAACTCTGTGCCCTAGCATTGCTGTTTGCGGTTATCGCGTCCAGCGTGATTATTCTATTCCGACTCATGTTGGTATGGGCTGAGCAGTATACCCATAGTGATGCAACTAGCTTCAATAATGTCCTTACCGATTGGCGTTCTTATTTACCCCTGATCGGCGCACTGTTAATTTGGTTATTATCATTATTGGGTTCGAAACGTTATCGCCGTATGGGCATAGCCTATGTTTTACATCGCTTTAAAATCCATTACGGAAAAGTTCCTCTTCAATCTGCTGCGGGCCAATTTTTTCAAGCCCTTATCGCACTGGTAACAAATTTTTCAGTCGGACGAGAAGGTCCAGCAATTCATTTAGGTGCCGTGAGCGCCAGTGTCATGGCTGAGAAGTTTAAATTACCCGATAACAGTGTCAGGATCATGTGTGCCAGTGGTATTGCTGCTGGTATCGCTGCAACCTTTAACGCACCTTTAGCTGCTGTACTGTTTGTGTTTGAAGTGATTGTTAGAGAATATAAAATTCATTACTTTTTCCCCATCATGTTATCTGCCATTTGTGGTGCAGTTTCAAGCCAAATAGTGTTTGGTAATGTCCATGAATACGATCTTATAAACGTGATCCGCATTCCGCTCGATCATTATCCTATATTATTGTTGGGTGGTTTAGGCTTAGGTTGCACGGCGGCGTTATTTAATCACTCATTATTAAAAGTCACCGCTAAAGGCCAGCATTGGCCATTGATCTACCGGTTGCTCATCGCTGGTTCAATCACCACTTTAATTGGTTTGGTATTACCTCAAGCGCTCGGTTCTGGTGATTTAGCGATCCATGAAGCCATTAGCGAGTCACCCAACCTGTGGTTTTTAATTGCGCTATTGCTGGGAAAAATGCTGGCAACCATCGCCGCTATTGGCTTTGGTGTGCCTGGTGGATTGATTGGTCCGTTATACGGTATTGGCGCTTTAGTCGGTGCAATACTGGCGCTGATCAGCAGTGCGCTATTTCCATCTATTGCGCCTTACGTTGGACTTTATACTGTAATAGGCATGACAGCCATGATGGGCGTATGTTTAAGTGCCCCACTTGCGGCATTAGTGGCTTTACTTGAATTAACCAACGATGCATCTATTATTTTACCGGCGATGTTTGTCACTATTCCTGCTTTTTTAGTTGCTTATCAGGGGTTTAATACCAGCTCCATTTTTATCAAGCAACTAGAGATTATGGGCTTGGAATATAAAGTCGCGCCGATGAATCAAGGTTTACAGAAAAAAGGCGTCAGAGTATTAATGAATAGACGCTTTGTGGTGGTAAATGACGATGATGAATTATTACTTGAAGTGTTAAAACGTGCAGAAGGTCGACCAGTGTTAGTTCGTAATGCAGACCATCAGATAGAAATGCTCCGATTAGAAATCCAATCATTTGAAGATGAAACCACCTTATCACGGCATTTGATGGTCGGGTTGCCGGATTCAGCGACACTGAATGAAGCTTATGAGGCGCTTGCAGCAAAACGGTCGGGAGAGGTCTATATTTATCGTAACACCCCAAATAATGTTATAGGCGTGATCAGCTGGGCTAATTTATTACAAGAAATTCGCTCTGGCCAACTATAGGACTAAAATAATGAAAATGATCACAAAACCATTTTGGGCGCTGCTAGTTATTGGCATATGTTCAGCATTGACTTATAGCATATTTAGCCTATCTACAGACAATGATGAGTCCCTTGATATCAATTTAGCCGATGTTAAAAATACCACAGATGCTAAAACAGACATAAAACTAGCCCCATTAAACGCCTTTACTGACAATGAACCAGACCAATTACAAAGGAGTTTTTCGTTAATATCTGATAATCGTCCAACCCAAAAGCCTACAAAGGTGCCGATTTATTCGTTAGACAGTATTAAAGACCTCTTCGATTCACTTAATTATAATTCCCAAAGCTGGCAGCAAGGCAATCGTGAAGTACCAAGACTGACCTTCAGTACCGTCACCGAAAAATGGCAGCGAAATGCAAAAAATATTCCTGTAGATGAGAAGAAAATGATTTTCTTCCGCTTGATGGCGCCACTGATTTTACTCAGTAATGAAAAAATGTTGCTGGAACGCAGATATATTGAGTCCAAGGCCAACAGCGATGAAAAAGTGATCAAGCTTGCCTTAAAATACAAAGTAATTGATGAAGAAACACGACAAAGCATCGAAAGCCTTTCAGATGAACAACGAGCCACTTTGCTTAATCGCGTTGATATTGTGCCGCCCTCTTTGGTGTTAGCACAAGCTGCCGAAGAAAGCGGTTGGGCAACATCTCGATTTACGATTGAAGGTAATGCTTTTTTTGGCCAATGGGATTTTAGCGGTAATGGCATGGTACCAAAGCAACAACGTACCGAACTCGGTAATTATGGTATTGCAAAATTTGACTCACCACTGGCGTCGGTCATTGGATATCTCATTAATATCAACACCAATCAAGCTTATCAAAAACTACGTGATTTACGTGCCAAGTTAAGGGAAAAAAATGCCCCAATAAGTGGACTGGAATTAGCGGGGACATTAGATAAGTATTCTGAACGCGGCCAAGCTTACATAGACAGTTTACGCGCGATGATCCGCTATAATGGTTTAGATCAAGTTGATGAAGCTTATCTATCTGATGCTAATCCGATTCATTTGATAACAGGTTCACAGTAATCTAGTTTAACTGTGCAAGATTGTCTGCTACAATTTCGCCTCAGCCACCCTACACAACTTGGGTAAATCTCGCGCTGAATTTCAAGCAAGATTTACCCCCCAAATATTGGAAATCAGGCTGATGACTCAGTTCGAAGGTTCACATATCCTCTCCGTAAACCAGTTAAATCTGGATTCAATTACTACCATTTTTGATGTCGCCAACAAAATGACCCCTTATGCGCTGCGAGAAAAGCGTACTAAGGTATTAGAAGGTGCGATTCTTGGTAATTTATTTTTTGAACCCAGCACCCGTACCCGTGTTAGTTTTGGTTGTGCATTTAACCTACTCGGTGGACATGTACGAGAAACCACTGGAATGGCATCGTCTTCGCTGTCAAAAGGGGAATCTTTGTATGACACAGCACGCGTGCTGTCGACCTACTCAGATGTTATCGCTATGCGCCACCCTGATGCATACTCGGTAAAAGAGTTTGCTGAAGGCAGTCGTGTGCCAGTGATTAACGGCGGCGATGGTCCTAATGAGCACCCAACTCAAGCCTTGCTTGATTTATTTACCATTCAAAAAGAACTCAGCCACGCAGGTATGGGCATTAATGGTATGCACATCGCAATGGTGGGTGATTTGAAATATGGCCGTACTGTGCATTCGCTATCACGCTTGTTATGCATGTATAAAGATATCCAGTTCACATTAATTTCACCTACTGAACTGGCAATGCCTGACTATGTGATCGCCGACATTGAAAATGCTGGCCATAAGATCAAAATAACCGAACAACTAGAAGGAAATCTGCATCAAGCTGATATTCTTTATTTAACCCGTATTCAAGAAGAGCGTTTTCCTTCACAGGAAGAGGCGAATAAATATCGGGGTAAATTCCGATTAAATCATAATATTTATACTCAACACTGTAAATCGAACACTGTGATCATGCACCCTTTACCACGTGATTCACGTGAACAGGCAAACGAGCTTGATAACGACCTAAACAGCCACCCAAGTTTGGCTATTTTCCGTCAAGCGGATAACGGATTATTAATTCGTATGGCACTGTTTGCATTAACGTTAGGTGTTGAGAACCAACTCGAAAAATATGAATGTCCTGTTAACTGGTATTCACGTAAAGCTGATCGTTAATCAGCGGCAATAAATTAAGGATTACACATGACCCGTTCCGAAACACTATTTGAACAGGCTAAAAAAACCATTCCTGGCGGCGTAAACTCACCTGTGCGCGCATTTAACGGCGTAGGTGGCTCACCATTATTTATCGAAAAAGCTGATGGTGCTTACATCTATGATGCTGATGGTAAAAAATATATCGATTATGTCGGATCATGGGGACCGATGATTTTAGGGCATAACCATCCTAAAATCCGTGAAGCGGTATTAGCAGCGGTTGAAAATGGTTTATCTTTTGGTGCCCCCACAGAACTTGAAGTCAAAATGGCTGAAAAAGTGATTTCTATGGTGCCATCAATGGAACAAGTACGTATGGTGAGCTCAGGCACTGAAGCCACCATGAGCGCTATTCGTTTAGCGCGTGGGTTCACTAACCGTGACAAAATCTTGAAATTTGAAGGCTGTTATCATGGTCATGCAGACTGCTTACTGGTAAAAGCAGGTTCTGGTGCATTAACTTTAGGCCAACCTAGCTCTCCGGGTATTCCTGATGACTTTGCCAAGCACACACTCACTGCAACATACAATGATTTAGCATCGGTACGTGCATTGTTTGAACAACATCCAACAGACATTTCTTGCATCATTCTTGAGCCAGTTGCTGGCAACATGAATTGTATTCCTCCTGTTGAAGGCTTCTTACAAGGTCTGCGTGCAATTTGTGATGAATTTGGTGCATTACTGATTATTGATGAAGTCATGACAGGTTTCCGCGTATCTATGAGCGGTGCACAGGGTCATTATGGCGTTAAACCTGACTTAACCACTTTAGGTAAAGTGATTGGCGGCGGTATGCCAGTAGGCGCATTTGGTGGCCGTAAAGATGTTATGCAGTTTATCGCACCGACAGGCCCTGTTTATCAAGCAGGTACATTATCGGGTAACCCTATTGCAATGACCGCAGGTTTAGCGCAAATGGAAGCCTTAAACGAACCAGGTTTATATGAAGCACTTGCCGCTAAAACCAAGCGTATTGCTGAAGGCTTTAAAGCTGCTGCAGATAAGCACGGCATTCCATTAAGCATCACTTATGTTGGCGGTATGTTTGGTTTCTTCTTCACAGAAGATAAAGCGCCAATGACCTCATTCAGCCAGGTGACCAAATGTAATATGGAACACTTCCGTCATTTCTACCATGCAATGCTAGATGAGGGCATTTACCTAGCGCCTTCAGCATATGAAGCTGGATTCTTATCTATGGCGCATGGTGAAGAAGAGATTAGTTATACTTTAGCCGCTGTTGACCGTATTTTTGCAGCAATGAAATAAAACCTGCTTTAGTCAGGTACTAATGCTAAGGCCAATCGATTCAGATTGGCCTTTTTATTGGTTTGACTCCTGCCATTAACGCTTATCACCACGCTTACCAACATCCGAATATCAAACCGCTTTTATCTTTGTGACTGCATCAGATTTATGTCCATTTAAGCCGCTATTGATATGTTGATCTGTTTTTTTCCTGACAATGAAGCCAATAACCTCAATTTGAGTCTATTAAAATCCATCGAACGTTCCAAGTTAAGTGGAATTGGGTAATGATAAAAATTCACTGCCAAAATTGATAATTATTCAATAACATATGTTGAATATTTCGCTTGATAACGATTATTGTTCTGAGTTGCATTTATTTGCCTAAAACAATGAGAAGCCTGTTGCAGAAATAGCCATAGTGTGATGTGATCCGCACCGCCTGAAGAAAGCTTAATTGAAACTTAATTAAGCTAGCTTAAATTCATGACATAGCAGCTATGTCATTAACAAGCCGTTGGAATTGCCGTTATGCTAGAAACCTTTCTGCTCACTCTTGCTGTACTCGCACTACTTAGTATCATTTTTGAAGAAGTTACCCACATAAACAAAGCTAAGACCACCTTATTTTTAGGCTGTGTGTCTTGGATTACCTTATTTATTGCCGCTCAAACGCCTGAGAAATCAGCCTTGATTTCAGAGGAATTGAACGAGAACTTATTAGAAATTGCCACATTATGGCTATTTTTAATGTCGACAATGACCTTTGTGGCCTACCTTAACGCGAAGGGCATGATCCAGGTCATGGTGCAAAAAATCTTCCCACAACAGGTTTCAGTCAGAATGCTGATGCTGCAAGTGGGGATGTTTTCCTTAGTATTATCGACATTTTGTGACAACGTAACGGCTACCTTAGTATCACTAGGGTTACTGACAACGTTTAATTTAGATAGCCAAATGCGTCGACGCATGGCGGTTTTGATTATTTTTGCCGTCAACTCTGGTGGTGTTGCACTGATCACCGGCGATGTTACCACCTTGATGATTTTCCTTGCAGGCAAGGTGCATATCTCTGAATTGTTAGTATTGTTTATACCTGCGTCTATTAGCGTATTGTTATTAGCTGTGTTGTTTTCTTTAAAAGCTGAAGGGTCTGTCAGCACCACGCCTATGGCGCAGTCTTACAACACTGTCGATATCGTTATTGGGGTAATTTTCCTGATCACTATCATTTTGACTATGCTACTTAACGTGCTATTCGCAATTCCCCCTGTACTGACATTTTTAGCCGGTTTATCGGTGATGTTTTTAGTGGGACGTAGCAATAAAAGTAAAGATGAAGAAGTACAAATTTTAGAATATATCCGTCAGGTTGAGTACGATACCTTATTGTTCTTCTTAGGTATTTTATTACTTGTCGGTATGCTAAAAGAAATAGGTACACTGCATTTATTAACTGAAGTCTACTCTATGTACGACCCCAGTATTTCTAACTTTTTCACAGGTGTGGGTTCTGCGGTACTGGATAACGTACCATTAACTGCGGCGTTATTAAAAGCGGATCCAGTGCTAACAACAGCACAATGGTTAGGCTTAACATACTCTGTGGGGGTGGGCGGATCATTACTCGTCATTGGTTCCGCGTCGGGTATCATCGCTATGAGTAAAGTGCCCGAGTTAACCTTCGTCAGTTACTTAAAATATGTGCCAGCACTCTTGCTATGTTATTGCTTAGGCTATTCATTAACATTATTTTTAGCGAATCACTTACACGGTTAATCTTTATTTACCACACACAAAAAAGGCGCTTAGGCGCCTTTTTTATTACTCGTTCATCATATACAAGATTAAATGATTAAATTGCAGGCACTTTAAACTCTTGACCATCAATATCTAAAATGATATCCCGAGGACGAATTTCAATAATGGTTAATTTATCTTGGATCATATCGCCCTGTTGTAACTCTTGGCCATCAACATTTAACCAGCGATTACTGGGCTCTGTTGAATACACATGCGCAACAATATTAAACTCGGGAATACGCAGCTGAAGGCTGGCCGGTAAATCACCGTATTTGGGGATCCCCTGTGGCTTAGATTTTGGAATAGGATCTAATTTAGCCTCTGTCACATCGCGATTAGCTGACTGCTCGTACTCGACATCTTTTAAAGCCGCAGCAAATGCATCGGCAAGATTGTTATCTTGATTGACACGCTCCTGGCGAACCGACCGAAAATCAACTTCATTTGCAGCCATATTGACTTGAAGTTTTAAGGCTTCTAACTCTTGCAAGCCGCGCTGATTTGCATTCGCACCTAAAATAATCGGTTCAGCATCAAGAGTATCATTTGATTGTTGATACGCATTCTGTAGTTGTTGATCGTATTGCTGACTTAATTGCTGTAATTGCTCTATGGTCAATGCATCAGATGAGTTAACAGTGGCCGCGTTTGGTTGTTGTAACAAAGCTTGCTGGTGATTTTGGTTGCTAATAGGCTGTTGCAGGCGAAGTTGCGGCTCAGTCATTGCTGAAGATGACAGTGGTTTAGGCCGAGGCAATGCCACTTTGCCAGCTAAACTGAAATCTGCCGTAGTTTGTGTCTCTTCTTCTAAAACCTGCTTAGATACCACTGGCATAATATTGGTCTCTGGCGAAACAGACTTTGCCGACGGCACATCAAGATTAGCCACGTCTTGATGAGCAGTATTGAGCAAGGTATTTAATCCCCACGCACCGGTAATAGCGACAGACATAGCAAGCGCGAGTAAAGTTACTTTGGTTGCCAAACCACGTTTACGCTGGATCAGAGGTGATGCAGGGCGTGGCGTCAAAACCGGATCATATACTCCGGCCGATTGTTGTTTTTGTTTACTTACCGCATCCAATAAAATTGACATTATTGACGCTCCGCCAAACTCAATCTAGGGCCAGTTTGGCTCAGATATAAGTTAATTTGCACCAGAGTTTGACTGCCTGCTATGCCATCGGCTTTTAATCCATGCAAACGCTGAAACGACATGAGATGCTGTTCTAATTGACCATCAAACTGGCTAACTAAACGCGCAGGACGTTGTTCAATCATGGCTAAACTATTCTCTAACCACTGTACCTGCGCTAAAGGCGCACTTTGGCCAATTTCTCTTGGCATGGCTTGATCCGACTGCCATAAAATTTCAAAGGTGCCACTGAAATGGCGATCAAACCAATCCTTACCCACCCAAAATTGTTGTTCACCTAATTGCAATAATATTTGCTCATACTGACGCTCAACAATCACCCCATAAAATGGGTTGATTTTTGCATCTTGTAAATACACCACCGCAGGATAATTGAGGCGCATAATGCTATTCCAATTACCTTGTTGTTGGTAACAGGTTAATCCTTGTTGTTGTGCAGCCTGACAAGGGGTTAGCTCGCTAATTGGTTGCAATTGCCATAAACCAAATAACGCAGCAAAAGCCACATCAATATTCTGGCTTTGTGCCATAGCATTTTGCATCACCCTTTGGTTGGCATTCATCGCACTCGAATTAACCTGCAATGAAGTCTCTGCAGGCAGTGGATTTGCCACAGCTTTTGTTACAGCAGACGGCGTTGGAGTGGGTTGATTATTGGGTAACTCTGCAGATAAATTAGATTCACCACTTTGATTGAAAACATAAAATGCCGCAGAAAAAGTGAATAATGTTGCAACAGCAATTGCGCCGTACCAACGTTTATCATTGTTAGGCAGGGATTCACCCAGCACCTCCATAGCTGCCTGATCAACCATTTTATGATCTATCGGCACCTTAGATTGGCCATACCCTGCCATCAATGCTCTTTCACATAAAAGGTTTGTCAATCGAGGGATTCCACCACTGTAATGGTGCAATCTGCGAGTCGATTTTGCGGTAAATAAGGGCTCGTGCCGACCACCGACCTGTAAACGATGCTGCACATATAATGCTAACTCATCAGCATTAAGCGGTAAAAGATGATATCGAGCAGTAATACGCTGTGCGAGTTGGCGCAGGTCTTGGCGTTTTAGCAGTTGTTGTAATTCTGGCTGACCAATTAAAATAACCTGTAATAGCTTTTTAGTATCGGTTTCAAGGTTAGTTAATAGCCTTAACTGCTCTAACACCTCAGAACGTAAATGCTGTGCTTCATCAATAATAAGCACCGTATTACGACCATTTTTATGACTATTGAGTAAATATTGGCTCAATAAATCGGTAAGTTGTTTAATACTGGGGTTTTCGCCATAGGTAATGCCAAGTTCATCACACAGGGTAGCCAGTAACTCTTGCTCAGTTAATGAAGGATTGAGAATAAATGCGGTATCGGTATTTTCAGGTAACTGCTGTAATAAACAACGCGATACGGTTGTCTTACCGGTTCCCACTTCACCAGTAAGCAACACAAAACCGCCGGTTTCACCTAAACCATAAGTCAAATGCACCAGAGCTTCACGGTGACGGTCACTTAAAAACATGTAATGTGGATTAGGAGCAATAGAAAATGGATTATCGTTTAATCCATAAAAAGCTTTATACATACGACTTAGCATCCTTAACTAAAACTGACGGCTCAAGTTAATCCCTGCGAGGTTGCTTGTCAAAAGTTAGCCGCAAAAATCGAACTCTGGTAAGATTTATTCACTATATTGACCAAAAGTGACCCCAAATGAAGATCTATTTAGTCGGTGGTGCTGTGCGAGACAAACTTCTTGGCCTTCCAATAAAAGACAAAGATTTTGTTGTGGTAGGCAGTAATGTTGAAGAAATGCAGGCAAAAGGCTATCAGCAGGTAGGCAAAGATTTTCCTGTGTTTTTACATCCTAAAACACAACAAGAATATGCACTTGCCAGAACTGAGCGCAAAACGGGTATGGGATATCAGGGTTTCGACTGCTATGCCGCCAAAGATGTCAGCTTAGAGCAAGACCTATTACGCCGAGACTTAACGGTTAATGCAATTGCTGAAGATGAATCAGGTAACTTGGTTGACCCTTATGGTGGTCGACAGGATATTGAACAAAAAATTCTTAGACATGTATCAGACGCGTTTATTGAAGATCCGCTAAGGGTATTACGCGTAGCTCGCTTTGCGGCGCGCTTTCATCATATAGGCTTTACTATTGCCCCTGAAACTCAATCGCTTATGCAGCAAATAGCACAGTCGGGTGAACTGGCACATCTTACTCCCGAACGAGTATGGCAAGAACTAGACAAAGTATTAAGCGGTAATAACCCTGAAGTGTTTTTTCAAGCGCTACGTAACTGCGGCGCATTGAAAGTGATATTACCTGAAGTTGACGTGCTATTTGGCATTCCTCAACCCGAGAAATGGCACCCTGAAATTGACTCTGGGATACACACCTTATTAGTACTGGCACAAGCAAGTATATTATCGACAGATAAAGCGATTAGATTTGCAAGTTTAACCCATGATTTAGGCAAAGCCCTTAGCCCCAAAGAAACCTTACCTAAGCATCATGGGCACGGTCAAAAAGGTGTACCGTTGATAAAACGTTTATGCCAACGGTTACGTGTGCCAAATGAATATCGTGATTTAGCGATTTTAGTTAGCGACCAACATCAAAATATTCATAATGCTTTTGAACTAAAAGCTGAAACCATTATCAAAATATTCGATAAAGCAGATTTTTGGCGTAAACCACAGCGATTGAAGCAAATGTTAATTTGTTGCCATGCCGATATGCGTGGTCGCACCGGGTTTGAATACGCTGAATATCCGCAACAAACGTATCTTGAATCCTGCTTCAGCGCAGCAAGTGACGTCGATGTTAAGCAAATTATATTGGGTGGATTTCAAGGCGCAGAAATTAAACAGCAATTGCACCAAAAAAGAATCGAAGCCGTGCAAGCTTTAAAACAACAAATCAAAAATAAATGAACTTATAGCGTAAACAGCTATGGGGGGGGGGAAAGCTGCTTTTTTATCAACTATTTTAGGATAAATCACTCTTTTAGCTAAAATTGGGCACGAAACCCCCCAATACGCATTGAAATGCTTGCAATTTTCATTTATTTAACTACTTTAGATAAACATTTTGTTGTTTACCTATAGCAAATAACAAAATGTGTGACATAATTACGCCGCTGCAAAGGCATAGGCTTTTGCGCTAAAACTACAACCTATATTTAAGGGATTTACCCATGAACAAAAAAGTACTGATGATTGCTGGTGTTGCTATGACTGCTTTACTAGGTGGCTGTGCTAACACTACTGCTCTAGAAGAAAGCGTTGCTAACTTAGGTAACAAAGTTGATCAACTATCTGCAGAAGTTGGTTCTTTAAAGTCTGAGCAAAGCAAATTATCTGCTGATGTTAAAGGCGCTAAAGCTGCTTCTATGGACGCACAAGCTGAAGCTAAACGTGCTAACGACCGTTTAGACAACATGGCTTCTTCTTACAAGAAGTAAGACATAGCTATAAAGAATTAGCTTATTTTCATAGGTTGATTATTAGGGCTTGAATGTGGATTAGCTGCTATGCAGTTTGAATCAACTTCAAGCCTTAATTATTTGTGTTTGTTAGATATTTTTAATGCTCAAAAAAAACTGTATAAGTTTCCTTATCCAGCCCTTGTTGTTGTATTACCCCAATACCATCCTATTTTATCGTTAAATTTGATATTCGTTGCAACAGCATAAGCAATCAATAACCCGCTCAGATCCTGCCTTTAAGCACACTCTAAATCTGCTTTAGTACCAATACATCAAACTCACATTTCAATCCATCAATTGACTTAGCTTTAATTTGATGACGAAGCTCATCATTAGCGCGCCACGCAAACAAAGAACTGTCTAGCAATCCTAACGCCTGATCGCCACTGACATTGATATCAAATGACACGCACTCTTGGGTGTCAATACTTAAACGCTTAGGAATATTGATTTGAAATGGTTTCTCCACCAAATCGGGGTAAACCTGTTGTTTGATTTGCCACAAATGCTGATGACTTGGCTGCACTAATACTATCCGACCATCATCTTTTAATATTCGAATACATTCCTGACCTTTTATTGGCGCATCGAACAAAGTCACAATATCAATGCTGTTATCGGCAAAAGGTAACGCCTTCAGTGCACTAAAAATCAAACATGCGGGTGACTGTAATTTTGATGCCGCAAATAAGGCATTTTCGGCATCTGATACCCCCCAAGTAGACACATTATCAGCTTGTTGCTGTGAGACCAAAAAAGCATGAATTTGTGCTAAATAATAGCCATCACCACATTGATAATCTAACCAGTTAACCTGTTTTTTATCAGTTGTCAGCGACAGCATTAATTGCTTTAACGTATCAACCAGAGGCTGAAAAACACCGCTTTGCAGTAAAAACTGTCGTGCGCGCATTTGTTGTCGACTTACCGATGATTGCGGTGTTTTTGCTTTTACTTTCACCAAAGGGTAATAGCCTTGTGCTAAACGGTCAAAATGATGCTTTGCATCGCAGTATAAACCTTTTGAAGCATCGTGTTGATGCAATGGCTGGGCACAGGTCGGGCAAATTAATGGAGAAATCATCATAAATAAACTTTTAATAAGAAAAAAAACTAAAAATAAAAAACGGGTAAAAATACCCGTTTAATTCATTTGATACTGACTCGGAATATTATAAATACAATAAACCGAGCAAGATGCTACCTAATATTAGTCGGTAAATGACAAATGGGGTCATGCCTATTTGACTAATAAACTTCAAGAAGTAATGAATACAGATATAAGCAGCCACAAATGATACCACCAAACCTAAACCTAATGCTTGATAGTCAATCGGTAACGGGCTTTCTATCAAGTCTTTAGTCACTAATAACGCAGCGCCACAACTTACTGGAATAGACATTAAAAACGAAAAACGCGCTGCGGCCTCTCGGGTGAGTCCCAACATTAATGCAGCGGTCATTGTCGCACCTGAACGAGAAGTACCAGGAATTAATGCCATAGCTTGTGCTACACCAATTAATAGAGCTTTTTTCCACCCCATCTGAAACTCATTTAGCTGTGCTTTTGACATTCGGTCTGCAACCCACAACAACAATCCAAAAAAGATAGTTGTAATTGCGATAACTAACGTATTACGTAAATGGGTTTCAATAAAATCTTTGGCCATAAAACCAACGATAACTGCAGGAATGGTGGCCAATAAAATCCACCATGACAATTTACTTTCCTGGGTTTGAGTACCAGTAGCAAAACTTTTAATCCAAGCCTGAGTTAAGGTCACAATCTCTGTGCGAAAATAGATAATCACCGCAAACAATGACCCCGTATTTACCGCCACATCAAATGATAAGCCCTGATCTTCCCACCCTAATAGTTGTGCAGGTAAAATTAAATGTCCTGAACTTGAAATAGGTAAAAACTCGGTTAAACCTTGAATAAGAGCCAAAAATATAACTTGTAGCGATTCCATATTTGTCCTTGTTTAAATAACGTGATGCATGCAGATTTGAATCATCAAACACTGGTACAACGTAACTGGGGAGAGAAAGTAAAAGGCACTGGCCATAACTGTTGCTGTTGCTTATCGTATTGCTGCCAAAGTGTTTGATATGACAATCCAACAACGGGATGCAATACATCAGGGGCTAACTCTGCCAATGGCCAAAGTACAAAAGCATTAAATAGAATTTCACCACGAGGAAGTTCAACAGGCTGGCGGGTTATTTCGTCATTATAAAGTAATAAATCAATGTCTAAACTACGGGGGCTAAATTTTTTCTCGCCTCTAATTCGGCCATTGGCTTGTTCGATCATCTTAAACGTTGCTACAACGTCTTCAATCGACATGTCGGTATCTGCACAGGCAACCATATTCAAAAAGTTAGTGCCTTTAAAGCCAACCGATTCACTCTCAAATACCCGAGACAAAGACAAATGTCCAAAATGTTGCTGCAAATCCAACAATCCAGCTTGGAGGTGTAGTTCAGGTTCAATATTAGTGCCTAAACTGATATAAATTTTTGCCATTAAATGTGTTAACCCGGGTTATTAATAAGATAGCGTATCAAAAGTCGTTTTAAACATTGCCACGTTCAATTTCAACCCCAACTGATGCGGCATGAGGCACGGCGCCAGGTTTCATTACCACCACCTTCACCCATGGCACATTGAATTCATTCAGCAAACACTGGGCAACCATTTCAGCGACAGTTTCAATCAATTCCAATGGTTTTTCGGTAATCAAGGCCGTTAAACGGTTCGAGACGGTTTCGTAGCATAATGCATGGGCATAATCATCACTAGCAGCGGCTAATCGATTATCCCAAGCCATGTCTAAATCAATTAACAAGGTTTGATGGATTTTCTTTTCCCACTCATAAATTCCAATCACAGTTTCAATTTTCAACTGCCTGATAAGCACTTTATCCATGTGAACCTCCAGAAAAACCTATATTGTTAGACTGTTCAAAATTAATTGCAGATAAACAGTGATATTCTCACCGTCTGGCCTTTTGCCTGCAAGCGTAAAGCAGTAGGATAAGCCAATACCAAAACAAAGGTAACGAATTTAATTCATGCCACGGAACTTGTTTTTGATTCTTGCAGAATGATTTGCAACAGCGCATTAAAAAAACATGCGCGATAATACCCTAAGACGAGTAAGGAAACCAATTTGAACACCATAGTCGTAACCGTTTTGATGATAATTGTTGCATATTTGGCAGGTTCGATCTCAAGTGCGATATTAGTTTGCAAAATGAGAGGTTTACCAGATCCAAGAGAAAACGGTTCTGGCAACCCTGGTGCAACAAATGTATTAAGGATTGGTGGTGCCAGTTCTGCATTGCTGGTGTTGTTTTTTGACATGCTAAAAGGTGCTATACCGTCTTACCTCAGTTATTTACTAGGTTTAGATGCTGCATCCCTTGGTTTTATTGCTGTTGCAGCCTGTTTAGGTCACATTTATCCAGTATTTTTTCAATTTAAAGGCGGTAAAGGCGTTGCAACCGCTTTCGGTGCTATGGCCCCTATTGGTCATGATTTAGCACTTTGTTTAGTGGCAACTTGGGTTGTATTAGTCTTTATTACCCGCTACTCCTCCGTTTCAGCCATGGCAACAGCAGTACTTGCCCCCATGTACACATGGTGGCTGGATGAGCGCTTCGTGCTGCCAGTAGCCATGTTATCGACACTGATTTTAATTAGGCATAAAGATAATATTGAAAGGCTGCGGATTGGCGAAGAAACAAAAGTGAGCCGAAAAAGAAGTAATAAAAAAGCTTAACGGTATTTAACACGTTAAGCTTTAATGACTCATCTTATCTAATCTTGCATATCAGGCGCTAACGTTTTAAACCGCAGGTAATGAATCTAAAGGCCAACGAGGAACACCTTTAACGGCTAAGTCTTCTACTTGTCCTGCTTTCAGTCGCTGCATTCCCGCATACGCAATCATGGCGCCATTATCAGTACAAAACTCACCACGTGGGTAATACACTTTTCCCCCCATGTCTTGCATCATTTTAGCCAAAGACTCACGCAAACGCGTATTCGCGCTAACGCCACCGGCAATAACCAAACGCTTATACCCAGTTTGCTTTAGGGCACGTTTACACTTGATGGCGAGTGTATCAACCACAGCCTCTTCAAATGCCCTAGCGATATTGGCACGGGTTTGCTGATCATCCGGCTCCGCGGCAATAGTGTTAGCTGCAAAGGTTTTTAAACCTGAAAAGCTAAAATCAAGGCCCGGTCTATCCGTCATTGGACGCGGAAATTTGTACCCCACTTCTAAACCTTGCGCAGCCAATTTAGCTAAGCGCGGACCGCCTGGATAATCTAATCCCATCAATTTCGCGGTTTTATCAAAAGCCTCACCCGCGGCATCGTCAACAGACTCGCCCAATACAAGGTATTGACCAATTCCATCCACTTGCACCAACATTGAGTGACCACCAGATACCAACAAGGCAACAAACGGAAACTCAGGCGCATCATCTTCAAGCATCGGGGCTAATAAGTGTCCTTCCATGTGATGCACGCCTACCGCAGGTTTCCCCCAGGCATACGCCAATGAACGGCCAACACAGGCACCCACTAATAATGCACCAATTAAGCCAGGACCCTTGGTAAATGCCACGCCATCAATATCATCAATAGAAGAGTTTGCTTTAGTCAGTGCTTGTTTAATTAACGGAATAATTTTACGTACATGATCACGGGAGGCCAACTCTGGCACCACGCCACCATAGTCAGCGTGCAACTTTACTTGGCTATATAATACATGTGAAAGCAGGCCTTGCTGATCATCATAAACGGCGATGCCAGTTTCATCACATGATGTTTCAATACCAATAATGCGCATAATGTCTTGTTCCTGTAAAATTAAGCGGCTAATTCTAGCCTTTGGTGCAAGTTTTCTCCAGATAAAATCAACAGACAAATGTAACGATCGTTTTTGATCGCTTATATAAGTTTAAAATCAGCTATTTATTGTTTTTTAACTGGCCTTAAGCAGACAATCTGAACAAAGGGTTTACAAATACCCTTAGCTCGGTGTAAAATTCCGCACCATTTTAATTAGCCTTTTGGCTATTTAAGGGTTTAAGTTTCAAACTTAAAACACTTAACATAACCAACTCAACTACACCTAAGGGGTGATGGCGTATGCCAATTATTAAAGTACGTGAAAACGAACCATTCGACGTAGCTCTTCGTCGTTTCAAGCGCTCTTGTGAAAAAGCTGGTATCTTAGCTGATGTACGTGCTCGTGAATTCTACGAGAAGCCAACTACTGCACGTAAGCGCGCAAAAGCAGCTGCAGTTAAACGTCTAGCTAAGAAGCTTTCTCGCGAAAACGCACGTCGCGTACGTTTATACTAATCTCATTATGAGCCTAGTCGATAAGCTAAAAGACCAAATGAAAGACGCTATGCGTGCCAAAGAAAAGGTACGCTTAGGCACTATTCGTATGGCACTTGCCGCCGTTAAACAAGTTGAAGTGGATACCCGCGAGACTTTGAATGACGAACAGGTAATAGCTATCTTAACCAAGATGGTCAAGCAACGTCGTGATTCAATTGCTCAATATGAAGCAGCGAATCGCCCAGAGCTTGCAGCAGCTGAAGCAGAAGAAATTCAAGTCATTGAAACCTTCTTGCCAACACCATTAACTGAAGCAGAAGTCGCAGCGATTATCGATGCAACTATTGTTAAAGTCGGTGCTGCATCCATGGCGGATATGGGCAAAGTTATGGGAGCATTAAAATCTGAAGTTCAAGGCCGTGCAGACATGAGTGCCATAGGTGCTTTAATCCGCGCAAAATTGAAATAATCAGGCGTTAATGTTGAATGAGCCGTGCACCTGCACGGCTTGTTTGTTTTAATTAGTTGATAAAGTGACTTCGAGAATTTATAGCAATCAATGGCGATCCCTCGTGATTTTATCAATGAGCTAATTGCTCGTACTGACATTGTCGATCTTATCGATCGAAAAGTGCCATTGAAAAAAGCTGGCAAAAATCATTCGGCATGCTGCCCTTTTCATAGCGAGAAATCGCCCTCTTTTACTGTCAGCAGAGATAAACAGTTTTATCATTGCTTCGGCTGTGGTGCACATGGCAATGCTATTGACTTTGTTATGGAATACGATCGATTAGAATTTGTCGATGCGATCGAAGAACTCGCCAGTCAACTTGGTTTAGATGTACCACAAGAAAATGGCAACGCAAAACGCCAGGATCACGGATTAAGTCGTGATTTATATCAATTGATGGAAGAAGCCAATTTATTCTATCAAAGCCAGTTAAGACAGCATCAAGATAAGCAAAAAGTACTAGATTACCTTGATTTCAGAGGCTTATCAGATGATGTTATTAAACATTTCGGCATAGGTTTTGCGCCTGACGGCTGGGACGGATTATTAGGCCGCTACCGTCAAAACCAATCAGCACAAGACAAATTACTTACCGCCGGCATGTTGATAGAAAACGACAGCGGTAAGCGTTATGACCGTTTTCGTGACCGATTGATGTTTCCAATCCGCGACAGACGCGGCAGAGTTATCGGCTTTGGCGGAAGAGTTTTAGGTGAAGGCACCCCTAAATACTTGAATTCCCCAGAAACGCCCATATTTCATAAAGGCAACGAGCTTTACGGCTTATACGAATTAAAACAGCTTCATCGCGATCCACAACATGTGTTGATTGTTGAAGGCTATATGGATGTCGTCGCACTAGCACAATTTGGTGTTGATTATGCCGTTGCCTCATTGGGCACATCAACGACAGCTGAACAATTTCAATTGTTAGTTCGTAGTGCCAAAGAAGTCATCTGTTGTTATGACGGTGATAGAGCTGGACGTGAAGCTGCATGGCGAGCACTTGAAACGGCCTTGCCGCTTTTAAAACCCGGGGACATGGTAAGATTCATGTTTTTACCCCAGGGTGAAGATCCTGACACCATGGTCAGAAAAATAGGCAAAGCTGCTTTTGAGGAGCTTATACAACAGGCAATGCAGTTACCTGAATTTCTGTTTGAGACCTTAAGTAATAACCATGGAACCGATAAAGGTGCCCTTGCAAAACAGGCCATAACTTTAATCGAAAAAGTACAAGACAGCGTATTACAAAACCTGTTGTTAGAAAGTTTGTCCCACAAATTGGGCATGAACAGCAGTGATGATTTAAAGAAAAAATTAGGTTTTGCGGTCAAAAAGCCGCAGCCGCTTAATGCCAAAGGATTACAAGGGCGAGGCACACCGTTAAGATTAGCGATTGCATTGTTAGTGCAAAAACCAAGCTTAGGCTTTGGACTTGCCCCGCAACCAGCATTAAACAAAATTCAAATGGCTGGCATTGACTTGCTGAATCATTTGCTTGAAATAACTCGAACTCAACAATTTAATAGCGCACAACTACTTGAGATACATAGAGAGCACGAACAGAAGAGCACTCTAATAAAGTTAGCCCAATGGGACCATCAAGTGGCGGATGAAAATGTGTTGACCGAGTTTAAACAAACCCTGATATGGTTGACTAACCAATATATAGAACAACGCTATCAGGAACTTAGTCTTAAACAGACTTTGACAAAAGCTGAGAAAATGCAGCTTACTAAGCTGATTTCAATAATGAAAGGTGTTGCGAAGTAACCCGAAAATGACAAAACTTTCGCGGTTAAAACAACGCCATGGACTAGCTAAGATGAGTCCACACAGCTATAATTGACGATTTGCGCGACACTAAGCTAGGCTCAGTGTCCTATCGTTATTTCAGTTCCCCAAACTTGGATGATATCTATGGATCACACTCCGCAGTCGCAACTTAAACTGTTGCTCGCTAAAGGTAAAGAGCAAGGTTATTTAACCTATGCAGAAGTGAACGACCACTTACCTGCAGACATGGTCGATTCTGATCAGATTGAAGATATTATCCAGATGATAAATGACATGGGTATTCGAGTGTTTGAAGAAGCACCGGATGCCGATGACATGATGATGTCGGAAGACAACACAGACGAAGATGCAGCAGAAGAAGCTGCTGCCGCACTTGCTACCGTTGAAAGTGAATTAGGTCGTACAACTGACCCTGTACGTATGTACATGCGTGAAATGGGTACGGTCGAGCTTTTAACCCGCGAAGGCGAAATTGTTATTGCAAAGCGTATTGAAGAAGGTATCAATACCGTTCAATGCTCAGTGAGTGAATACCCACAAGCCATTGCAATGATCTTAGAGCAATTCGACCAGTATGAAGCTGACGAAATACGCTTGTCTGATATTATCTCTGGATTTGTAAACCCTGACGAAGAAGACGTTGCCCCAACGGCAACACACATAGGTTCTGAACTATCTGATGATGAATTAGATGATGAAGACGATGATGACGATGATGATGACGATGGCGAAGAAGAGGAAGAAGGTCCAAAAGGTCCAGATCCTGAAGAAGCTAAAGAGAAATTCACTCAATTACGTGAAGCTTACGAGAAAAGCTTAGCGATCATTGCAGAGAAAGGTCGCGACCATCCTGAAGCAATCGGCTCGTTATTTGTTATCGGTGAGCTATTCAAAGAATTCCGCTTAGTCCCTAAGCAATTCGACCGTTTAGTAAAAAGCATGCGTACCATGATGGATCGCGTGCGTGTTCAAGAGCGTCTTATCCTTAAGCTTGTTGTTGAACAAGCAAAAATGCCGAAGAAAAACTTCGTTAAAGCATTCACAGGTAAAGAAACTAGCCTTGAGTGGTTTACCACTGAAATGAACAGCACTAAACCATACGCAGAAGGTTTACGTATGGTTGAAGATGACGTTATTCGTTGTGTAAACAAGCTTGATGCAGTTGAAAAAGAAACCGATTTAACCATCGCTGGCATCAAAGACATTAACCGTCGTATGTCAATCGGTGAAGCGAAAGCGCGCCGTGCTAAGAAAGAAATGGTTGAAGCTAACTTACGTCTGGTTATCTCGATTGCTAAAAAATACACCAACCGTGGTTTACAATTCCTGGACTTAATTCAGGAAGGTAACATCGGTCTGATGAAAGCGGTTGATAAATTTGAATACCGTCGTGGTTATAAGTTCTCAACTTATGCAACTTGGTGGATCCGTCAGGCGATTACACGCTCGATTGCTGACCAAGCACGCACAATCCGTATTCCAGTACACATGATAGAAACGATCAACAAGCTAAACCGTATTTCTCGTCAAATGCTTCAAGAAATGGGCCGTGAACCATCTCCTGAAGAATTGGCAGAACGTATGATGATGCCTGAAGATAAAATCCGCAAAGTACTGAAAATCGCTAAAGAGCCAATCTCAATGGAAACCCCTATTGGTGACGACGAAGATTCGCATTTAGGTGATTTTATCGAGGATACTACCCTCGAGCTACCTTTAGACTCAGCGACTAGCGAAAGTCTAAAAAATGCAACGCATGAAGTGCTAGCAGGCTTAACCGCCCGTGAGGCAAAAGTATTGCGTATGCGTTTTGGTATCGACATGAATACAGACCACACGCTAGAAGAAGTGGGCAAGCAGTTTGACGTAACCCGTGAACGTATTCGTCAAATTGAAGCAAAAGCGTTACGTAAGTTACGCCACCCTTCTCGCTCTGAGATTTTAAAATCATTCTTAGATGAGTAATCACTAGTCATACTCATTGAATCAATATATTTTTAATCTTGATTCATCAAAAACCTGCTTCGGCAGGTTTTTTTATGCTTTTTTTCTGTCCCATAGCACGCTTTTTGATTAACAGATAACCAATTGAATCAAGATACTAAAAATCAATGAAAATCACGGGTGACAAGCAGAGATAAACTTCGTATAATTCCCCCCGCTTTCGATAGTGACGACTATCTTAAGTCGGCCCCTTAGCTCAGTTGGTTAGAGCATACGACTCATAATCGTCAGGTCCCCAGTTCAAGTCTGGGAGGGGCCACCAATTCTGATAAGGCGTAGCAGGTTAATACCTACTACGCCTTTTTCATATCTGGAGTTCTGTGTAGCAAATATGTAGCAGATTATTGCTCAATAAATCCAGTTCGAATCCCCTACCCACTTTTAGTTCATCCCCTACTCACTCATCTGCACGAAATGCAAATAACTAGCTTTTGCACCAAATTAACAGAACTTCGAATGAAGATTGATTAAACTTCTTAGCTCATGGCTCATTTATTGTTAGCTCGTTCATATGAAGCATGCCCCTGTATTGTGACCAATTGCCAACCTCAGTTGATATGCATAGATACACAATATCGTAATGGCAGCATTCCTAAGAGCAACCTTATGCACAGACACTTCTGCGATATCTAATGTGAAAACTCGTGATAAATCATCAATAGATGTGCGGCACTCCAACTGAAGTTGGTTGCGCCTTGTACAGCACCAGTTTCCGGATTGTAATTCTCTCTTATCGCTCCATCTTCGCTTAAGCCTTCAGCATTTTTTAATAGTTTTTTAGACAAGCTTTTTGCTTCAGTAAAATAACCATAATTCTCTAAAGCGATCAAACCAAAATAGACTTGATCAAGCCAGACGCGACCGCGCCAATAAATGTCAGCATCATAAGCAGGATTTGACAATGCAGCAGTACCTAAAGGTACTTTAGTATTAAATTCTTTTTCATTAAGCATGATGTCTTTAACTCGAGATGCTTTATCCTTATCAGCAATATTTGCCCATAATGGGCTCCAACCTTCGGGGCCTTTACCTCGTTTAGTTAGCAATTTTCCTGTACACGTTTTTGTAGAACTTTCCTCAGGGTTTAATATTTCTCTATCATAATAAAACCCACTATCATCATCGTAAAAGCATTGGTTAATTCTTGCTGCTAATACTTTTGCTGCTTCTCTATAATGCTGTGCCAGTTTTGTTTGTTGGAGTAATTCAGCCATATTCGCTAGCAGTGTTTTTTCATGTGCTAAATAGGTATTTAACTCAACAGATTCCTGATTAATAGAAAAACCAAGTAGTGCTCCAGAAGCGTCTCTATTTTCATAAAATAGTACTTGCCAGTCTTTATGGGCCTGTTCAATATTTCCCTGATAGTGCTGGGTTGCATAAATACTTAATTGCGACGGAGTGATAAATCCAAATCTTGCAGCATTATCCATACCTGATTCCCAAGCGGCACCATGTTGAGCGCCAATATCAATATCGTCATACTGGCCATTACTAATGATTTGATGATACAAAGCCATCCCAGAACAATGATACCAGTGCTCGTTTGCTGCTTTACATTGTTTTAAATCGACAGATTTAAGTTTTGATGAGGTTAAGTATTGTACTTTAAAACTGATGTTACTCTTTTCATCATTATGGAATCGATGTTTAGTCGCGCCATACTCTACTAAACCGTTTTGATTATGATCTCTGTTTCTGTACCACCATTGATGATATTGCTGAAGTTTCGGGAACATTTCTTTAATAAAGTTAACGTCTTTGCTTGCTAGAAAAATTTGCCATACAGCCCAACTTGCTAATGGTGGTTTACTATTACGCTCATTCCAATTGCCACCATCTCCCCCGCGAGGATTATCTTTGTTATAAAAAATAGCATCAATCATCATTCCGTGATCTTTAGGTCTAATTGTATCGTTATCTTTAACTTGATAATCAAACATTGCTCGAACATTGTTTTTAGCTAAGCTAGGAGTAAAGCTAGCCATTGCATAAGCATGTTTCCAGCTATCCCATGCCCAAGTGCCGTTAAACCATCGTGCTGTTACCGATGGTGTTACACTGTCATGTAATAAATTACCGGCTGCACTACGCCAATTACCTATTAATGTTTCTATAGATTTTATAGCCACTCGCTTTTGTTTATCTGTTTTTTCTCCAATATTTATACCTTTATCTAAATACGTTTGCCATCTTGCTCTTGACGCTAATATATATTTTTCAGGCTCAGCAAGCGCATCATTAATAGCAGCCTGCTCTTTGTTAGCCTCATGTTCATTATGAAAATAACTTTGTGTGGTAAATAGTTCAAGACTAGTATGTGCCTCAATCTTCACATTTGCGGTACTGGTATAACTCTTCTTAATTGGATTCACCTGCGTTGTACTTGCTATGCTCCGTGTAATATTGTATTGAGAGCTATCACTCGTTAATACATCCCATATTTCTCTTGTTTTACCAAAATTAATAATAAGACTATTTTCATTAGCCACTATAGTTCTCGACCAATTTGGTAAAGCACTTTCAACTGAGCGTCTATCATCCCATTTGGAAAGTAGCGCGCCATTCCAGCTAAGTTGCAATGATTTTTGACTGCTGGTTTTATTTTTGATGCTTGTACTGATCAAAGCAGTTCTATTACTTATAAAGTGAAGTTCTAGCATTACGTCAAATTGAGAAAATGAATATTGCTGAATGAGTGCGCCGGGTTGTGAATATATTGCTACTGTTGCTTTTGAAAAATCCAACTTTGTATTATTTTTGCTATCGATAATACCTAGAAGCTCTAATTTATCTGCGATGAACAAACTGTACTCTTGAGCTATTATCATGGGCCCTGAAAAAGCGCCGTAACCACTTTTATCATCAGGTAACAAAAAACCATGCCAAGCGCCTAAATCGAACAAAGGATTAAATTTTTGGTTTTGATAACTGTCATACTCTTTATGTTGGTATGGAATACCAGTACGGTCAATAACATTACGTGCAATGGGATGTTCAATAGTTATCTCAATAGGTGAATTGGATTTTGCTAGAGCAGAAAATGAGAGAGATATCCATAAGCAAAGACCTATTCTCAAAAAAATTAAACTTTTCATCATCCAAATTACCTATCAAATCGTTGCCTTATAGCAATATTTCTAAAGCATGCCAAATTAAGAAGTATTATGCTATAATTAATACAGTACTATTTATATTATAATTAAGGGTGACTTTTACTATTGATACTGCAGTTTTTAATTCAATGGTTTTCCGTAGCTTATTTTAATTTTAAAAAGAAAAGTAATTTGCTGAATCTCCAGCGTACTAATTTTAGTTATTGCGAATTTAGTGCTGAGGAATCCCCTAATAATTTCAGGGTAAACTGATTTATATTGAAGCGCATCTTTCCATATGATCTAATGAATTGGCCAAAACACAACAAACCAAACAAAAAGATGCGCGAATTTAATATTTTACACCATTCTCTTTATCAATTCTGCCCTGAACTTCATCTAAAACGACTTAACAGTCTGACGCTGGCATGCCAAGCCTTACTCAACAGTAAAACTCTTACATTAACTGAACTTGGCCGATAATAGCGATCTCTATTGAATTAAATACCCCACGTAACAGTTCAAGTCTGGGAGGGGCCACCAATTTAAAACAAAAAAGCCCATTTTATAAATCAATGCCGATCGTTTAAGGGCACTTGACCGATCTTGAAGATGAATGATAATTCCTACCAGTATTCTGGTGGGGATTTTTTATGTTTGAGCAAGAGCTTGAATTAGTTCATGAGTCTGTTGAAGAAAGTG